>NZ_JBFEKM010000044.1:0-24976 GCF_041552635.1 Sulfitobacter sp.
GTCGCGCCCATACCGCCACGGTGCATACCGGCACCAGCACTGTCAGGTCGCAAGGCCCATTGTTTGAACATTACAGGATAGGCGGCCTCAAGGATCTCCATCGGGGGGATGGTAGCAGTGGAAATAGGTGCGTTGCCGTGGTTCAGGCCGTCAGTTTCAATCGACCCGCCATGACCGCCGCCATAAAAGCTGAACATCACCCAAGGCTGTCCGTTCGCGCGTTTCCCCGAGATGGAAAGCGCGTTGATCGTGCCATAAGCGTTGGCTACCACGCGGTCAGGCGCTGCTTGCGACGCGGCGGCAAAGATCACGTCGATCATGCGTAAAATAGTCTCTGTATAGCCGCCAACGGGGGCAGGGAAGGGGGCCGACAGCAATGACCCCTCAGGAATCTTAACATCAATCGGGCGCATGACACCGGCGTTGGCGGGCAGGCCGGGAAAGATGTGCTTGATCGCGACATATGCCGTGGCAACGGCCGTGGGCAGCGCGATATTGACGGGACCGGCGCAGCGATCTGCCGTGCCGGCAAAATCAAGCGTCATGGTGTCGCCCTTGATCTCGAGCGCGACTTTAATCTTCAACGGTACGTCGGTGATGCCATCGTTATCCAGAAAATCCTCTGCCTCCCAACGGCCATCGGGCAGGTCGGTCAATTCGGACCGCATCAGCACTTCGGCCCGGTTGCCAAGCGCATCCAGCGCGGCGCGTACCGTTTCAGCGCCGTATTCTGTCAGCAGTTCGTCCAGACGCTTTACCCCAAGGTCCAGCGCGCCAAGTTGACCGTTCAGATCGCCCTGTGCAGACTGCGGCAAGCGGGTGTTACGCATCAGGATGTCGATGATGTCGGTCTGGATTGTACCAGCCTTGGCCAAACGGACCGGGGGCAGCACGAAGGCCTCCTGAAACGCATCCGTGGCGGCAGGGTTATAGTTGCCGGGCACAGCGCCGCCCACATCATGCCAATGCCCTACCGAGGCGAGATAGCAAAACAGCTTTCCGTCATGGAAATAGGGTCTAACAAGGCGCATATCGCTAAGATGCGTACCGCCAAGATGGGCGTCGTTGAAGATATAGATATCTCCGTCTTCCAGATCACCATTTTCGGCAGCTTTGTCGATCACGGCCTTAACGGCAAACGACATCACCCCGACAAAGATCGGCAAACCGGATTTTCCCTGTACCAGCGTGTCGCCAGACAGCGCATGATACAGACCATGCGACGCATCGTGCGCCTCGGCGATGATGGGATTGAAAGCCGCGCGAAACAGGGTCGCGTCCATTTCGTCTGCAATCTGTTCCATCCGCCCGGCCAAAACGGCAAGCGTGATCGGGTCAATAGTATCGGTCATTGGTTAGCCCTTGTTTCAGCAATGTCGTTCCAGACATCTTGGCGGGTTAGATGGCCATCTGTGACCTCGAACCGGTCGATAAATCGGATGCCGTCGAATGCGGTGCCGTCCGGCCATTCGCCCGACAGCGTTCCGCGACAATATACGACGGTAGCGTCACCCGGTGTTTGCAGCGCCTCAAAGCCGGAATAGGTTTTGGTGACGTATTTATAGCGCGGCTTGGCCCAGTCGATCAGCTGCTGCAATTGCGTCATGGGGGCGGTGCCGGGGAAAGTCATGGTAAAGCCGGCCCCCAGCATATCGCTGGCCTTGTCGATCTCGCGGGCTTCCATCGCGGTCAGGTAATCACGGACGACCGTAACGGGGTCGGGTAGGGCGGGGGCAGGCGTGCGGTGCATGCCGCCGCGCATATAGCCTGCCGGCGCAAGATCATGGATCATCACGGTCACGGCCTCGGGTGGGGCGGGGACCACGATGCGCACAGCATGGGTCAAAGCCTCGCAGAGGCGGGATTTTTCGGTGTCACTATACCCTTGCATCACGTGCAGTTCGATGACTGGCATGGGGGCTCCTTATTTTCACAAGCTGTATTTTTTGTAATACAGATTAATTCATATGCATAGGTCAAATATTTTGTCTTTTGGTAGATAGATTTCTTGCGTTTGAAAAATCAGCCGCTAGGGTTGGAAGGAATTGAAGGGGTCACGATGGCGCAAGGTATTACATCTCTGAAGGGCAGGGGGCTTCCCGAAGGGGGCAAGGCGCGGCGCGTGTATTTGCACCTGCACGAGGAAATTATGCGCGGGGTTTATGCCGCTGGTGCCGTACTGCCGGGCGAACAGAAGCTGGCCGTAACGCTGGATGTTTCGCGGGTTACGGTGCGCCGCGCGCTTGACGCGCTAGAGGGTGATGGCCTGATTGAACGGCGCGCGGGGTCCGGAACAACGGTTTGTGCGCCAAAGGTTTACCCGTCGATGGCGGCAGATTTTAATTCATTGATGCCGCAACTGGTTGAGATGGGGCAGAACACGACTGCGCGCCTGCTGTCGTTCAGCTATGGCGCGGCTCCCGGTGGCGTTGCAGCGGCGTTGGGGCTGGAGGGTCAGACCCGCGTTCAAGCTGCCGTGCGTTTGCGTTTGGTTGAGGGGGAACCGTTTTCCCACCTGACCACATGGGTGCCAGAGGAAATCGCGCAGAACTATACCGAAGCCGAGCTGGCGACGACGCCGCTGTTCCGTTTGCTTGAGCGGTCGGGCGTCAAGGTGGATGCCGCACATCAGACAGTCAGTGCGACGCTTGCATCCCCCGATGTGGCCGAGGTGTTAGGTGTTAGCGTTGGTGCGCCTTTGTTGTCGCTGGACCGTGTTGTGAAAGACGCCGAAGGGCGCGGTGTCGAATACCTGTCGGCGCTGTACCGACCCGATATGTTCAAGCTTGAGATGGCATTGACCCGTGTGGGCGATGGCAAGGCCCGCCACTGGGAGCCAGTGATTAACCCCGCCCGCAAAGAGGCCGCTGAATGACCGCGCCACAGACCCTGTTCGCCAAGCTTTGGGCCGCGCATGAGGTCATGCAGCGCGAGGATGGCACATCATTACTTTGGGTGGACCGGCATTTGGTCCACGAGGGGTCGCACCACGCTTTTGCCAAGCTTGACAGTCGCGGCATGACGGTTGCCGCGCCCGATCTGACGTTTGGCGTTGTGGATCACTACGCGCCCACCCGCGCGGGCGAAGTTGCCGCTGATATTCTGCGTATGATTGATACGCTTGGACGCAATGCAAGGGCGCATGGGGTGCGCTTGTTTGATCTGCGCGATCCGGGGCAGGGGATTGTTCACGTCATCGGGCCGGAACAGGGTCTAACCTTGCCGGGTTTGCTGATCAACTGTGGCGATAGCCATACGTCGACCCACGGGGCCTTTGGGGCGCTGGCGTTTGGTGTGGGGGCGACCGAGGTTGCGCATATTCTGGCAACGCAGACGATATGGCAAAAGCGCCCCCAAACCATGCGGATCACCGTAAACGGCACCTTGGGGGCAGGTGTCTCTGCCAAGGACCTTGCCTTGCACTGGATCGCACAATTGGGTGCAGATGGCGCACGCGGCCATGCGATTGAATATGCAGGGTCGGCTGTTGAGGCGCTGACCATGGAAGGGCGCCTGACGCTGTGCAACCTGAGCATCGAAGGCGGGGCACGTCTGGGGTTGATCGCACCCGATCAGGTGACGTTCGATTACATCAAGGGCCGCAATTTCGCGCCCAAAGGGGCGGATTGGGATAAAGCTGTTGCCGATTGGCAAGAGCTGAAGACGGATCAGAATGCCAGTTTTGACCGCGAGGTTGCAATTGATGCAGCCGACATCGCACCCACGCTGACATGGGGTACATCGCCAGAGGATGCCTTGCCAATCACAGCACATGTGCCTGACCCGTCAACACTGTCCGGTGCCAAGCGGGAACAGGTGGTCGCAGCGTTGGACTACATGGGCCTGCATGCGGGCATGCCGTTGCAAAGCATTGCCGTTGATCAGGTATTCATCGGATCCTGTACCAATGGCCGGATCGAAGATTTGCGGCTTGCGGCCAAGGTATTGGCAGGGCGCAAGTCCAAAGTGCCGGGACTGGTGTCGCCCGGATCGACCTTGGTCAAGGCGCAAGCCGAGGCCGAAGGGTTGGCGCAGATATTTACCGAAGCGGGTCTGGAATGGGCCGATTCAGGATGTTCAATGTGCGTCGGGATGAATGGCGACCGCGTTGATGCGGGCAAGCGCTGTGCGTCGTCGACCAACCGGAACTTTAAGGGCCGTCAGGGCCGTGGTGCACGCACCCATCTGATGAGCCCGGCCATGGTCGCCGCAGCGGCAGTCACGGGCCATCTCGCCGATGTGCGCCCCTTGCTGGAGGGACGGACATGAGCGGTTGGACCAAGATTGAAGGGCGCGCCGTCGCCTTGCCACAGGCGAACGTCGACACGGATCAATTGATCCCCGCGCGGTTCATGTCGGCACCGCGCAGCGATGGCTATGGACCGTTTTTGCTGCATGATGTGCGGCAGGATCAGGCAGATCATGTGCTGAACAGGTACAGCCACGCCGATGTTCTGGTCACACGGCGCAATTTCGGCAGCGGTTCCAGCCGCGAGGCGGCGGTCTATGCGTTGGTCGATTTCGGGATCAAGGCGGTGTTTGCCCCCAGTTTTGGCGACATCTTTGCCAGCAACGCGGTGAATAACGGCTTGCTGCCCGCACGTCTGAGTGAGGACGAGATCGAAGCCTTGATCGAAGCCCTTGGCCAAGACGACGCGCCTGCCATTGTCGATCTGTCCAGCGGTACCGCAAAGATCGGCGGCCAAACGGTGTCTTTCGATCTGGATCCGGTCTGGCAGCAAAAACTGGTGAATGGTTGGGACGATATCGACCTGACCACCCAGCACAATGATCAGATTACCAAGTTTCGCGCAGCACGCTTTGCGGCGCATCCGTGGGCTTTGCCTGCGACGTAAGGGGGCCTTTGCCCAAAAGGGGCGAGGGTCAAAATAAAACGGGGAGCAAAAAGCACCCCATCAACGGGAGTACGACACTATGAAACATACGATTTTTGGCAGCATCCTTGCCACAACGGCGCTGACATCGGCAGCCTTTGCGCAAGATACGATTACAGCCGTTCACGCCTTTCCTGAATCGCTGATCTATACCAAGTCTTTCCTTGAGTTCGTGGACAAGGTGAATGCCGCTGGCGAGGGCGTGATCCAGATCGAAGTGCGCGGCGGGCCAGAGGCCATCGGCATGTTCCAGCAGCCTGACGCTGTGCGGTCTGGCGTGGTCGACATGGTCTATACGCCGGGCAGTTTCTATGCCGGTGCATTGCCTGAAAAAGATGCGTTGGTCACATCGAACATGACCGGGGCCGAAGTGCGCGCCAACGGCGGGATCGAACTGATTGACCAGATTCACCAAGAGAAGATGGGCGTCAAATATCTGGGCTGGTTCGATTCCGGTGTTTGCTACAACCTGTGGACCCGCAACGAACCTACTCTGGACGCTGACGGCAACCTTGATGTGTCGGGCCTGAAACTGCGCGGCAATGCGGTCTATAATGCGTTTTTCACCGACTACCTTGGCGCGCAGGTTATCGATCTGCCCACCACCGAAGTTTATTCCGCGCTTGAACGTGGCGTGGTGGACGCGACGGGTTGGACACAGATCGGCCTGATCGATCTGAAATGGAACGAGTTCCTGAACTACCGGATCGAGCCGTGCTTTTTCTCGACCGACCTTGGCACGATTGTGAACCTTGAAAAGTGGAATTCCCTGTCCGAGGAATCCCGTACGATCTTGCAAGATGTCGCCATCGCGCACGAGGCCGAAAGCTCTGCCAAACTGGGTGCCGTGCGTGATGAAGATTTCGCCAAGCTGGAAGAAGCAGGCATGGAGGTTATCACGTTGGAAGGCGATGCCGCCGAAGCCTATCTGGCAGCTGCGACCCAGAACACATGGGACCGCATGAAGGGCCTGATGGCCGAAAGCCCCCAAGGTGATGGCAACTATGACAAGCTGATCGAGCTTTTCTACAAGAAGTAAAAACCAACGCGGCGTGCCGGATTTCTGGCGCGCCGTATTTTTTTGAACGAGGGGCAGCATATGGAAACGGTCGGCAAGCTATATAGGGGGTTCCTGTATGCCATGGCTGGAATTGCGGGCATCATGCTGGTCTGGCTGATGATTTCCGTCATCATGTCGGTGGTGATGCGCAACAGCGGATTACAGCCGTTTGCGTGGCTTTTCACCTCGTCCGAATATGCAATTCTGTACATGACCATGCTGGGCGCGCCGTGGCTGGTGCGCGAAAAGGGGCATGTTCACATTGAACTGGTCACGGCGGCGCTGCCCACGCGTGTGCGGCGGGTCGTCAGCCGTCTGGTGGCAGCGCTTTGCGTTCTGGTGTCGCTGATCCTTGCATGGAAAGGGGCGGAACTGTTCCTTGGCAATATCGCGCGCAACGATCTGGATGTGCGCGCCTACTACTTTCCTAAATGGATACTCACCATCGCCTTTCCGGTCAGCTTTGGCCTGATGGCAATTGAATTTTCCCGTTTTGTTTTTGGTGATGACCTGATGCATTCCGGCGAAGCAGGGATACACGAATAATGGAATGGTTTGAATCGCTGGCCCTATTGCTGGGGTCGATCCTTGTTTTGATGGCGATTGGCATGCCGGTTGCATTGGCGTTTTTGGCGGCCAATATCGTTGGTGCGTGGTTCTTTATGGGCGGTGCAAAGGGCATCACCTTGTTGCTGAACAACGGATTTGGCGGGCTGACGAATTATGCGCTTGTCCCGATCCCGCTGTTCTTGCTGATGGGCGAAATCTTTTTCCACACCGGTTTGGGCGCGCGGATGTTCAACGCAATTGACCGGTTGTTGGGCAAACTGCCGGGGCGTCTGTCTTATGTGACGGTTCTGGGGGGCACCGCGTTTTCGACTTTGTCTGGGTCATCCATGGGCTCAACCGCCTTGCTGGGCAGTTTGATGGTGCCCGAGATGACAACACGCGGATATAAAAAGCACATGTCCATCGGCCCGATCCTTGGCACAGGCGGTTTGGCGATCATCATCCCGCCGTCGGCTTTGGCTGTTCTACTGGCGACGCTGGCGCGGATCGACGTTGGCGCACTGCTGATCGCGGGGATCATTCCCGGCCTGATCCTTGCCAGCTTTTATATTGCGACAATTTACATCCAGACCAAGATCGATCCGTCTGCGGCACCGGCCTATGACGTCGAAACGCTAAGCTTGGGCCAAAAGATGCGCCTGCTGTTTGGCGACGTGATGCCGATGCTGTCGGTCATGGTATTGATCGTGATTGGCATGGTCGGCGGTTTGATCACCCCATCCGAGGCGGCAGCATTCGGTGCGCTTGGTGTGTTGATCTTGGCGGTTTTGTTTCGATGCCTAACGTGGGAGTCGATAAAGAAATCCGTCATAGGGGCGTTGCGTGTGACGTTGATGGCCTATCTGATCGTGTTCGGCTCTGCGACGTTCAGCCAGTTGCTGGCGTTCTCGGGGGCGTCATCGGGGTTGATCCGTTGGGCGACATCGTTTGATCTGGCCCCGGTCGCGATGCTTTTGGTGATGTTCGGTGTCCTCTTGCTGTTGGGGATGTTCATGGAACAAATCTCGATGATGTTACTGACCGTGCCAATCTTCTTTCCCTTGGCAGCCAGCCTTGGGTTTGATCCGATCTGGTTCGGCCTGATCATCCTTTTGGCGCTCGAGATCAGCTTTACGACGCCGCCCTTTGGATTGCTGTTATTCGTGATGAAGGGGGTCGCGCCCAAAGACACCACCATGCGCGAAATATACCTGTCCGCCTTCCCGTACATGGGCTGTTCCATGCTGTTGGTGGCATTGCTGATCCTGTTCCCGCAACTCGCACTTTGGCTGCCCGGAATGTAGGGCAGCCAACGCATGCCACGCTCAGGTTGGGCGTGGCAATAAGTTTCTTGTAATGATAGTTATGTTAATTAATCTGCACAATCCTTAGGCAATGACGTGCCCGTGTTGAGGCGCAGGCAACGTGCGATGCTGTTGAAGACCTTTGCTTTTTTGTATGGTTGGTCCAATCTGATCGAAAAATTATACAGGCAGTGCTTTCATGGCAGAGAAATCCCCCTCGATCAGCGTCAAGATTGCGCAGCTTGTGCAACAGGTCTATCCGGAGCTTGATCCAGACATTCTGACAAGCCACATTATCGACGCATTCTGGCCAGATGAAATGCCACGGCGCAAACGCGGGCGTGTGCCGGGCAACGCGCTTTGGTCGCAGCGCGACGCGCTGATTATCAGCTATGGAAACTCGATCATTGACGGGGCCTACAAGCCACTGGATTTGCTGCATGATTTTTTACTCCGGCACCTTAAGGGCGCGATAAACTCGGTCCATATTCTGCCCTTCTTTCCTTATACATCCGACGATGGCTTTGCCGTTTCTGACTTTCGGGCGGTGAACCCGCAATTGGGGGATTGGCCCGATATCAACCGGATTGCGAGTGATTTCACATTGATGTCGGATCTGGTGCTGAACCATGTGTCGAGCCAGGGCAACTGGTTCAACGCTTACCGCCAAGGCCAAGCACCCTATGATAAATTCTTTTTCGAAGCCTCGCCCGACGATGATCTGAGCATGGTTGTAAGGCCCCGCACGACGCCCTTGTTGCAAGAGGTCGATACACCGAATGGTCCGCGTCATGTTTGGTGTACTTTCAGCCACGACCAGATTGATCTGGATTTCCGCAATCCGGAGGTGCTGCTTGAGTTCTTGCGCATTATCCGGTTGCACGTGGATAACGGCGTTAAGATTATCCGGCTCGATGCTGTGGCTTTTTTGTGGAAGGTGGCGGGCAGCCCGTCGATCCACCTGCCCCAGACTCATGCTGTGATCAAGTTGATGCGGCTGCTGTGCGATTACGCGTCTGAAAAGATCATTCTGCTGACGGAAACCAATGTGCCCAAAGCTGAAAATCTAAGCTATTTTGGCGCGGGTGACCAAGCGCATGCGATCTATAACTTCCCTCTGCCGCCGTTGATCCTGCATGCGATGATGTCGGGGTCGGCGACGTATCTGCACAAGTGGCAACGCGCGATGCCCCCGGCACCGATGGGGTGCGCCTATCTGAATTTCACCGCCAGCCATGACGGGATCGGGATGCGACCCGCCGAAGGGGTGCTGCCGGAGGCAGAAAAAGACAAGGTGATCGACACGGTGCGTAAGGCCGGTGGGCTGGTGTCGATGCGGGCGCTGCCCGACGGGGGGCAATCCCCCTACGAGCTGAACATCACCTTTTTTGAGGCCATGAAAAGCACCTTCAAGGGCGAAGATGCCCACCATTTCGACCGCTTTATTTGTTCGCAAACCATCGTCATGTCGCTTGAGGGGATACCCGCATTTTACATTCATTCGCTGCTGGCGACGCCCAATGACCACGCGCAGGTCGAATTTCGTGGCATGAACCGCGCGATCAACCGGCACCGCTGGGATTATCCTACGTTGCAAGCGCTGTTGGCCGATCCCGCCACGGATCAAGCGCGGGTACTTGAGGCGCTGACCGGGCGGTTGAAACTGCGCGGTGCGCAGATAGCGTTTCATCCGAACGCCACGCAATTTACCGTCAATCTAGAAGACCCGCGCGTGTTTGGCGTGTGGCGTCAAAGCATTGACCGGCGTCAGTCAATCTTTGCGTTGCACAATGTCAGCGACCAAGAAATTACTGTGCCGACAAATTCGGTCAACATGATCGAAGACGAAAACTGGGTTGATCTGCTGTCGGGCGAAACGATCTTGGCAAGTGCCGAAACGGTCACCCTTGCGCCGTATCAGTGCCGTTGGATCACCAACCGGTCCTAGACGAATTCAGCCTCGTCTGCCGCAGCGGCGGCGTGCAGGTCAGCCAGAAAATCCGGATCAGCCGAATGGACGCGGTTCCATGTCGGAATAAACGGCGTTTCGTGCGGGTTCTCGATAAAGAAATTACCGGCGCGCATGATGTTTTCGGCAAAAAGTTCGATCGCTTGTTCTTCTTTGTGCCTGTCGATGGTCAGCCCGTTCATGACGGCATCCGCATGATATGCCTCAAGCAGATCCAGCGCGGTCCGGTAATAGGTCGCCTTGAGAGTGCGGAAGATGTTGTTGGTAAAGATCGTGCCATCCGCCGCCAGCTTGCGAAAGATCGCTTTGCAAATGTCGGTCGACATCCGGCTTAGGCCTGCGGTGGCGTCTTCTGGTGACAGGTCTTGGTGTTTGTGATCGTAGTTGTCGCAAATTTCGACCTGACAAACCGCCTTGGGTGCCAGATTGCGCCACGCCTCGGATAATACGCCGATTTCCAAACCCCAATCGGACGGGATACGCAGATCAGGCAGAATGCCGGTGCGCATGGCAAATTCGCCCGACAGCGGATAGCGGAAACTGCGCAGATATTCGATATAGTCCCTGTCACCGACGACCTTTTTCAGGGCAATCAAAAGCGGGCTGACCAAAAGGCGCGTCACGCGTCCGTTCAGCTTGTCGCTGCCGACGCGCGCGTAATAGCCTTTGGCGACCTGATAGGGAAAGTTCGGATTGGCCACGGGATAGATCAGCCGCGCCAGCAGTTCGTTGGTATAGGTCACGATATCGCAATCATGCAGGGCCATCACCGCACTGTCCTCACAGGACATCAAATATCCCAGTGCCGTCCAGACATTCTTGCCCTTGCCTTGCTCGGACGGGGCCAACCCCAAGGCATCAAGCCGGGCGCCAAGCTCCAGCATCCGGGGGCTGTCGTTCCAGATCACAATATGCTTTTGGTTCAGGCCTTTGAAAAATTCCTTGGCGTGACGGAATTGCGCCTCGTCGGCACGGTCAAGACCGATGATTATGCGGTGCAGATACGTGACCTTGGACAGCTCTGCCAGAATGTTGGGCATCGCGTCGGTCTCAAGCTCTGAATACAGGCACGGCAGGATCAATGCCATTTTCCGGTTCTGGGCAAAGGTCTCAAGCTCGTAGGTCATTTCTTCTAACGACCGGGTGCGCAGATTGTGCAGCGTCGCGATGTTACCGTTTTGATGAAAATCTGACATAAATCGTTCCTAGGTAAGCTGTAAGGTATCAAGCAGGGCCAGAATTGACTGGTTCCAACCCTGCGGCCCTGCAAGGCGGGTGCGCGTTATCCGGCCATCAGTTTCGCCCTTGAGCGGGGGCAAAGGTGCGCGATGCGGGTTGGCGATGATCACGCCGATATCGGCGGTTTCCAGCATCTCGATGTCGTTTGGCGCGTCGCCCAAGGCGATTGTGTGGTCGGGCCGGTATTGGTCGATCATTTCGGCCATCCTGTCAGCCTTGGTCTGACCAAAGGAGAGTGTCAGAAACCGGCCTCCCTCGCGGCATGTAACGCCCTGCCCTGCAAGGTGATCCAGAAAGGCCGCGCGCTGTGCCACCGTGCCGTCCCACAAACCGGGTTCAGAAAAAGCGCGGGTTTTCGCAAGTCTGGCAGCATCGACCGGCAGTCCGGTTGTCTTGGCCACGTCGGCTGCGTCCATATCGCCAAAGCCGCGAAACAGGCTGCGCAGGTGCTGTGGCACCGTGTTCAAATGGCCGCGCAGCTGATCGTATTGCGCGCTATCCTTCAGCCCTGCATCCTTGGGGGGTAAAACCCCTGCCCCGTTTTCAATAATTGCTGGCCAGTCAGACCAGCCAAGCGCATCGCGTATTCTGGATATCTCTGGTCCGGTTTTACTGCTGGCCATAACCAGCCCGGCACCGCAAGATTTAAGCGCCTTCAACGCGGGGTCGGCGGCGGCGGCGCTATAAGTTTGGTGATCGATCAGCGTGCCGTCCAGATCGGAAAAAACCAAAAGCGGTAGCGGAGGAGTAGAATTCATACCCTATTTTTCGCAACTCGCCCCCCGAGTTACAACAGCGAAAGCGACATTCTTCAGCAGGCAATCGGCAGTTGCCCAAATCTGCGACGATTTGGCGATTTTTGCGCGGCTTGCGACTGCGCCAAATTGGCGCTTTCCAAAAGAGTTTTGGGTGAAGGTGTTTTCATTCTCGACCATGTCAGTTTGTCGCGGCAGCCATTGGTGCCAGTCCCTTTGATCACGTCCTTGCGCTTGATGAATGTCCGGGCCGTGTCGCCAAAGACTTTGACCACGGTCTCCCGCTCTACCGTGCCCAGACCAAGCGCTGGCAAGACACTGGCAAAGTCAAAGCGGTCTTGCGCTGTCATGGTTTTCAGGGCCATCGGACCGGGATAGAAACTTTCTGATGCGACGTTTTCAGCAAAGATAACCTCATGCGCGTCGAACATCAGATGAATGTATGTCACCGATTTCTTGCCACGGGCAATGCGGACGCCTTCTGTGCTTTCGGCCAGATGTTTGGCGCGTGCGAACTGGTCGCCGTTACTTCCAAGCAAAATACCGTGCTGCTGTGAGACCCACAAATCACGCTCGGCACCGAAAAGGCCGCGCTTGATTAGAACAGGATGGATATGCGTGGCGGCTGCCATCTGCTTGGGTCCGTAGCTGCGGCTGTTGATCCAGCGGATGGGTTGGGGTCCGTTGTCCATCGTGGTGACAAGATCGCCGACCTTCAGGTCTTCGACCAGCACATCACCATCCGGGGTGCGGATGGCAGTGCCTTTACCAAAGCACACGACGCCGGTATTTTCTACGGTAAAGCTTGATGGTGTTGCCCCCAAAAATTCAAGCGATCCGCCGGAAAAGAGCGTTTTGCCAGTGTAGTCAACAGTCGCAAAGTTGGATTGATCCAGTATGCCGTTGTCCGCTAAGTCAGCTTTCAGATCAAAAACTTTGCCGTAGTAGTCGCTGAGATCAATGAAATCATTGTTGGTCGCGTCTTCATCAGTCAGCGTGCCTGTGTTGCCTGCGTTGAAGTCGGTGATGACATCATTGCCGCCCGAATAGACGAAAACGTCATTGCCTGCACCACCGGTAAGGCGATCATTCCCTGCCCCGCCGTCAAGCGTGTCATTCCCGGTGCCGCCATCGATTGTGTCGTTACCAATGCCTCCGTCGATGGTGTCGTTGCCACCGCCCGCACTAATCAGGTCATCGCCGCCGCCACCCGACAACAGATTGTCAAAATCGCCCGTCGCCGTGATGACGTTGGCACCATCATTCCCCACGACAGAGGCGGCGATATTGTCCAGTTCGACATTTTCAAAGTTCAGCAGGCTGCCGCGGCTCGCCCCTAGAAATTCAAGCTGGCTGGCCTCAAGGTTGATCGTGCTGATACCAAGAGAGCCGCCGGCCACATAGGTGTCGACACCTGACCCGCCGTCAATGACCGACCCGGCTTCGGTTGAATTGGTGACCTCTGTGCGGATGATCCGGTCATTGCCGTCGCCCGCATCAATGGAATAGGTGCCAGACCCGACCGAAATCGTATCATTGCCGCCGCCGGTATCAAGCGCCACATCAAACAGGCTTGCATCGACGTTCTCGGCAAAATTGCTGAGGATCAGGTTTTCAACCTGAGAGAAACTGACGCTGTTGGCACCGTTGGTTATCGAACCCGCTTCGATCCCTGTATAGTTTACCGATACGGCGCTGGTCAGGGCGCTGAAATCCAACGTATCGTTGTCTGTGCCGCCCTCGCCACCGGTGATGACATCAACGCCATACCCGTCTTGCATGACAAACAGATCAGCACCGTCACCGCCAGAAAGTGTGTCGTTGCCGGTGCCACCAAGGATTGTGTCGTTGCCGGCGCCGCCGCTGATGCTGTCATTGTCCGCACCGCCCACAAGGGAATCGTTTCCGGCCTCACCAAAGATCGTGTCGTTGCCATCGCCGCCCGAGATGGTGTCGTTGCCCGCAGCATTCGTAACGATTGGCGACAGGGTCAGGTCACCGATGCGCATCGCATGTGTCGTGTCACCGGGGTTGGGGTTGTTATAATCAATCTCGATCCGCGCAACGGGACCCGCAATTTCGACTTTGACAAAGCCGGTCATCGAATCCGTGGCACCCAGGCCCGCCCCTGTGGACAGCGCCTGACCGGTTGTATCATTCACGCTAAGGGTCGTGCTGTTGCCAGCTGTCAGATTGACCGCCACGCGATTGTTGTTGGCATCATAGGCCCGGACGAAAATTTCGTCGTTGAACCCGTTTGCAGTGTCGACGTCAAAAATCCCGAACGTAACTTTGGTGACTTCGTTCGAAACATTCGCGTTCTGCGCGGAAAAGTTGATTGATACGGTTGCGGTGTTGGGGTCGACACCTATCGCCCCGCCAAAGACAGAAATCGATGATGTGTCGCTGACACCATTGTAATCATACAACGGGTCGCCGGTTTCCATGGTTGCGGACTGGAAGTTCTCTTCTTGTGCGACGGTCATTGCGACCTGAATGTCGCCGGACACGGTGTTGCCTGTCACGCCAGAGGTGACACTGACCCCGTCGCCGATACCCTGCGCAGCCCAGGAAAAGGTTGTTTCATTCCCTATCGCAGAATCGCCGCGCAGCAAGTCGTCGCCAGTGCCGCCGTTCAAGACATCATCGCCTGCCCCGCCAAATACGGTATCATTTCCGCCGCCGGCATTGACGGTATCGTTTCCGCCCGCGGCATCAATGGCATTCGCAGAATTGCTGACTTGGTCCGCTTCGCTATCGAAACTGCCAGAATTCAATACGTCGGCACCGGCAGACCCGTCAAACCAGCCGTCGGGCTGAACATAGTCGGTATCGACACGACTTCCGCTCATGTTGGTATTGGTGGAAACCGGTGAGCCGAAGGTTATGGATTGGATCGGGCTTGCCTCAAGCGCAGCCTGATAGGGGGTGTTTGGGTTGGCCGAAGAGGCGGGCGCGAGATAGAGATTGCCATTGGTGTCTTGAAACACAATCGCAACGATGGTTTGCGGAGGCATACCATTTGCATAGGTGATCGTTGCGTTATAGGTCGCGATCGCATCGAATGTTTGGTCCGCGCCATCGTTAATTCTGAAGTTATCCGGCCCGCCAAACGCGTTGTTGTTTGAGTTATATGCACCGGTTGACGAGTTGCCATAACCGTCAGAGCCCGGCGACATCGATTGGATGTTATTGTAAAGTGGGTCGGTAGAGGATCCAAAGCTTTGGGTTTGCAGCGAAGCTGCGTTTTCAGTGATTGAATTCCCTTCGGTCGGGTCGATCGAAGGGACATTCCCGAGATAGAAAACGTTAAAACGATCAGCCATTCGAATGCTCCTTTCCCGAAGTTGTCAGAACGCGGTCCGATCCTGCGATTTCCCGAAGTGTTGTAAAATCTACCATCTGCTTACCCTCAACTCGTTACCCTCAAGGCGCGCCGAACTGATGCCGACTTCGTCCTCTGGAAAGCTTGGGCGTTTCCCTACCTTGAGCTTTCGTTAACCTTAATTATTGGTCGAATGCGGTAAGAATGGGGCAAGAAACAAAAACATTGTGGCGGAGGGGCTTTGCGAGAATCCGAAACAATAGAATTGACGTTGTCCGCGTCAAAGACCGACAGGTGAGGGCAGGCCTTGGGCATCGGCGGTCTTTTCATTGGGCAGAACAGGTGCGAGACATAACCCATGTCAAAGAAAACCCTGAACCAAGCCAATTTGGCAGCCCTTGGTGCCGACCGCCTTGCCGATCTGCTGATCGAGGTCAGTGCCGGTAGCGCCGATATCAAACGCCGGTTGCGGCTTGAGCTAAGCCACAACCTTGGCCCGGAAGAGCTGGCACGCGACGTGCGCAAGCGCTTGGTGTCGATCCGCAGGTCGACCAGCTTTGTCGGGTGGCGCAAGCGTAAGACATTGGTCAAGGATCTGACGACCCAAGCCGAAATGATCACCGGCAAGATCGCCCCCGAAGCCCCCGCTGAGGCGTTTGAATTGTTGTGGCAGTTCATTGAGATCGCCCCGTCCGTTTACGAGCGTGTTGATGACAGCAGGGGCGACGTGGGTGATGTGTTTCGCGCGGCTTTGACCGAATTTTCGCAAATCGCACCAAAGGCCGGGCTAGAGCCGCAGAATTTGGCGGTGCGCGTGTGGGACGCAGTACGCGACAATGGGTATGGCGAATTTGACGGGATCATCGGTCTGCTGGCCCCTGCTTTGGGGGATGAAGGTCTTGAACACCTCAAGACCTTGGTGATCACGCATCAAGGCGCGCCGGCGCAAGATACGCAAGACCATGCCGCGCTTCAGTTCTTGCGTGATCTGCGCAGTTCGGGTGGGAATTTCGCTGCGGATCAAAAGACGCGGCTGGTGAAAATGTGCCTGCAAGACATTGCAGCCGCGCAGGGTGATATTGACGGCTATATCGCACAATATTCCGCGCAGGACTTGACCCGCCCGCGCATCGCTGCCGAGGTTGCGCAAATATTGTCCGATGCCGCGCGCCCCCAGGACGCGCTGGACGTGTTGATCGGTGCAGATGTTGGCGGTCGGGATGCCGAATGGGACGCTGCCTATATCGCCAGCCTGCTGGCGCTGGACCGTGTACCCGAGGCACAAAGCCACCGTTGGGAAGTGTTCTGCGACACGCTGGATGTGCAGGCGCTGCGAGATTATCTGAAGGTGCTGCCCGATTTCGAGGATATCGAATTCGAGGATGCCGCCAAAGCCCATGCGGCACAGTTTGATGATATGACAGCCGCGCTGCGCTTCTTTTTGGAATGGCCCGATTTGCCATTTGCCGCGCGCCTGATCGAAGACCGCGCTGCCGAATTGAACGGCGACCTCTATCAGGTTTTGACCCCCGCCGCCGAGGCATTGCGCAATAGGCATCCCTTTGCTGCGGTTTTGGTATGGCGGTCGATGATTGATCACGCGCTTTGGGATGGCCGGTCAACCCGCTATGCACATGCAGCAGATCATTTGATGGACTGCGCAGCGGCGGACGCCGAGATTGCGGATTACGGCCGGTTCTTGTCCCATGATGCCTATGTGGCCCGCCTGCGCGAGGTGCACCGGCACAAGTCGTCATTCTGGGTGCGTATTCCCTAAGGTGTGTAGTGGTGCACCGGCGGTGCAGTTTGTTCTTCAGGCATAAAGACCGATCACCGCAACCCCGAAGACCATCAAAACAGCAGCCCCCAAACGGCGCTGCCAGTTCCCTTCCTTGAGGATGAAAAAGCCGATCAGAGTGGCAAAGATTACGGATGTCTCGCGCAGCGCCGAAACGGCCCCTAAAGGCGCAAAATTCTTTGCGTACAGCACAAGGCCATAGGCGGTCATCGACACCATCCCGCCTGCAATCCCTGTGACCCAAATACGGATTGGCAGCTGCATCAATGTATCGCGGCGCCGCCATCCGGCAAAGCTTGCGATGAAGAGGTGCAAAAAGGCACCCCATGCCCAATAGCCAAGCGTGCCACCCGACAGACGCACGCCGACCCCGTCGACCAATGAATAGATAGAGATACAAAAGCCTGTCCCCAAGGACAAGATCAGGGCTGATTTTCCCACGCCGCTGCGCAGTGGTTTCCAACTGCTCAGCAATATGCCAGCGACAATCAATCCAATGCCGATCCAGACCGGAGGCGGCAGGACTTCGCCCAACAGGAGCCATGCCCATAGCGACACAAGTGCCGGGACAATGCCACGGGCGATAGGATAGACGACGCTAAGGTCGCCATGTTGATACGCGCGGCCGAGCAAATAGAAATAGCCAAAGTGAACCACCGTCGACAGCCCGATATAGACAAAGCTTTCCGCGCTTGGCAGGGGCAGGATCACGACCATAACGGCACCGGGCAAGACATGCCCAAAAGCAACCAGCCCCAACGTTGTCGTGCGGTCGATTGCGGTCTTGACGATCGCATTCCACACAGCGTGCAAAAGCGCTGCGGTAAGGATGATGGCGATGATCGACAGGGACATGGCGACAAGCCTTGGTTGGGTATTACGAGGTGGTCTGGCGGTCGGGCATTTCTTCGATCAGCCGCGTTTCAAGAAGCTGACCGTTTGCATAAAGGATTGGCGTCGCTACCGCCGCGATATTGCTGTTGAAGTCGCGGAAGGCGCGCAGGGTTTCCAGATGAATATCGCTGGTGGCAAAGCTTTTGGGATCGCCTGCCTGCAGACGTCTGAAATGCTTTTTCCTGCTGTCACGTTCCGCCCGTTTAATCTCGGTCTTTTCCATATTCAGCAAACGCGCGCTTTCCAGATCGTCCGAGATCAGGACATTCGACGCGAGCTTCATATTGGCGAGGATATTCTCGTGCAGATGCTGCAGCTCTGACCAGCCGTCATCGGAAAACGCGCTGCCCGCTTTGCCCAGTTTTCCAGCCAGCACTGTCAGCCGTTCGGCGACGACATCGCCAGCTGTCTCAAGACGTACGGCATACTCCAGCATTTCGCGGGCAGCACGGCCATTTTCGGGGTCCATCATCTTGACGGAAAGGCCAGCCGTAAAGGCCCGTATCCGGGTCAGGCAGGCGTTGACCTCTTGGTCCAGGGATTGAACGGCTTTGATATGCGACTTTTCACCAGAACGGTACAAATCCATAACGGGGAGGAACATTGCCTCGACCAGCTCTGTCATGCGCAGTAATTCGCGCTTGAGCGACGCCACCGCTTGGGTGGGCGATCCTACGTTGGCAGGATCAAGCGCGGTTTCCGGACGGGACGGGAGGTGAAACGCTTGGCTTTGTGTCGGGTCGGGCCAGATCCGTTCAAGCGGCGCTTGCAGCCATTTGCAAAACGGTAACGCCAGCACCAAGACGGACGTATTGAAGGCAACATGCGCAATCACCAGCATCTGGCTGCTGGAGTCTGCCCCGACCACAGTCACATCCAACGCAATGTTGACCGCAAACAGGCAGATCACGGCCCAAGCCCCGCGTAACATCAGGTTGGCAAATACGATCCGTCGCGCAGGTAAATCCATCCCGCGGGTCAGCCAAACCGGGATAAACGCGCTGCCCAGATTGGCCCCGAACACCAGTGACAGGCCTGCGGAAAACGGGATTGCGCCGACCTGAACCAAGGTGACGCACATCAAAATTGCAGCAACCGAACTGTGCATCAAAAATGCCAGTGTGCCGCCCACCAGAAAGGCGGTGACATAGTCGCGCGCAAGGTAATCAGACACGGCAGGGAGAAAGGCGCTGTCGCGGATGGGCTCCATCGCGTCACGCAGGAACTGCAGCGAAATCAGGATCAAGGCGATGCCCAAGGCGATGCGCCCCGCCTGCCGCAGCTTTTTGGATTCCGTTTTCAGGTATAGCCAGCCCCCGACGGCCAGCAGGACCGGCACCAGCCATGTTAAATCGGCCGAAAGCACTTGAACGATCAGGGCCGATCCCAAATCACCGCCCAGAACAATCGCCAGCCCGGTGCTGAAGGCTAGCAAACCGCTTGCCGCAAAACCCGCTGTTAAAACGGCAACAGCAGCCGAACTTTGCAGCACAAGCGCCAGTATCATCCCCACAAGACTTGATTGCAAAGGACCGCGCTGGCCCGTCATGACACGTTGGAAAGACGCGCCATAGCTGCGTTCAATCCCGGTGCGTACAAGGCCCACGGCAAATAGCAACAGCATGGTTGCACCGGCGATACTGATTAGAAATTTGACAATTACCACGTCTAGCGCCCGACCATCGCCAACAGCTGTGCGTGTATTTGGGGCGTCGCCGCAGACAGCACTTTTCCGTCCGAATCCAGTGTCAGGGGCTTGCCCTCCCAGTCGGTGATGATGCCGCCGGCTTCTTGGATCACGACCATCAGGGGCAAGTAATCATAGGGTTGTAGATCATAATCCACGACCGCATCCACATGGCCCGCCGCGAGCAAAGCATGTGGATAGCAATCATAAGAAAACCGGCGGGTTTGTCCGGCCTGCGTGAGCGCTGCAAAGATTTGCGGATGTGCGGCATAGATCTTTTCACCCTCGTTGATGTACAAGATCGCCTGATCAAGGTCCGTCTGGGTCGAGTAGCGGATTGGCGCACCATTCAACGCAGCACCTTCGCCTTTGACGCCCAAGAATATTTCGTCCAGCGCGGGCATCCCGATCACCCCGATCTGCGGAATGCCATCGATCAGATGCCCCAGCAGGAACCCGAAAAGAGGATGACCAGACAGAAATGATCGGGTTCCGTCGATGGGGTCGATGATCCACATCTCGCGGTTGCCCGCACCTTCAATCCCGTGTTCTTCGCCAAAGATGCCGTGGTCTGGAAAATGCTGCGTCAAATAGTCCCGCACCAGCGTTTCAACGCCCCTGTCCGCTTGGGTGACCGGGCTGGCGTCATCCTTGAACTGGGTCCCCAAAGGCCCGCGGAAATATCCCATGGCTGCTTTGGCTGCAAATCGGGCAATCGTGAGGGCATGGTCGGCGTTAGTTTTGGGCTGCATCGTTGCCTCCGGTTGCAAGGCGCATTTCAATGCCCCAGTTCGATATCGCCTGCGCGAGTTCTGGGTCTGGTTGTTGATCGGTGACGATCATATCCACAGCGCGTGGTTTCAGTCCGGAATGCGGGGCGGTCTGGTTGAATTTATGATGATCCAGCGCCACCAGCACCCGTTCGGCGCAATCGGCGACAACCCCTGCCAAATTCGCCTCGGCGGCGTTCAGGTTCAAAAATCCGTGGCGCGCCTGCAAGGCATCGGTGCTGAGGATTGCCAGATCAAAGGCATACCTGCGACACTGCTGTTCAGTCACAAACCCAAAGGTGCCCCGTTCGTCAGTCTGCATTTCGCCGCCCAGCAAATGCACGTGATTGCCATTATGGTTGGCCAGAACCTGTGCAACGCCAATGGAATTCGTGGCGATCGTCAGTCGAAAGTGATCACGTAACTTTTCGGCGACAAAAGCGGTGGTTGACCCCACATCTAGAAACAGGCTCATCCCGTCGCGCACCTGTTGGGCAACCGTCGTTGCAATGGCGCGTTTCTCTTTTGAATGCTTGGCAATGCGGCGCACGAAACTGGGGGCCTCGCGGGGGCCGGTCAAATAGGCACCACCATACATCCGTTCCAAGACGCCGGATTTTGACAGCGCCTTGATCGTCCGGCGTACGGTTTCCTCTGATACATCTAGGGTTTTCGCCAGTTCGGCACTGCGCGCAGACCCGCCCAAGCGGTGCAGCGCATCAAGAAGCTCAAGTTCGCGATGGGAGTGTTTTGCGGTCTTTTCCATAATTGTCGGCTCGAATATCCACATATTTTCCACAAACCTCCACATATTTGACCGGATATACAAGTAAATTTCGGAGTATTTGCTTGATGTCGGTTGCTTTTTGTCCCTTGAGGCCGAGAACTCTCTTTTCAGACGGCGCATTTTAAGCGTTATTCAAACCCATTGATTGAAAAGGATTCGTGTCATGAGCAGCCCCAAGAACGTTCTGTTTATTGTGACAGACCAGCTTAGGGCGGATTGCGTTTTCGGCGATTTGGCTGACCACATAGACCTGCCCAATCTGCGCGCCTTGATGGCCGATGCCGTCACGTTTCAGCGGCACTATTCTGTGGTGAACCCTTGCGGCCCGTCCCGCGCGTCGCTGTTGACCGGGCAATATTCGATGAACCACCGGTCAGTGCGCAACGGCACGCCGCTGCGTCATGACACCCCCAATATCGCAACTGAAATGCGTAAATCGGGTTATACACCGATGCTGTTTGGCTATACCGACACATCACAAGACCCGCGCGCCTATCATGAAAACGACCCGGCGGTGCGGACCTATGAACATCATATGAACGGCTTTCAGGAAGTCGTCGAAATGCGGTTTGAAATGTCATACCCGTGGCGGTCGCATCTGATGGACCAAGGTTATGAGTTTGAAAGCTATTCAAGCGTTTATCATCCTGTTTCCCCCACGGGGGATGCGCCAAAGATCAACGACCCTGCGCTGTACCGCGCCGAAGACAGCGACACAGCATTTCTGACGGACCGGTTTCTGGCGACGATGCCGTCCTACAAGGGCACCGATTGGTTCGCCCATCTGACGTACATCCGGCCGCATCCCCCGTTGGTGGCCCCTGCGCCTTTCAACAGCATGTATGATCCCGCGCAGATCCCGATGCCGACCCGCCTTGATGACCCCGCCGACGAGATCGCAAATCACCCGTTTTTTGGCCCGACGTTGGCCAGCAAAACTCTGGCGGGGAATGTCGCAGGTTTTCCAGATCTTGAGGCAACGGACGAGAACACCCAAACCCTGCGCGCGCTGTATTTCGGTCTGATCACCGAGGTTGATTTGCATATTGGCCGCGTGATTGATTTCTTGAAAAAGACCGGCCAATACGAAGATACCTTGATCGTGGTCACGGCGGATCACGGTGAAATGTTGGGCGACCGGCACAGTTGGGGCAAGTTTACGGTCCATGATGCCGCCTATCATACGCCGCTGATCATTCGGCAGCCGGGAAATGGCGCGCGTGCAGGGTCCGTCGTGATGGAACCCGTCGAGACGATTGATATCACGCCAACGATCCTTGACTGGGTCGGTCAGGAAATCCCCAATTCGATGGACGGCATGTCGTTGCTGCCTTTGCTGCAAGGCGAGGTGCCGCAGGACTGGCGCAAATACTCCTTCTCGGAATTCGACTTTTCCGAACCAGAGGCACCGACGATTTGGGAACAGGAACTTGGCACCGGTCCCAGCGATTCATCGCTTTCGATCCTGCGCGAGGGGCAGTTCACGCTTGTTGAATTCGCCGCGGACCTGCCGCCGATCCTGTATGATCATAACGCGGCGGGCGAAGCGTTGAATGTCGCCAGCGCACCAGAGTATCAGGCCGATCTGAACAGGCTTACCCGCTTGATGCTGCGACACCGGATGAAGAATATGGACCACACATTGTCGCTGTATTCGATTACGGACGATGGCCCGCGCCAAAAGCCGCGGCGCATGGCACGGTAAGGCGTAGCCTAATCCAAGGGAAACATCGGGCGTCGGACATTTTTATACCCCAGCGACCCGTAGTCGAGCGTGCACAGCGCTCCGCTGTCGCAAACGATAATACGCCCCGCGATGGGGGTGAAAGCGGCGCGAAAATGCTGCATGGACTTTAATGCGACGACAGATTTCAGCGCTGGATCAATTCCGAAGGTTTCAAACTGATTCAGATCCAGCATCTGATGCGGAAGCGTGACGATCAAGATTTCGATACCGTCAACATCAAGAACAGCGGTCGCGCCGAAGTCACGCGTCAGCCCCTGCATCATCGGGCCGCTGCCAACGACGCGGCCATCGCCTGTCCATTTGACTGTCCCCGTGACGCGCAACGGCCCGCCGCCGATATCCGGTGCGGTGGCCCCGCCGATATCAAGAGTCACTTTTGCCCCTATCGTCTGGTTATTCAAAAATGCAGCGGCGTCTGGGTCAATCATTGGACCAAAGCAGGCGTTCTGTACCCCCGCGTCGATCAACGCCGCCAAAAGATTTGTGCCGTCCCCATAGGCCCCTGCCCCCGGATTGTCGGCGTAATCAGCAATGACCAAAGGCCCTGCGCCGACGGCCCATGTCTTTGCGATGTCGGCGGCCTCGACACTGCTAAGATAGGTGTTCAATGCGTCGTGACGGTTGGCCCAGATATCATCGGCAAGCGTTTCGGCAATTTGGCGATGTGGCCGCGTGTCGCCGTCGCAAGTGATCAGGACCGTTGGTCCGACGTCGGCAATATCGGCACAGGGAAAGGCGCCGTTGATACTGATTGCATAGACACCTTTTCGTGCCTCGAACGCCCGCGCAAGGGCGTGTCGTTCTATCATCGGGCCAAGGTCGGTTCTGCCGCCATTGGCCTCCTCCAGCATCGGACGGTGGGCGCGCAGTGTTACGGGGTGGATGTCACCGGACATGGTACGGTGCAACACCTCGGCGGTGCGTCGGCCCGTGGCGCGGATATCAACATGAGGATAGGTCGTATATGAAATCAGGATCTGCGCCAGATCGCACATGGCTTGAGTGACATTCGCATGCGGGTCCAGCGTGACGGCAATGGGCATATCAGCGCTTACGACAGCACGGACACGGCGCAAAATCTCGGCTTCGCCATCGTCGTGGAAATCGGTAACCATGGCCCCGTGCAGCATCAGGAATATACCATCCCAGTCGCTCTTGGCTGCCGTAATCAACGGCAAAGTCAGCGTATCGAATGCATCACGCGTCACAACGCCGCCCGGGCCTGCTGCTGCGCTAATGGTGTGGGTAATGTCCCAACCATAATCGCGGCCGACGTCCAGCAACCCTGCCAGTTCCGTGTTTTGATCCCCGCGTGCTGCAATCGCCTGCGGTCCGTCCAACAAAAACCGATCTTCAAATTCTTGCAGCGTCGTGGGGTGAATATTAAAGGTGTTTGTCTCGTGGATAACCTCGGCGCTGAGAACTTTGTAACTCACGATTGATATCCTTGGGCTGTATTTGACGGGCTGCGTTGCCTGTAGCCAAAACGATTTTATTCAGAACGGTTGCCCAGCAATGCGGGCCCAAGCGCCATTAAGGCGCTTGTCGTAACGATAATGCAAAAAACAGATTTTGTTGACTTGTTGAGAACTTTATTCCTAAGTTTCCTCGTCTGGGGAAAAATTATCTATGCTTAACCAGCTTTTTCAGCGACCCTCGGGAACAAGAATTGCCGTGGTACGTGCGGCAGTTACGCTATCTATCCCGGCTTTGATGGGATCACTGGGCCGTTTGCCCAAGGGTCACGTTTTTGCATGCTCATTGTTGAGCCTATCAGCGATACCGGCAGCGCCCGAGTGCATAAAAAGAGGGCACCGCGCATTTTGAGTGCCATCAATTAGTTAACGTTTGTCGCCAAATTCAGTTTTGCGAGTAGTCTTTTTAAAAACCAACAACGGCATAAAGCCCAAAAATAATTGCCGGCACACGGCGAAAACCCAACAAGGAAGTTCTTTATGAAGAAAATACTCTTATCCAGTGCCGCGCTGATGGCGATGTCAGGGGCCGCGATGGCATCCTGCCCGGCTGTTACCATCGCGGATCCGATGGGCGTTGATGCCGGGGCGTTCCCGCAGCAATACGAACTGTCGGAATTTCAGACCCTTGCAAACTGTACCCTCGGGATGTCCGAAAACCCTACCATTGCAGCGCTGAACGGGCGGATTCGCGGCAACCCTGAAATGCCCGCTTTGGCCGA
>NZ_JBFEKM010000045.1:0-24798 GCF_041552635.1 Sulfitobacter sp.
CTAAACGCCTCATTGACTTACCCTCAAATCCGCTCAAACTCCGCTCATGTTTGATCTCTCCAATCCCCCCGACGGGTTCATCGACAACCCCTTTCCCCATTACGATCGGCTGCTGGCCGACGCGCCTGTGTGTCCGCAGCCCGACGGGTCGTTTCTGATCTCCGGCCATGCCGATCTGAGCGTGATCTACCGTGACACAACCACCTATATCTCGGATAAACGCGCGGCGTTTGCGCCGAAATTCGGGGTCGGCTCGCCGCTGTTCGAACACCACACCACCAGCCTCGTGTTCAACGATCCGCCCCTGCACACCCGCGTGCGCCGGATCATGACCGCTGCCCTGACGCCCAAGGCGCTGGCGCGGATGGAGCCAGGCCTGATCGCCATCGTCGATCAACTGCTCGACGCGATGCCGCGCGACGCCGATCTGGTCGAAGACTTCGCCGCGACCATTCCGATCCAGATCATCGGCAACCTGCTTGATGTGCCGCTGTCCGAGCGTGGCCCCCTGCGCGACTGGTCCCTCGCTATCCTCGGCGCGTTGGAGCCCACGCTGACGGGCGCGCAACTGGAACGCGGCCACCAGGCAGTGCGTGAATTCAAAGCCTACCTGCAAGACCTGATCGCCCGGCGCAAAGCATCCCCCGGTGATCCGGACCCCGACGTGCTGACCCGTCTGATCAACGGCGACGACGGCGGGACGCTGACGGAAATCGAGCTGATCCAGAATTGTATTTTCATCCTGAACGCGGGCCACGAGACGACGACGAACCTGATCGGCTCGGGCCTTGCCCTGCTGCACGACCACCCCGACCGACGCGCCAAACTGCTGGCCGACCCGTCGCTAATCAACACGGCCGTCGAGGAAGTGCTGCGTTTCCGGTCCCCCAACCAGTTCGGCAATCGCGAGACGACCGCCCCCGTCACCCTTGGCCGGCACCCAATCCCCGCAGGAACCAATCTGCATCTGTGCATCGGTGCCGCCAACCGCGACCCTGCGGTGTTCGATGACCCCACGACGTTTGATATCACCCGCCACCCCAACCGGCATCTTGCCTTTGCGGGCGGGCCGCATGTCTGCGTTGGTCTGACCCTTGCGCGGATGGAAGGGCGCATTGCGTTGGCGCGGTTCCTTGCACGCTATCCGAGATATGAAATCGGGCAGGGTCGGCAATTGGGCGGGCGGATCCGTTTTCATGGCCCCGCACGCCTGCCAACACGCCTGTTTTAGCCATTAACGGGCTAAAAAGGCTGGACTTAGGGCCGTCCACTGGGCAAAGCTGAACAAAAGCGGAAAAAAACGAGGGATAAGATGCGTTTACAAACAGCAATGATCGTCGGGATCAGCATGATGGCAGGCGCGTTGGCCCCTGCACAGGTTGCTGCCGAACCTAAGATTTACCCTTACCCAAGTGCGGCAAATTACTGTCCTTCGGGTCTTCAGCCAATTACGATTGCGGGCGTGATCTGTTGCGGAACACCAAACCAAAAGGTCAGCTACCAAAGCATGATGGCGCATCCGGTCAAGAAGGCGCACAAAGCACGCTATTACCAGCCAACCCCGGTGGATTATTCCTGCATGCCGGGTGAAAAAGGCTGCCGCTGAACGCCAGCTAAAGTCGACTTTAATGACCCGGTGTTTAAAAAGCGCCGGGCTTTTACTGCAGCAGACTCAGGTCCGTGGCCATCTGACGCCCGTCGCGCCCATCGGACAATTCGAACGACACTTTTTGATTATCCGCAAGCCCGCTAAGGCCCGAACGTTCGACCGCCGAGACATGCACAAAGATGTCACTGCCGCCTGCATCGGGTGCGATAAATCCATACCCTTTGGTGGTGTTGAACCATTTGACTGTTCCTGATGGCATGTTCTAAACCCTCCTAATCAAGACTTCATGTTGCCGAACTCACCCCATGGGGGCAGATGCTCATCGATCGGCCTGTTGAAAAAGATTGGGCATTTGGCGCAAAAATCAAGAAATTCGGACTGCGCGCTGATGTCACAGGTGCGAAACTCTATCGAAACGGGGAAAATATGATCATCTATGGTCTGAAAAATTGCGATACCTGCCGCAAAGCGTTGCGCAGCTTGCCGGATGCGACACTGGTCGATGTACGTGCCGAGGGTGTGCCAGAGGACGTGATGACGCGCGCCTATGCGCAATTCGGGGCGGCGTTGTTGAACACGCGGTCCACGACATGGCGCGGCCTAGATGCGCAAGAGCGCGAACAAGAGCCGCTGGTGCTGATTGCCGCGCATCCCGCGTTGATGAAGCGGCCTTTGATTGATGCAGGCGGCACGCTTTACCTTGGCTGGACCAAGGATGTTGCGGCGCAAGTTACTCCATAGGGCCTCAGCGGGTGCGCGACACGATCAGGCGGTCCAGTGCCAGCGGGCCACCGCCCTTGACCGCGAGTGTCAGTAAAACAAAGACCCAAAACGCCCGCTGGTCCAGAATGGCTGCGTCGGGAAAGCGGTCAAACCAAGCCCCCAAGACACCTGTCTGGCCATGGCCAATCACATCGGTCAGCGATTGAAGAACGACGAACCCGATCATCCCCACAGCGGCAAAACGTGTGAAAAGCCCGATGATAATCAGCGTCGGCAGCGCGAATTCAGCCAGCGTGCCGCCAAGGACAATCAGATCGTGAAACAGGCCTAGGCTGTCTGTGTCATAGCCCACGGCTTCGAAGGCACGCGGGAAGATCTGCACATAAGCACCTGTGCTAGGCGAGAATACTCCAAAAAATCCGTCGCCCAGTTTCGTCAGGCCAGAGTTGAAGAAATAGAGCGCCAGAACACCCGCAAAGATCAACCGCGCGAGGGTCGGCAACAACCAGGTCTGGGTTTCCAAGGATGTTACGAAGCTGTCGTATCGCCCGAGTGTTCTAAACATTCTAACGTACCTTATTGTTGCAAAAAGCGGTGTTGCTCAGGGTCACGACCAATGTTGCGGCCAGATCAAATTCGGGCATTGTCGCCACCGTCGCGTCATGGGCTGCCTCGATGCTGTCACCTTGCGCCAGCCGTCCAAGCCACCCTTCGGCCCCTTGGGGCAGCAGGTGCGGTTCGGGGTCAAATTGCGCCCGCGTGATCATGACATCTTGCGGAACGGGGCGCGGTTTGGGTGCACCAGCGACCATGTTGAAACGCCAGATGTCAAAAAGCGGCCAGCGCGATTTCAGGATACGCGTCGCGGGCGCGAGGGGCAGATGTTGTGCCATCATTTCATCGGGGGGCAGGTTTTGAAACGCTGCCAAATCGAAAGGCGCTGCATCGGCGGCATGGTACGAACTGCGCAATGCCAGATCAAAGCGGGCGCAATCAGGCAGATAACCCAGCTTTGACAACTGTGGCTGGTTCTTCAGAAACTCTGGAAAATCAACGCCGTACAGCATCATGATAGGGGACGTTGGGGGGTGCGCGCGCACATATAGCGGGGCCAGAGCGTCAAAGCTGGTGCTGCCCAGAATTTTGCGCACCAGTGGAAAGGCGGTTTGCAGGGCTGCGATCAGCGAATGGGTGACGTTGTTGCGGTACACGTCATAGCGTTTGTTCGCCGGTGCCTTTGCTGGCCCCTCAAGCCCGTCCGGGGTGGCCCGCGACGGATCAAGCAAAGCTTGGCGAAAGGTGGTTTGGTCGGTCATTTAACCAGCGCCGTGGCGGCGCGTTCAGCTTGGGCGCGCAGGGTCGGCCAGTCGGGGATGTTATTGTCCCATTCGACCAAAACGGGTTTGGGGCCGGTCTGCGCCAAGGCGTAATCCAGCAAGGCCCAGACCGGATCGACCACGGCTTTGCCATGGCTGTCGATCAGCAAGGGCGCACCGCTGTCGTCAAGATCTTCGTCATGGCCCCCGACGTGGATTTCGCCCACATGGGCGGTCGGGTAGGCGTCGATATATTGCTGAGCAGACAGGCCAAGGTTGGTGGCCGAAATAAAGACGTTGTTGACATCAAGGAGCAGCCCGCAGCCGGTTTTTTCGACAAGTCCGCCCAGAAATTCAGTTTCGGACAGGGTGGAGTCAGCAAAAGCAAGATAGCTTGACGGGTTTTCGAGCAGCATCTGCCGGCCCAGAACGTCTTGGACCTGCGTAATGTGGCTGGCGACGCGCGTCAGCGTCGCATCAGTATAGGGCAGGGGCAACAGATCGTTCAGATATTCCGATCCGTGGGTGGACCATGCCAGATGTTCGGAAAAACTTGCCGGTTGCGTCCAGTCACACAGCGTTTTCAGGCGGGCAAGGTGGTCGCGGTCCAGCGGTGTTTCGCCGCCAATGCTAAGACCGACACCGTGGATCGACAGGGCGAACGTTTCAGACAGCGCGCGCAGTTGCGCATGTGGCCGTCCGCCGTCGCCCATGTAATTTTCCGCATGCACCTCTATCCACTCAACGGGGCCGGGATCGGCCATCAAGTCGCTGAAATGTTGAGGTTTATAGCCAACGCCCGGACGTGCAGGCAGGCCATCAAAGCGGCGTTCACCATCAAGCATGATGCGCCCTTTCAATCAGGAATATTGCCATCGTGGGAAAGGGCGCGGGCGGCACATGCGGCCCACGCCAGTGATCGCTTAGGCGGGCAAATCGCGCTCGACTGCCTCAAGCGATCCTTTACGCTCGGACCCGTCTGCCATTTCAGGCAGGTCCATGGTTTCGCAGGTGCCAGCGTCAACCAGCGTCCAGGCGTTGCCCTGGTAATCGGTGACAGAGGTACCTGCGCAAGTGGTGCCAGGGCCGGCCGCGCAGCCGTTTTCACCTGCCAAAGCGACGCCAAAGCATTTCTCTTTTGTGGCGGCATTTGCGGGGGACATCTGGGCGGCGAAGGCTGTTGCGACGGCACCGGCTACGGCGAAGGATTTTAGCGTAATGGACATTTTGGTTTCTCCAGGTTGGGTCGTTTTTGTTTGGGTAGGTCATTTAGACCCTAACCGGTGCGACAAATCTACTCACGTCGAAGTGTGTCACACGAACGTAAGGAGTTCCGCCGGTTTTTTGTAACAATTGGCGGAAAATCACCTGAATACCGCTGAAAGCCTGGGTTTTAGTGAAACATACTGTCACATCCGGGCGGGTCTGTTTTCCGCCCGGATGAAATTGTTACAAGAAAAATCAGCGCAAATCGGGCGGTGTTGCCTCGATGGCAAGGGCGGCTGCGACATCGGCCAAAGACTGAACCGATGTTTGTTTTTCCCCAAGGCGGCGGACCGATACGGTTTTCTCTTCGACCTCGCGGGCACCTACGGCAAGGATCACAGGCACCTTGCCCACAGAATGTTCGCGGACCTTATAGTTGATCTTTTCGTTGCGAATGTCGGCCTCGGCGCGGACACCTGCGGCAGCCAAGGTCTCGATGACCTCGCGCACATACTCGTCCGCCTCCGAGGTGATGGAGGCGACGACGACCTGACGCGGGGCCAGCCAGAACGGCAGCTTGCCTGCGTGTTCTTCGATCAGGATGCCGATGAAACGTTCAAACGATCCCAAGGTCGCGCGGTGCAGCATGACGGGGCGATGTTTCGCGCCGTCTGACCCGACAAAGGTAGCGTCCAGTCGTTCGGGCAGCACGAAATCCACCTGATGGGTGCCGCATTGCCAGTCACGGCCAATCGCGTCGGTCAGCACGAATTCCAGCTTCGGGCCGTAGAACGCACCCTCACCGGGGTTGATCTCGGGCTCGATCCCCGCCTTGCGGGTCGCTGACAGCAGCGCTGCTTCGGCTTTGTCCCAGACTTCGTCCGATCCGGCACGGGTGTCGGGGCGGTCCGAGAATTTGACCTTAAAGTTTTCGAATCCGAGGTCTTTGTAGATCGCAGACAGGAATTCGATGTAGATCAGGGTTTCTTCCTCGATCTGGTCCTCGCGGCAGAAAATGTGGCCATCGTCTTGGGTAAAGCCGCGCACGCGCATGATGCCGTGCAGCGCGCCCGAGGGTTCATACCGGTTGCACGATCCGAATTCGGCCATGCGCAAGGGCAGGTCGCGGTAGGATTTCATGCCTTGGTTAAAGATCTGGACGTGGCAGGGGCAGTTCATCGGTTTCAGTGCGTTCACGGATTTTTCACGTGCATGTTCCTCGTCGACTTCAACGATAAACATGTGGTCTTGATACTTGTCCCAATGGCCGGATTTTTCCCACAGCTTGCGGTCGACAACTTGGGGGGTGTTCACCTCGACATAGCCGCCTGCACGTTGTTTGCGGCGCATATAGTCCTGAAGCTGAGTGTAGATCAGCCAGCCGTTGGGGTGCCAGAACACCTGACCGGGGGCTTCTTCTTGCATGTGGAACAGGTCCATCTCGCGGCCCAGCTTGCGGTGGTCACGCTTGGCGGCTTCTTCCAGCATGTTCAGATGCGCGCGCAGCTTTTCCTTGCCGGTAAAGGCGACGCCATAGATGCGTTGCAGCATCGCGCGGCTGCTGTCGCCGCGCCAATAGGCACCTGCGATGGACATCAGTTTGAACGCGTCACCGGGGACTTGGCCAGTGTGTTGCAGGTGCGGACCACGGCAAAGATCCTGCCAGTCGCCATGCCAGTACATGCGCAGGGGTTCATCGCCCGGAATGCTTTCAATCAGCTCGACCTTATAGGGTTCACCCAAATCTTCGTAATGCTTGATTGCGCGGGGACGGTCCCAGACCTCGGTGCGGACGGGATCGCGGGTGTTGATGATGTCCTTCATCTTCTTTTCGATCAGGCCAAGGTCTTCGGGGGTAAAGGGTTCGGCGCGGTCAAAGTCATAGTACCAGCCGTCCTTGATCACCGGGCCGATGGTGACCTTGGTGTCGGGCCAGATTTCCTGCACGGCGCGGGCCATGATGTGCGCAAGGTCGTGGCGCACCAGTTCGTTGGCCTGATCTTCGTCCGCCATGGTGTGGATCGCGATGCTGGCATCTGCGTCAATCGGCCAGGCCAGATCGAAATGCGCACCGTTCACGGTGGCGCTGATCGCCTTTTTGCCCAGAGATTTTGAGATGTCGTTGGCGACGTCGCCCGCGGTGATACCTGCGTCGTACTGCCGTGCATTGCCATCGGGAAGGGTGAGGGTGATTTGGGCCATTTGGGCCTCCTCGTCGGTTTGGCGCCTACGAGACGCCCGGTTGCGGGTTATGTGCAAGGCGTAGATGGCCGCGCGGGGCGGGGTTGTCAATAACTTGGGGGCTTTTGGAAACTCCTTTACCCGCCTGCGCGTTGCGTCATGAAGATGACGCAACACATGACGGGACAGACAGGATGCAAAACGGTACGGGGCAAAACGGAAAGGCGCAAAACGGATTGGCACAATACGCCTTTGACAAACTTTCGGGGGCGCAGGGGGATGCGGATGATTTGCCCGACGGTGCCCAAAAGGCCGAGGCACCCAATGCGCTGCGTCATGTCGGCAGTCTTGTGATGTCGAAACTGGCTGACGGATTGATCGACCCCAAGCTGATCCTTGCGTGGCTTTTGACATCGCTTGGGGCACCTGCCGTTTTCGCAGGGGCCTTGGTGCCGATCCGTGAAAGCGGGGCGCTGTTGCCGCAGATGCTGATGGCGTCGCGGGTGCAGGCGATGGCGCGCCGCAAATGGGCGTGGATCATCGGCAGCGCGGGGCAGGGGGTATTAGCCGCGCTGATTGTGCTGTCGGCCCTGACACTTGACGGGGCGGCGGCGGGGTTTGCCATCTGTGCCGCACTTGGCGGATTGGCAATCAGCCGCGCGGCGTGTTCGGTGTCCTACAAGGACATCCTGGGCAAGACCGTTGGCAAGTCACGGCGCGGTGCCATTACCGGCACGGCTGGGTCGATATCGTCGGCCGGTGTGCTGGTGTTGGCGGCCTTGCTGATATCGGGCCTGTTCGAGAGCAAAGGCATCGTGATCTCGGCCATCGCATTGGCGGCGGTGTTATGGGGCGCTGCCGCGCTGCTGTTTTCGACGTTGACGGAGATGAAAAGCGATCCGGCCAACGCCACCAAGGCACGTTTCAGCGTTCTGAGAGAAGACGCAAATCTGCGCCGCTACATCCTTGTGCGCGGGCTTTTGGTTTCGACCGCGCTGGCCCCGCCCTATTTCGTGGTCCTTGCGGGGGGGGATGGTGGATCACCCCTTAGCACGCTGGGGGCGCTGGTTTTTGCGTCGGCACTGGCGTCATTGCTCAGCTCTTATGTGTGGGGGCGGATATCGGACCAGTCCAGCCGCAAGGTGTTGATGCTGACAGGCATCGTGGGCGCGCTGGCAATGCTGGGCGCTGTCGCGCTTAGCGTGTCGGGGTTGGCCACGCGGGTCTGGGCGATGCCGCTGGTGTTGTTTATCCTGATGACCGCCTATCACGGGGTGCGTCAGGGGCGATCAACCTATCTGGTCGATATGTCGCCTGACGGGCAGCGGTCGGCCTATGCCGCGGTGTCGAATACGGTGATCGGGGTGCTGTTGCTGGTCGCCGGTTTCATCGGCGGGGGGGCGGCACTGCTGGGCCCGAACGTGACGCTGGTTTTGTTTGCGCTGATGGCCGTCGGGGCGGCTGTTGTCGCAGTTGGTCTACGCGAGGTCGAAGGTGTGGATTGAACGTTCTGCGATCCGCTTCTATGAAGAGAGAGTGTATCACATCGAAAGGTTTTGGATATGGCCAAGCACAACCGCAATTTCGAACTGACCATCGAAGACATCGACCTGATCGAAGCAGCCTTGCACGTCACAAAGCGTGATTTATCCATGGATGCTTTGAACGGCACGCAAGCGATGTTGCCCGCCGACGCCACCGAGGATTCGTTGCGCAAGATCGACGATCTGCTGGGACGTCTGCACAATCAAAAGATATTCTACCGTCCTGCCAAGGGAACGTATCTGGGCGGATGACCGCCATGCCGCAGTTCCTTGAGACGCCGCAAGGCCGCAGGCTGGCCTATCACCGTTTGGACGGGTATGGGCCGTGTGTGGTGTTTTTGGGCGGGCTGAAATCCGACATGCAAGGCACCAAGGCTGTGTTCCTTGAGGATTGGGCCCGCCGTCAGGGCCGCGCTTTTTTACGGTTTGATTATTCCGGGCACGGGGAATCTTCTGGCGACTTTTCCGATGGCTGCATCGGCGATTGGGCGCAGGATAGTTTGGCGGCTGTCACGGCCCTGACCGACGGGCCAATTGTGCCGGTCGGGTCGTCGATGGGCGGCTGGCAGGCGCTTTTGCTGGCGCGCGAAATGCCGGAACGTGTTGCTGGATTGGTGACAATCGCTGCGGCACCGGATTTTACCGAAGACGGGTATTGGGCCAGCTTTACCGACGCACAAAAGCAGCAGCTTGATGCTGAGGGTCAGGTCGAACTTCCGTCGGATTATATGGAACCCTATGTGATCACCCGGCGTATGATCGAAGATGGGCGCAATCAGTTGGTCCTGCGCAGCGCGTTGAATTTGCCTTTCCCGACGCGGTTTTTACAAGGCACGGCAGACACTGCCGTCAGCGTGGCCACCGCCGTTCGATTGCTGGAACACGCGCAGGGATCGGATATGGAATTGAAACTGGTCAAGGACGCGGATCATCGGTTTTCCGACGATAAATGCCTAAAGCTGATGGTCGAGGCCCTGACCGAGGTGTTACCCGAGGTTTTGACTGGGGCGGTCTGATACGTAGGACTGAAAAAAAGGACAGGCCGAGTGCGCAAACCCGCCAGCATGTGGAGCCTTGAGACCTTTGGCCGCGTGCGCCTGTCCAGACATTTTTATATGCGCGATTTTTTGCATTCCGAGATTTCCAGTTTTCACGGCGTGCCCAATATTCCTGACACACCTGATCTTGCCATCGAAAACGGGCGCGCTTTTTGCACCGCGCTGCTGGATCCGCTCGAGGAAACCTTTGGGCGGATCGCCGTGCGGTCAGGATATCGGTCGCGGGCGTTGAACGACTATGGCAATGCAAGTAACTTGAACTGCGCGGCCAGCGACAACCCGATCGAATGCCACATCTGGGACCGACATGGCGGTCCGCGCGCCATTGCAGGGGCCTCTATCGTGATCCCATGGTTTGCCGACCGCTATGATCAGGGCCGCGATTGGCGCGATCTAGCATGGTGGGTGCATGACCATCTGCCCTATTCCGAGATGTGGTTTTTCCCCAAGCTCGCGGCTTTTAATCTGGTCTGGCGGCCCGACCCTTTGCGCACCATCTCAAGCTATATCGCGCCCAAGGGCATGCTGCTGCGCGCAGGACATACCCCGACCGAGCCGTTGGCGCACCGTCAGACGCGCTATGCCGATTTTCCACCCTTGCGCGGCATCGCCTATCCATGATGTTGTGCATGAAAAGTGATTTGCAGCCATGCGCCATAAAGTGAAGGTCCGGATGACGATTATCGGGGAAATACATGGCTGAGCCGCTTGTGCTGTTGCCCGGATTGATGTGCGATGCGCGGGTGTTCTGGCCGCAGATTGCCGAACTATCTGCGACCACGGCTGTCACCATCGCGCCTTTGACCCAAGGTGAACGGATCGAGGAAATCGCCTCGGGGCTGCTGGATCAATTGCCCAAACGCTTTGCGTTGGCCGGGTTGGGCATGGGCGGTGCCGTCGCCCTAGAGTTGTTGCGCCGCGCCCCGGATCGTATCATCCGCATCGCATTGATCGACACCAGTCCACTGGCCGAAACGCCCCAAGCCGCTGCGGCGCGCGAGTTGCTGATCGTAAAGGCCCGATCGGGGCGTATGTCCGACGTGATGCAGCACGAAGTCATGCCGCATTACCTGCCGTCCGGCCCGGATAAGGGCGCGATTATGGACCTTGTGATGGACATGGCCGAAACGCTTGGCCCCGAAATTTACGTGCGTCAGGCCCGCGCCTTGCAGCGCGGCAAAGACCAACAGGCGGTTTTGCGCAAATGCAAGATACCGGCGCTGGTGATGTGTGGCGAATTCGACAAGATCAATCCGGTAAAACGGCACAGCTTTATGGCAGAGTTGATTCCCCATGCGCGACTTACGGTGATCAATGGCGCAGGGCATTTGCCCACGCTTGAACGCCCCCGGCAGACCACCGCGGCACTACAGGACTGGATGGGGATGCCATTCGTGCTGCAATAACTCTTAGAGGCTTAACTTAGTGTTGCTTTGATTTCGGCGCGCACGTCTTTGTCGACGACCTGAACCTCGCGCACGGGCGCGAGAGTTTCGGGATCAAAGAACGGGGTTTGTTTCCACCGTCCTGTTATCCGCGCGGCAGCGATCCGCGAAAACAACGCCCAGACGATGCGCCCCATGCCTTTGTGCTTGGGTGTGCCTGCTGGATTAGGAATAAACGCGGTCGCGCGCACGGGGCCAATGGCCGTTTGATTGTCCAGTGTGTTGGTTCTGATGCTGGCAAAAGCGATCTTTGGATTGCGCAGCGTGTTGAACAGGGGGGACCCGCAGCAACTGGCCTGCCAGCGCAACAGGTTTTTGGGACCAAAGGAAAACACCGCCAGCTTGTCAAACCCAGCATCAAAGCGCACGCGGTCCGGTGTCGTCTGGAAATAGGTCACAGGTTCGGGGGCGGGATCAGGTTGGCCGGCAAATACTTCGGCAGCACGGCAATCAGCGCAAAAACACGCGATATGGCTTCCCGTGCTGGTGGAAACGCCGCGCAATGTGCCCTGCACGTTGCCACAAGAGCAGCGGAAGGTCACATCACGCGGCGCTTTGAACATCAGGCGGCCGCGTTTTTATTGGCCGATTTCGCAGGCTTGGCAGCGACGCGCTGGTTTGCGTCGATGAACTCAAGGACCAGAGGGCGGATATTATTGCGCCAGCTTGATCCGGCGAAGATACCGTAATGACCGGCACCGTCTTCGAGATGGCTTGCCTTTTTACTGTCAGGCAAACCGGTGCACAGCGCAAGCGCCGCAATACACTGTCCGGGGGCCGAGATATCGTCCTTGGTCCCTTCGACAGTTTTCACAGCAACAGTCGTGATCTTGCCGATATCGACCGGTTTGCCCGCGACGCTAAAGCTGTTTGTGCCGATCTCGTTGTCTTTGAAGATCCGCTTGACCGTGGACAGGTAGAATTCGGCAGGCATGTCCATCACACAAAGATATTCGTCATAGAACTTGTTGTGCTTGTCGTGATCACTTGCTTCGCCCTTGGCGACGCGCATGATTTGGTCACTGAACGCTTTGGAGTGCGTTTCGGAGTTCATCGAAATGAAGGAGTTCAACTGCAATAAGCCAGGATAGACCTTGCGGCCGACACCGGGGTGTTTGAAACCGACGCGCTGGATCATCATTTCCTGCAAGTGGCCCATATTCACGCGGTTACCGAAATCTGTCACTTCGGTTGCGTTGGCATCGGGGTCGATCGGCCCACCGATCAAGGTCAGCGAACTTGGCTGTGCTGCGGGGTCTTCTTCGGCCAGATAGGCGGTAGCAGCAAGGGTCAGCGGCGCAGGTTGGCACACTGCGATCACGTGCACATCAGGGCCAAGGTGGCGCATGTAGTCCACAAGGTGAAGAGTGTAGTCTTCGACGTCGAACTTGCCGGCGCTGACAGGAATGTCGCGGGCATTGTGCCAGTCGGTGATATAATGGTCTGCATCAGGGATCAGGCTGATCACGGTCGACCGCAGCAACGTTGCATAGTGGCCGGACATCGGTGCAACCAGCAAAATTTTGCGCTTGGGCGTATCGCGGCCCTGCACGACGAAATGCACCAGATCGCCAAACGCGCCTTCGATTTCTTTTTCAATCAACACGGGGTGATCCGCGCCGTCTGCGCCAACCACGGGGGGGATGCCCCAGTCGGGTTTGACCGTCATGCGGGCAAAGCTGCGTTCAGTCACTTCGCCCCAGGCGGCCATCCAGTTAAGCGCGGGATTCGGGATCGCGGCGAAAGCCGGATACGATGCCATCGCCAATGTCGTCGCACCAAGCCACTGATTGGTGGTCCGCATTGTTTCCATTAAGTCGTAAGATGCCATATACTTCACGAGGGGTCTCCTTTGGGTTGGCCCTGCACTTGGGCACTCTGCCGATCCCCCTCCCGGATAAGGTTCGGCGCAATGCTGCAAGTGCAAACATAGGGAGGAATTATTAAGATGCCAACAAAAACGAATACTGAGAGCACTACAGACGCTGCGGCGTTGGACCGAATGGCGCAAAATATGGCGAAAGTCGAGGCGCTTGGGGCCCGATTGACCCAGATCATGGTCGGCCGTGAGGGCCATCAATCAAGCCTTGATGCCCCGAATCAGGAGCTATTTTCGAAGGCTGCGCAGGCCTATTGGACCGAGGCCGTTCATAACCCGGCCAAATTGATTGAAAATCAGGTGTCGTTCTGGAGCAAATCAGTCACACATTTCGTCGAAGCGCAGCAAGCTCTTGCCAAGGGCAAGCTGCAAGCTCCGGAAGACCGGACTGCCAAAGACCGTCGTTTTGCGAACCCGTTGTGGGAAACGCACCCTTATTTCAACTACGTCAAACAGCAATATATGATCAACTCGGAGGCCCTGAGCGATGCGGTGAACAGCGTTTCGGACCTTGAGCCGCGCGAAAAACAGCGGTTGGGATATTTCAGCCGCCAGATCATCGACATGATGAGCCCGACGAATTTTCTGGCCACCAACCCCGACGCGCTGGAACGGGCGGTCGCGACTGAAGGGGAAAGCCTGATCAAGGGCTTGGAAAACCTGATTTCGGATCTTGAGGCCAATAACGGAGAGATGATCGTCAGGCTTGCCGATGAAAAAGCGTTCGAGCTGGGCAAGAACATCGCGACTTCCCCCGGCAAGGTTGTGTTTCGCAACAAGATGTTCGAACTGATCCAGTACAGTCCCAGCACGGAAAAGGTTCACGCGACGCCGGTGGTGATCTTTCCGCCTTGGATTAACAAATTCTACATCCTCGATCTGAAAGAACAAAACAGTCTGGTGAAATGGATCGTTGATCAGGGCCACACCTGGTTCATGGTGTCCTGGATCAACCCCGACAAAAGCTATCGCGAGGTAGGTATGGGCGATTATATCGAAGACGGATTTATTGCCGCTTTCGATGAGATCAAAAAGATCACCGGTGAAAAGCAGGTAAATGCGGTCGGCTATTGTATAGCGGGCACGACACTGTCGCTGGCGCTTTCGCTGCTCAAACAGCGCGGCGATACGTCGGTCAAATCTGCGACGCTGTTCACCGCGCTGACCGATTTTTCGGATCAAGGTGAATTCCAGCCTTTCCTGACCGATGACTTTATCGACGGGATCGAGGCCGAGACCAAAGAGAAAGGCATTTTGCCGTCCATCATCATGGCGCGGACGTTTTCATTTTTGCGCTCGAATGATCTGGTCTACGGGCCAGCGATCAAAAGCTATATGTTAGGCGATACGCCCCCTGCCTTTGACTTGCTGTACTGGAATGGGGACGGTGCAAACCTGCCTGAACGCATGGCGATGGAATATTTGCGCGGTCTGTGCCAGCAAAACAAACTGGCCGATGGCGGGTTCGATCTGCTGGGCCATCACCTTGAACTGGGCGATATTGATGTGCCGATCTGTGCTGTCGGCTGCGAGACCGACCACATCGCGCCGTGGAAGGACAGCTACCGTGGCGTTCAGCAAATGGGCAGCAAGGACAAGACCTTTATCATGACCCAGTCGGGCCATATCGCAGGCATTGTGAACCCGCCCAGCAAAGGGAAATATGGCCACTATACAAACCCCGATATGTCCCTGAACCACAAAGACTGGCTTGAGGGTGCCGAATTCCACAAAGGGTCTTGGTGGCCTCGATGGGGGAAATGGCTCGCGAATCATGCGGGAACGCAAGTTGATGCTCGGATACCGGGTGCAAGCGGCCAAGAGATCATCTGTGACGCGCCCGGCACCTATGTAACACGGAAGGCAAATAGCTGATCTGATTGCCCTTTTTTATATCGACAACCTCACAATGCTGCAGCGCAGAAAAATCTTGCAATGCCGCGCTGCAGCATCTATATATTCCTCATCACGAACAACAGCGGATCGACCGCTCAAAACTCTAAGAGGAATACGACTATGACAAAGACACCTGATATCGCCGCAATGATGAAAGACGTCATGGGTGCATTCCCAGTTGATACATCGGCAATGAATGACGCGTTCAAAACAACAGCGTCTTTGAACGAAAAGCTGTCCGGCGTTGCATTGACTGCTGCCGAGAAATCCGCCGAGATTTCCACAAAGTGGCAGAAAGATACGCTTTCCAAGCTGACAGAAATGACAAAAGCCAAGACAGAGCCAGCTGATTACGCAAAAGCGATGACAGACTTCACATCGTCCACTGCAGAAGTTGCAGCCGAGCACATGGCCGCCTTCGCAGAGATCGCTAAGAAAGTCCAAATGGACACAGTTGAGCTGATGATGGCCGCTGGAAAAGACATGTCCGAAGAAGCAACTGCTGCCGTCAAAAAAGCGACAGCCGATGCGACAGCAGCAACAAAGAAAGCAGCAGCGAAGTAATTCGCAGCATTTCTTAAATTTTTCATGAGTGGGGGCGGGCTTGCAAAAGCCTGCCCTTTCCTTGTGGTCCCTTTCTTTTTGAAGTTAGCTGCCGTAAGCTGCAACGCAGCACGCATCTTGGGAAGGATCCACCGTGGCGGACACAAACAAGCCTCTGCTTATCAAGAGATATGCGAGCCGGCGTCTTTATAACACTGAGACGAGCGATTACGTGACGCTTGAGGACATATCAGGTTTCATTCGTGACGGACGCGAGGTGCAGATTGTCGATCTGAAATCCGGCGATGATCTGACACGCCAGTATTTGCTGCAAATCATTGCAGAGCATGAAAGCCGCGGTGAGTCCGTGTTGCCGGTTGATGTTCTGAACGATCTGGTGCGCAGCTATATGTCGCCCGGAACCAGCGTTGTGCCGCAGTTTCTGAAAGCGTCTTTTGACATGCTGCGCGATGGCCAATCGCGTGTGTTGGAAAACATTAATACGATCAACCCGATGTCAAAAATGCCCGGATTTGACGTAATGCAGGCGCAGCAAGAGGCCTTTATGAAAGCAATGACCGGCAAGCTTCCAACGGCCTGGCCAGGGGCGGCGACGCAGGAAAAGGGCAAGCCTGCCAAAGCTGAAGAGGGCGAAAGCCTTGAGGCGATCAAACAGCAATTGGCCGACCTTCAGGACAAGCTGTCAAAACTGAAGTGACCCGAACCAAGTGATCCAGCGGACGTGCTGACGCACGACGATATTTTGGAATATTTAGATACGTGAGCCCACCCTAGAGCAGGGTGGGCTTTTTTGCAGGTGAAGGAGCCTCCGGCGGGAGTTTTCCGGCAAAATGAAGCTGGATCTAGGCCGCTTCGGCGTTTGTAACCGCCATAATAGCCCCCAGCAGCACATCAACGACGGCATCGAGATCATCAATTTTCAGGTGGACCGGCAGACGCACATCGCATGCCGACATCAGCATTTTGCGGGTTTGGGGAAGCTCGGGTAGATCTTCGATGAACTGCCAGTTCCAAAAGGCACGGGCATTGTCGGCGCTTTGGCCGAAGACCTGCACCTTTACGCCGGCGGCTGCAGATGCGGCGGCAAAAGCGCGGATGGCATCGTCATCTAATCCAACCGTATTGAACTGGATTGAATCCGGTGCACGTGTCTCGGGGCCCAAGGGTGCAGGAACGCTGATATGGGCCGAGGCGTTCAACCGTGCCGCGACATAGTCGTGATTGCGCAAGCCGTCTGCGACCCGGCGCGGCAATTCGGCCAGTTGGGGGCGGACGAGTGCGGCGGACAGGTTGTTGAGCCGAAGATTATAGAGCGGTAGTTTGTTCTGCCAGCGGGTGCAGGCCTCGGCGACGCCGGGGTGCTTTTGCCAGTTATGCTCATAGGCTCCGGACATGATGATCGCGCGCGCCACAAGATCAGCATCATCGGTGATCAATATGCCGCCTTCGCCTGCGTTAACCATCTTATAGGACTGGAAGCTGAAGCAACCGATCTTGCCGATCGTCCCGATTTTGCGGTCATGCCAAAGCGTGCCCAGCGAATGCGCCGCATCTTCGATGACGGGAATGTCCGCCGCGTCACACAGCGCCATGATTGCATCCATATCAGAGGTGTGGCCGCGCATATGGCTGATGATCACTGCATCTACACTGGGCAGCTTGGCCTCGAAGTCTTTCATATCGACGCGGTAATTGTCGCCAACCTCGCAGAGGACGGGCTGGCAATTGGCGTGTATGACCGACGACGGGACGGCGGCAAAGGTAAACCCTGGGATCAGGACGCGCGCGTTCTTGGGCAGATCCAGCGCCAAAAGGGACAAAAACAACGCTGCCGAGCAGGAGGACACAGCCAGCGCATAACGGCTGCCCATCATCTGGGCAAACTCGACCTCGAGCAGGGAAACGGGGGCGTCCGAGGCTGCGGTGTAGCGAAACAGATCGCCAGTTTGCAATAGCCGCTCGATTTCGGCGCGGGCGGCTTCGGGGATCGCTTCGGCACGGTGCATGTCTGGCAGCGTCATATTTCAAAATCCTGAATATTGCTTTTCATAATAGTAAAACAAGCGATACGCTGGACCAAGGCTTTTTCGCCGGTTCTGCATTAATCTTTTGTGACTAGACGCCTAAGCGGTCGCGCAGGCTGTACCAGCTCATTGCGAGGGCCAGCAGGGGGGACCGCAACGCCGCGCCGCCCGGAAAGGGGTGCGTCGGGATTGCAGACATGAGGTCAAAGCCGTCGCCGTCGCCTTGTATGGCACGGGCCATAAGTTGACCTGCATGGGTTGCGGTACCAACCCCGTGGCCGGAATACCCTGATGCCGACAGGATATTGGGCGACAGACGGGCCAGATAGGGCAGGCGTTTCAGCGTGATTGCCAGGGTGCCCCCCCACGCATAGTCAATGCGCACATCTTTCAACTGCGGAAAAACGACAGACATGGGCGCGCGCACCTTGGCGGCGATATCGGCCGGAAAGCGGTAGCCATAGCTTTCACCGCCGCCAAAAAGCAACCTGCCATCATGGCTGAGCCTGAAATAATTAACCACAAATCGGCTGTCGGCTACGGCCACATCTTGGGGCAGCACATCTTTGATCCGGTCACCTAACGGTTCGGTCGCAGCGATGAAGTTGTTGATGGGCATAACGCGGGCGGCGACTTTGCGGTTCAGTCCACCCAGGTATCCGTTGCAGGCTAAAACGACATGATCCGCCGTCACGCGGCCCCCATCTGTTTGCACAACCGCTTGGCGGCCCTCTTGGATATGATGCACGGCGGATTGTTCAAATATCTGCACGCCTGCGTCTTTTGCGGCGCGCGCAAGACCAAGGACAAGGTTCAGCGGATGGAGATGCGCGGCACCCATGTCCAGAATGCCACCCTTGTAATCGGGGGACGGGCAGACCGATTTTAGTTGGTCATGGTCCAGCGTCTTGATCTGGTCATAGCCATAGCGCGACTGCAAATGTTCTGCATAGTCGTGCAAATGGCGCACCTCACCGGCAGAAGACCCGGTCCAAGCCACCCCGGGCTTGAGGTGACACTCAATCTGATGTTCGGCGATCAGGCTTTTGACCAGCGCTTTGGCCTCTTCGCCCATGCCCCACAGTTTGGCGGCATGATCGGCCCCAAGCATCTTTTCCAGACCGTCCTGTTCGACGCGTTGGCCACTGCCCAACTGGCCGCCATTGCGCCCCGATGCGCCAAAACCTACGCGCTGTGCCTCGATCAAAACTACGCGGCGTCCGGCCTTGGCCAGATGAAGTGCGGCTGAAAGCCCAGTGTATCCTGCGCCCACAACACAAACATCAGCTTTTATCGCGCCTTTTAGCGGGTCAAAAGCTGGCAACGGTGTCGCGGTGGCTGCATACCAACTGTCAGGATAGGCCCCGGTCTTGTCGTTCGCATAAAGCAGGTTCATCGCAGTTGGGCTCCCGTCCGTGCTTCCAAATGGTCTAAAATCCTCGCCGAAGGCATCCGACGCAGCCAAATTTCTTAGACGTTCATCAAAAGATGCTCGCGTTCCCACGGGGATATGACCTGCAAAAACTCGTCGTATTCTGCGCGTTTCACGATGGCATAGACACGGGCGAATTCGGGCCCCAGGACCTTGTGCATCTCGGTTGCTTCCTCGAACAGATCAAGGGCCTCGCCCAGAACGCGGGGAATATCGCCTTCACCGACATAGGCGTCGCCCTTGAATTCCGGTTTCGGCTGCTTTTTTTCCATCAAGCCAAGATAGCCGCAGGCCAGCGATGCGGCGATGCCCAGATAGGGGTTGCAATCCATCCCTGCCAAACGGTTTTCCACCCGCCGCGCATTCGGGCTGGACAGTGGTACGCGAATGCCTGTGGTGCGGTTGTCGCGGCCCCATTCCAGGTTGATGGGGGCGGCGTGGTCTTTCACATAACGGCGATAGCTGTTCACATAGGGGGCAAGCACTGCCAGTGCATCGGGCATATGGTTCTGCAGGCCGGCGATAAAGTGAAAAAACGCGTCGGTTTCTTCGTTATCCGGACCCGAGAAAATGTTTGCGCCAGTTTCGGCATCCAGAACCGAATGGTGCATGTGCATGGCGCTGCCCGGCTCGTCTTCGATTGGCTTGGCCATGAAGGTGGCATAGCAATCGTGGCGCAGGGCGGCCTCGCGGATCAGGCGCTTGAAATAGAACACTTCGTCTGCAAGTCGTACAGGATCGCCATGGATCAGGTTGATCTCAAGCTGGCCCGCGCCGCCTTCTTGGGTGATGCCGTCAATCTCGAACCCTTGGGCTTCGGCGAAATCGTAAATGTCGTCAATCACGGGGCCGAATTCATCGACGGCGGTCATGGAATAGGCCTGCCGAGCAGCAGCAGGCCGCCCCGATCGACCCATCATCGGCTTGATTTCATGGGCAGGGTCCAGATTGCGCGCGACAAGAAAGAATTCCATCTCGGGGGCGACCACAGGTTCCCACCCTTGGGCGCGGTACAGATCGACCACCCGTTTCAGCACGTTACGCGGCGAATATTCGACCACATCGCCGTTGCGGTCATAGGCGTCGTGGATCACTTGCAACGTCCAGTCCCCAGTCCAGGGGGCGGCTGTTGCGGTGGACATATCGGGCCGCAGGATCATGTCTTTTTCAATGAACCCTTCTGCTCCCGCAGCCTCGCCCCATTCACCGGTAATTGTCTGGTAAAAGATGCTGTCGGGCAGATGAAAATAGTCTTGCCGCATGAATTTGCTCGCGGGCACGGCTTTGCCGCGGGCGATGCCGGGCAAGTCTGGAATGATGCATTCGACTTCGTCTAGCCGCTTGCCTTCAAGATATGCGCGCGCAGAGTCGGGTAAGGTGTCAATCCAGTCGGACATTAGGGTCTCTCTTTCTTGAGGAAATCGGCAATATGGGTTGCGATATCGGCGTTGCTGTTCGGGGCGTCCAGCAAGGTGCTGGCGGCTTCAAGCTGGTGGTCCGGCACGACACCCTTGCCACGGGTGCGGATCAACCCGTCAACAAAGGCGCTGCTGAATTCGGGATGCGGCTGGATCGTCCAGATTTGATCATCATAAAGCAGCGCTGCATTGGCGCAAAAATCCGATGACCCGACCACGGTTGCCCCATTGGGGACAGCGGTCACTTGATCCTGATGCCACGCGTTCAAGGCCATGGGCTGGCCATTTACGGTATATTCCGTCCGGCCTACGGACCATCCGCCGCTGAATTTCTCGACCTTGCCACCAAGTGCCTGTGCGATGATCTGGTGGCCAAAACAAATGCCCACCAACGGGCACCCTGTCTCACGGATTGCACGGATCAGGTCTTCGAGCGGGGGAATCCAGTCGTGATCCTCGTAGGCACCATGTTTGGAACCTGTGATCAGCCACCCGTCGGCATCCACCGCGGATGCAGGGAAATCGCCGTCGACGACGGACCAGATCTTAAACTCGAACCCGTGCCCATCCAGCAATTTGGTGAACATCTCACCATAATCGCCCAGTTGGTCTTTCATGTTGTCGGGGGAATGGCCGGTCTGAAGGATACCAATTTTCATGGGGTTACACCGTGTCCAGATAGATTTCTACCTGCTCTTGTGGGGTCAGTTCTTGCATATAATGCAGTTCCTGACGCTTGGTCAGGACAAGGTTGCGCACCATTTCGGGGGCAAAGATGCGCGCCACTTCGGGCGAGGTTTCGAACAGATCGATGGCGGTTTTCCAATCGCCGGGAATTTGGGGCAGGTCGGCGGCATAGGCATTGCCGGTGATGGGCGGCGGCGGGTTGACGCCGTCTTCGATGCCATTCATCGCAGCGCCTAATACAGCCGCCAACATTAGATAGGGGTTCACATCGCCGCCCGAGACGCGATGTTCGATCCGGCGTGCTTTGTGGCTGCCCGACGGCACGCGGATGGACGAGGTGCGGTTTTCATAGGCCCACGAAATACCGGTGGGCGCATGCGCACCGGGCACCATCCGGTCAAAGCTGTTGGCATGGGGTGCAAAGACCAGCGCTGATCCGGCCATCGCATTCATGCAGCCCGCAATAGCGTGGCGCATGATTGCTGTCCCGTCGGGGCCGCCATCGTCAAAGACGTTATTGCCGTTTTTATCCAGAACAGAAAAGTGCGTGTGCAGGCCGGAACCGGGGTAATCTTCGTAGGGCTTCGCCATAAAGCTTGCGGCAAAGCCGTGCCGCCGCGCCAGACCTTTGACCAGCATCTTGAAGAACCACGCATCATCGGCGGCGCGCAGTGCGTCGTCGCAATGCATCAGGTTGATCTCGAACTGGCCCAGACCTGCTTCTGAGATGGCGGTGTCGGCGGGAATGTCCATTTCTTCGCAGGCGTCATACAGATCGGTGAAGAATTCATCGAACTGGTCCAAGGCACGGATCGACAGGGTTTCGGCGGCCTTGCGGCGCTTGCCCGACCGTGGCGACAACGGCACCTGCAACTTGCGCCCCGAATCGTCGATCAAGAAAAATTCAAGCTCAACCGCGCATACGGGGGTCAGGCCACGGTCCTTGTAGCGCTGCACGACGGCGCGCAGCGCATGGCGGGGGTCGCCTGCATAGGGGCGGCCATCTTCGTGAAACATCCAGATCGGCAGCAGCGCGGACGGCGATTCAAGCCATGGCATCGGCAGAAAGCCACGTTCGGTCGGGAACAAGACGCCATCGGCATCGCCGGATTCGAACACCAGCGGGCTGTCGTCAATGTCTTCGCCCCAGATATCTAGGTTCAGGACCGACATGGGAAAGCGGGTGCCGTCCTCGACGACTTTGTCGGCGAAACGCGTCGGAATACGTTTGCCGCGTGCCTGACCGTTAAGGTCGGCGGCAGCTACACGAATTGTGCGGACCCGAGGATGTTTGCGGAGCCAGTTTTTCATAACACACCTTGTAAAACGGCGGGCATGAAACGGGTTTTTCGGAGGTCGAAAACCGGGATTGACGCCCACGCGTCAAATAATTTGATCAAAAGATTGATACTACCGTATCAGATTGGGACGCAAGCGAAATTTCTGGCGTGCTTCTTGCGGTAAATGCTTGTTCAGCCGCCGGTTGATCGCACCGAAAACGGCGATTATCACCAGCGTCAGCGCCACGAAATACCCCGCCAAAATCGGATATGGGATGAAGGGGTTAAACGTCTTGTCGGCGAAATAGCTGGCGTAATACAGCGCATCGCCGCGTTGTTGCAGCGCCGGAAAGCCGGTGAAAAAGACCAGCGTGGTGGCGTGGAACAGGAAAATAGCCTCGTTTGTATAGGCGGGCCAGGCCAGCCGCAGCATGGTGGGCCAGATCACCCTCTTGAAACGCGGCCAGCCGGACATGCCATAGGCGTCAGCCGCCTCGGTGTCGCCCTTGGGGATGGATTGCAGCGCGCCATAAAATATTTCGGCGGAATAGGCAGAGGTGTTGAGGAACAAAACCACCAATGCGCCCAACCATGCGGACGTAAAAGAATCGAAAAACGGATGCACAGATTTTAGGCTTAGGAACAGGAAGTAGCCAAAAAAGAACTGGATAAACAGCGGTGATCCGCGAAAAAGAAAGATGAACCATTCCGCCGGTTTGCGCACCCACGGGCTGGGCTGGGCTTTGGCAAAACCAAGGGCGGTGGCAAAGACAAACCCCGAAATCAGTGCGAAAAATCCGAAATAGATGTTCCAGATCATGCCCGACCCGATCAGGGTGAACTGGTCACACAGCGTAAAGTCACTGCGCGGCAGCAGGCGTTCACCAATCCCGAGCGATCGCAGGCCATAGGCCTGAATGGTTTCAAGGCAACTCACGTCATGGCCTTTCGCTGGGCTTCGCCGCCCGAAGTCGCCTGACCTTTGGTCAGCTTGCGCATGACGCGGTCGAGCGCGATTTCAGACACGCGGGTAAAGCACAAATAAAACACCAACAGCGCGAGGAAATACCACATGCGCCAATCAGGATGCGGATAATCGGTAAAGCGCGGCGTCTTGGCCCCGCCCAATTCACGCGCCCAATAGACAATGTCTTCTACGCCAAGCAGGAACAACAGCGGCGTGGCCTTGATCAGTACCATCCACAGGTTGCCCAAACCGGGCAGGGCATAGACCCACATCTGCGGTACCAACACCCGCCAGAATGTCTGGCGGGGGGACATGCCGTAGGCTTCGGCTGTTTCAAGCTGGGCACGCGGCACGGCGCGCATGGCTCCGTATAAAACATTGGCGGCAAAGGCCCCGAACACGATGGCAAAGGTCAGTACAGCAAGGGAAAAACCGTACGCCTCGTGGACCCATTGCGGAGAATTCCCCAAGGGCATTTTGGCCGCCTGACAGACAATGAAATCACTGCCTTGGCGCAGCGGTTCGGTCCAGTCGGGGCATTTGATCTTGTGGCGCAGGTATTCGATGCCCTGATCCAGCGCGATCACGAAGAACAGGAAAAATGCGATATCCGGCACGCCGCGGACCACGGCGATATAGCCACGACCCAACCACGACAGAGGCGGGATGCGAGACCGCGCTGCCATTGCCCCGCCGAAACCGAACGCCATTGCAGCAGGGGCGGTGATGGCCAGCAGCAAAAGCACGGTGCCGAACGCGCCATAAAACGCCAGGTGCTTGCCCGTGGTCAGGTAGCAGGTCAGCCAAGACAGGCCAGAAAGCGTTTCAGGATCGGTACAGGCGAAAATGGCTTAATATCCTCGGAAGTTGCGCCCTTAAAAGAGCGTCTTGGTCTTGGGTTAGGGGCGGCGATGACGCCGCCCCCGTTTGATCAAAGCGTCGGGATCAGAATGTTTTCGCACCTTCGCCGAACCACTTGATGATCAGCTTGTTCAGGCTGCCATCGTCCTTCATGGACTGGATCGCGGTGTCGAACTTGGCTTTCAGCTCGGTGTCGCTTTCGCGCAGGCCAAGACCGATGCCGCCGCCCAATGGCACGTCGTCACCCACAAAAACCATCTCGCCGCCGGATTCTTCGACCGTAGGGACCAAGGCATCCTTGTCGGCGAAAACAGCGTCCGCTTCGCCATTGTTCACGGCTGCGACGGTTTCGTCATAGGTTGCGAATTCCAGCAATGTCGCACCGGATTCGGCAACATATCCAGCCTGGATTGTGCTGGTTTGTGCAGCAACAATGCCACCTTTCAGATCGGCGTCAGCAGATTTAGCTGCATATGCGGATGCGGCCGGCGGGAAGTAGTTCTGCGAGAAATCAATGACTTCTTCGCGCTCATCGGTGATGCTCATCCCGGCTATGATCGTGTCATAGTTACCAGATGTCAGGTTGGGGATGATGCTGTCCCATTCGTTTGTGACCCATTCGCAGGTCAGCTCGGCGCGGGCGCACAGCTCGTCGCCGACTTCGCGTTCAAACCCGTCAACTTCGCCAGCATCATTCAGGAAGTTATA
>NZ_JBFEKM010000046.1:0-24642 GCF_041552635.1 Sulfitobacter sp.
AACCGACGGAAACAGTCCGAAATTCACGTTCATCGGCTGGAATGTCTTGGCTTCGGCCCCGCCGGTGATGTGGGTGATCAACGCGCCAGTCGCCGTGGTGGGCGGCGGCGGTGTGGCGGTTTCGCCTTTGATCTCGGCGACGGCCAGACGCCCGGCAAGCAAGCCCATCGCGGCGCTTTCAACGTAACCTTCTACGCCAGTGATCTGGCCAGCAAAGCGGATGTTGGGCTGGCTGCGCAAGCGCATCTGGTCGTCCAGCAGCGTCGGAGAGTTCAGGAAAGTATTGCGGTGTATCCCGCCAAGCCGCGCGAAAGACGCGTTTTCCAGCCCCGGAATCATCCGCAAAACATCTGTTTGCGCACCGTATTTCATCTTGGTCTGGAACCCGACGATATTATAAAGCGTGCCCAGCTTGTTATCGCGGCGCAGCTGCACCACGGCGTAGGGTTTGTTGTCCGGATCATTCGCGTTGGTCAGCCCCACAGGTTTCATCGGACCAAACCGCAAGGTTTCGCGGCCCCGTTCGGCCATTACCTCGATCGGCAGGCAGCCGTCGAAGTAGCCTGCGGTTTCGCCTTCCTTGAATTCCGTTTTATCCGCAGCCAGCAATGCATCGATAAATGCCTCGTAGGTGGCTTTATCCATCGGGCAATTCAGGTAAGCGGTGCGCTCTTCCTCTGTCTCGCCCTTATCATAGCGCGATTGCATCCACGCTTTGGTCATGTCGATGCTCTCGTGATAGATAATCGGCGCGATTGCATCGAAAAACGCGAGCGCTTCGGCACCGGTTTCGGCCGCAATCGCCTGCGCCAAGTTACCCGAGGTCAGCGGGCCAGTCGCGATGATCCAATGCCCCTCGCGGGGCAGTTCAGTAATTTCGCCGTATTCAACGGTGATGTTGGGGTGCGCCATCAAGGCTGCCGTCACCGATTCTGCGAAGGGGTCACGGTCGACAGCCAAGGCACCACCTGCGGGCAGGCGGTGTTTTTCGGCCGTTGCCATGATCAGGCCACCCGCCGCGCGCATTTCCCAATGCAGCAAGCCAACGGCGTTTTGTTCGCTATCGTCCGACCGAAAAGAATTCGAGCAGACCATCTCGCCCAAGAACCCCGTTTGATGGGCAAATGTGCCAACATCAGGGCGCATTTCGTGCAGCACCACCTGGATGCCAGCGTTTGCGGCCTGCCAAGCGGCCTCTGATCCGGCCATTCCGCCGCCGATGATATGGAGTGTTTGTGTCATGCCAGCGATGTAGGGCAGCATGTGCCATAGCGCAATAGATACAAGCAGTTTGCCGTGTGGCGTAAGGTCATGGGAATGTCGGAAAAGAGAGATTTTTGGGGTCGCCGCTGCGGGAACGGTCGGTCAGTGAGAGGCTGACCTGGAGGGACCTTCCGCCGGCGGCGACCCAAAATCATCAAGGCATCTGCCTTGTCTTATTTGTGCCCCAATTCTGCCCGAATTGCCAGAAAAATAATATCAACAATCCTAATTGTTTTGGAAACAATAGCCGACCCCAGTGCTTCCCCCTTATTGCTCCCAAGTTGGATCACGCTTTTCCAGAAAGGCGCTGATCCCTTCTTCGGTATCGCGGTGCAGCATATTTTCGACCATGACGTCACCGGTATAGGCATAAGCTTGATCGACGGGCATCGACAGCTGCGCATAGAATGCCTGTTTGCCGATTTTCACCGCGACCGCCAGCTTGCCCGCGATCTGGTCGGCGAGGGCCTGTGTCTCGGCCGACAGGTCCTGTGCTGCGACGACACGATTGACCAAGCCCAGCTCGCGGGCGCGATCGGCCTCGATGAAATTGCCGGTTGTCAGCATTTCGAACGCCTGTTTGCGGGGGATGTTGCGGCTAAGGGCGACCATCGGGGTCGAGCAGAACAGCCCGATGTTCACCCCGTTGACGCCAAAACGCGTGCCTTCGGCGGCGACGGCCATATCGCAGGTGGCTACCAGTTGGCAGCCCGCCGCTGTGGCAATGCCATGAACTTGCGCGATCACCGGCTGCGGCATCGACTGGATCCGCGCCATCACGGCGCTGCATCGTTCGAACAGATCGCGGAACTGTGCGGCACCACCGTCTTGGGCCTGCCGCATCGCTGTCATCTGCTTTAGGTCGTGGCCCGCGCAAAACGCTTTACCATGGCCTGCAAGGATAACGACCCGTACCGACGGGTTCTGCGCGATGGTGTCAAGCGTGGCCTGAAGTGCTGCCAGCATCTCGTCTGACAGGGCGTTCAGCCGGTCTGGTGCGTTCATCGTCAGCCGTGCGACCGCAGCGTCATACTCTATATCTAGAATTGTCATCTTGCTCTCTCCCTGAAATTACCGGAGCCTATCCCCGACATATGACGGAGGACAAGTATGCCGATAATGATGGACGCCGACGCGTTAACGATTTTCATGAAAGATGTGTTCAAACAGGTCGCTGATGATTTCGCGATTGACCATGTCAGCGACACCGATCTGACCACGCGGTTGTTGGTGGACAACCGGCATTTGCGCCCCGGTGGCACCGTGTCAGGCCCGTCGATTTTCGCGCTGGCCGATGTCAGTGCCTATTTGATGACACTGGCGCGGATTGGGCCAAAGGCGCTGGCGGTGACGACGAACTGTTCGATTGATTTCATGCGCAAACCTGCGGCCGGTGTCGATCTGATTGCCAAAACACGCCTGCTAAAGCTGGGCAAGCTGTTGTCGGTCTGCGATGTGTTGGTATTTTCCGAAGGGATGGAAGCACCGGTCGCACGGGCGTCGCTGACCTATGCCATTCCGCCGAATTAAGGCGTGATCCAGCGTATTGATACAATCGAAAAAAGGGCCGGTATATACCGGCCCAAGTGAAGAGGTCTGGTTGGCACCACAGGGATGTTATGCCTTCCAGAACACCTTAATTGACTCATCATGAGCCTCTTTCGGTGTGAGTCCCACGTCACGCAACTGCCATGGCTCAAGAACTGCAAGGGCGCGGCGAGTGCGGCGACGTGATGCCATTTTCGTGACGCAGACCGCAAATTTTACCGCAATAACAGCCAGCACAGGCGTTCCGCGCTGATTGAGGATGGCCACTGATTCAGTGGAAAGGGTAAGGGTCTGTGTCATGATAATCTCCTTAATATCTATATTGTATTGACACAATGTTGAAGTGTACCGTATGAAAGTGGTACAAAATCAAATATGAATTGAAAAGGGAAAGATTGTAATGGGTACAATTTGGCAACCATCACTGGATCAAGGGCAGGGGCCCAAATACAAGGCTGTCGTTGCAACCATTCGAAACGGCATTGAAACCGGGGCCCTGAAAGAGGGCGATAAACTGCCCCCCGTGCGTGATCTGGCGTGGACGTTACAGATCACCCCGGGCACGGTGGCCCGCGCCTATACGATGCTGACCGAAAGCGGCACCTTAGTGGCAGAGGTCGGCCGCGGCACCTTTGTGGCGTCAAAGACGCCTGCGCCCGAACCGGATGGGCCAATCGAAATTGACGTGATTGCCCACCAGTCGCAAAAGCTAGACAATCACTTCAACGTCAATATGTTCTCACCGCATTTACCATCCGCAGGGCAGGCGGGACTGATCCGCAAACTGCTGGCCGAGGTGGCCCAAGACCCGCCATCCGGCATGATGCACTATCCCAGCCGCATCGGTGCCCAACCCGCCCGCGAAGCTGTCGTGCGGTGGCTGACCGGAACACCGCTGGGCGCATTTGACCAAAGCGACGTTGTGCTGTCCCACGGGGGGCAAAACGCGCTGTCATTGGTGTTTCAGGCGATCTTGCAAGGCCGCCGACCGGCCATCCTGATCGAAGAACTCTCATATCCTGGGTTTCGCCGTGCGGCTGAACTGCTGCGGGCCGATGTGATCCCGATTGCGATGGATGCCGATGGCGTCATTCCCGAGGCGATGGAGGAAGCCGCGCGAAACCATGATGCGCAGATATTATGCACCTCGCCCGAGGTGCATAACCCGACCGGCAGTTTTACCCCCGTGGCCCGCCGCGAGCAGCTGGTCAGCGTGGCGCGTAAATATGACATTCAGATCGTCGAAGATGACTGTTACCGCATGCGGGTAGAGCGCGCACCCACCTACCGGATGCTGGCACCGGAACGCGGTTGGTATATATCGTCGCTTGCCAAGATCCTGACGCCTGCCTTGCGGATCGGCTTTGCCATTGCCCCAGAAGGGCGCACGCCTGACCTGCGCCGCGTGGCAGAATATAATTGCTTTGGCCTTGCGACGCCCTTGATTGATCTTTGCGCAAAGCTGCTGACCCACCCGGATATCGATACGATGGCGGAAAACACGCGCAAAGGCTTTAATGCCTATGTGCAAAGTGCGGTCAACATTCTGGGCGGCTATGACGTGGGATGGCGGGTGAATGTGCCCTATCTTTGGTTGCGACTGCCGGTGGGCTGGCGGGCCGGTGCATTTTGCCAAGCGGCAGAAGCGCAAGGCGTGCAGATCAGATCCGCCGAAGAATTCGTGTGCCGTGATGCCCGCGCGCCTCATGCGGTGCGCATTGCTGCGAATGCAGGGGTCCCGCTTGAGAACTTTGAGGCGGCGATCTTGCGGCTGCGGCAGCTACTGGACAATCCGCCAGAGCAGTTGAGCGTCTGATATATGGGGTATTATCATACCTAATTTATAACGCGTTGTTATAAAACAATTAATTCGAGAAACTGTCGCTTGACGTGGCCAAGGGCGTGTTTATAACCCAGCCATCAGATAGCGGGGTTCGGTTTTGAACCCCTTCACCAAATAAACGGGAATTCCGTCCATGAAAACCTTTTCTGCAACACCGGCAGATATCGACAAGAAATGGATCATCGTCGACGCTGAAGGCGTCGTCCTTGGCCGTCTTGCGTCGATCATTGCCATGCGTTTGCGCGGCAAGCACAAGCCATCCTTCACACCTCACATGGATTGCGGCGACAATGTCATCGTCATCAATGCCGAGAAAATCCAGATGACCGGCAAGAAGCGTGAAGAAAACTTCTATTGGCACACTGGCCACCCCGGTGGGATCAAAGAACGCACCAAGGCACAGATCCTTGAGGGTGCACACCCTGAGCGTATCGTGACCCAAGCGGTCAAGCGCATGCTGCCCGGCAACCACCTGAGCCGCCAGATCATGACCAACCTGCGCGTCTACGCTGGTTCCGAACACCCCCATGAGGCGCAAAGCCCCGAGGTTCTGGACGTGAAATCCATGAACTCTAAAAACACGCGGAGTGCATAAGCATGGCTGATGAAATCAAAACACTCGAAGGCCTCGAAGCGGCCGTGACCGAGAACGCCGCTGTCGAAGTTGAATTGACCCCACGCGAGCCCGTCCGTGACGCGCTTGGTCGTGCCTATGCAACCGGCAAGCGTAAAGATGCGGTCGCCCGCGTCTGGATCAAGCCAGGTTCCGGCAAGGTTATCGTAAACGGCAAGGCGCAAAATGAATATTTTGCACGCCCTGTTCTGCAGATGATCCTAGCACAGCCTTTCACCATCACAGGCACCGACGGTCAGTTTGACGTTGTTGCAACTGTAAAAGGTGGCGGTCTGTCCGGTCAGGCTGGCGCGGTAAAGCATGGTGTTTCCAAAGCGCTGCAGCTTTATGATCCCTCCTTGCGTGGCGCGCTGAAAGCGGCAGGCTTCCTGACCCGCGACAGCCGTGTCGTTGAACGCAAGAAATACGGTAAGGCCAAAGCGCGTAAGAGCTTCCAGTTCTCCAAGCGCTAAGTTTTATCTACAGACAATTTGGAAAGGGCCGCTCCTGCTGGGGGCGGCCTTTTTCGTTTGCGCTTTGATCTGATCGTCCCTTCGGGGAGAGTTTATTTGGCAAAATGAAGCGGGCGAGATCCTTTTGTTCAAGGTGCTTCGTGATTAGGTTAATGCAAAGTGAAATAGGAGATTACCGATGCGCTATTCTGTACTTGATCTGTCGCCGGTGGCAGAGGGGTCCGACACCCGCCAAGCGATTGCGAACACCGTTGATTTGGCGCGTCATGCCGAAGCGGCAGGGTATCATCGCTATTGGCTGGCAGAGCATCATAATATGCCGGGGATCGCGTCAGCGGCGACCTCTGTTGTGATTGGACATGTCGCGGATCACACGACATCTATTCGGGTTGGTGCGGGCGGCATCATGTTGCCCAACCACGCGCCGCTGGCGATTGCAGAGCAGTTTGGCACCTTGGCGACCATACATGGCGACCGGATTGATCTGGGTCTGGGCCGCGCGCCCGGCGGGGATCAGGCGGTGTATCATGCGTTGCGGCGCGGGATGCAGGGGGGCGATCGTTTTCCTGATGATGTGGCCGAATTGATGGAATACCTAGGCGACGCGCAGCCCGGTGCACGCGTCAAGGCGCATCCGGGGCAGGGCACCCATGTACCGGTCTGGATTTTGGGATCATCGCTTTATGGGGCCCAACTGGCGGCCCATTTCGGGCTGCCTTATGCCTTTGCGTCGCATTTCGCGCCAGACGCATTAGAGGATGCCATCGCGATCTATCGACGTGACTTCAAGCCATCTAGAACATGGACCAAGCCGCATTTCATGTTGGCCGTGAACGTCTTTGCGGCCGATACCGACGACCAAGCAGCGTATCTGCGGACATCTGTCCAGCAGGCTTTCGTCCGGTTGAGGACAGGAAACCCCGGAAAGCTTCCCCGTCCTGTGGATGATATTGATGCCGAAGTCGGGACGCAGATGCGCCAAGCCGTTGATCAGGCGTTGCGCATAACAGCCGTGGGCAGCCCCGAAACAGTGCAGGCCCAGTTAACCGCATTGATTGGCCGATACCAGCCGGATGAGGTGATCTTGTCGGGACAAATCCATGATCATGCGGCACGGGTGCGGTCCTTGCAGATCGCGGCAGAGGTGATGACCACCATCAACAACCAACGCGCGGCTGCCTGAGTTTCGGGGTGTCGTGCGGGCGAACGGATCTATGCAGAGGGTGATGCGCCTTAGCGCTTATCGGTCTGGGTCAACCAGACCCAGACCACGCAGATAAATCCCGATACCGCTTTCGAGCAACTCATCCGCCGGAAAAGGCGAGGCGCGCCCCGGAGAGTTGCGGGCGAAAAGTTCTACCACCCCATGGCTAAGCGCCCAGATATGCGCCGAAAACATCGAGGCCGGCGGGCGTTTCTCTGCGGGAATATGCTGGCTAAGATCGGCTGCGGCCTGTTCTAGCACGGCGTTGGCGCGGTTGGCAGCAGCGGCCAGTTCGGGCGTGCGGTTGACGGAAATACCGCTTTCGAACATCGCAATATAATGGCCAGGATGGGCGCGGGCAAACGCCAGATAGGCGCGGCCCGTTGCCTCGAATGCCTTGAGAGCCGACGGCTGACCCGAGTGATACGCGGTCTCCATCCGTTCTGCGAAAATCTCGTAGCCTTGCAGCGCACCTTCGGCGATCAGATCCTCGCGGCCGTCGAAATGCCGATACACGGCAGCGGGCGTGACGCCCGCCTGTTTTGCGGCCTCGGACAGGGTAAAACCCATGGGACCGCGCAATTCGATCAGTTGTAACGCCCCTTCAATCAGGGCCTGACGCAGGTTGCCGTGATGGTATCCCTGTTTAGGCATCCCAGATATCCGGGCCGCCGCAAATATCCGGATCTAGCACACCGATGGCTTTTTCATCCTTTTGCACATAATCAAAGGAGTGCAGCACCGTGCGGATAGCATTCAGCCGCGCGCGGCGTTTGTCGTCGGACCGGATGATCGTCCACGGGGCAATTGCATTATGCGAGCGTGTCAACGTTTCGCTGATCGCAGCGCTATAGTCTTCCCATTTGGCAAGGCCGTTGACGTCGATCATGCTAAGCTTCCACTGCTTGAGCGGGTCGCTTTCGCGGGCCAGCATGCGGCGCAATTGTTCAGCGCGCCCGACGTTGAGCCAGAATTTGAAAAGATGGATGCCTTCATCGACCAACATCTGTTCGAAGGGTTCGACTTGGGTAAAGAAATGTTCGCGTTCCGCAGTGGTGCAAAAGCCGAAAACCTGTTCCACAACGCCACGATTATACCAGCTGCGGTCAAAAAAGACCATCTCGCCCTTGGTCGGCAGGTGTTTGATATAACGTTGAAAATACCATTGGCCGGCTTCGGTTTCAGTGGGCTTTGATAGGGCGACAACATGTGCGTTGCGCGGGTTCAGGTTTTCGCGAAACCGCCCGATGGTTCCGCCTTTGCCTGCGGCATCGCGCCCCTCAAATATCACCGCGATGCGGGTACCGCTGTCACGCGCCCAGGCTTGCAGTTTGACCAATTCAATCTGCAAACGCTCCATTTCTTTATCATAGCGCTTGCGGCCCATGCGTTCGGAATGGGGGTAACTTTCCCCCAAGATATCGTCTTTTTCCGCACGCTTGATCGCTTGGCGGATATCCTTTGGCGCGTCGTTTTCAAAATAAGCGCTGATCGCGCCGTCAAAGGGCAGGTCCATGGTGGCCTCCTGATGGTATCGTTGCACCTGTTATGAAGTGTTCCACGCCCTAGCGCAAACCCGCACGGGCCGCTGCACGGTCAATCGCGTCCAATACCGCTGCGGGTTCAACATGTTGTGGCATATGGCCAATACCGGGCAGAACGGTCAAAGCGCCGTCAATCAGCTGCGTCATCAGCACCCGCGCGTGGATTTCCAGCGGTACGATAGTGTCCGCATCACCGTGGATCAGTTCGACAGGCATGGTCAGCGCGTCATATCGGGGCACCATGGCTTTGATATGGGGCAAAAGTCCGTTGACCTGCTGGGCATTGGCCCGCATCGACGGGCGGCGCAACGATAGATCGGTGCCAATATGCTGGGAATATCCTGCGGGGGCGGGTTGAGGCGCAAAAATGCTATCGACGCTGTCCGTGACGGATTTTTCGGGGAGGAACGCGGTGATCATCGGGATTACCAAAGCGCCGCCCAAAGTCGATCCGGTCACGCGGTATTGCCAGCCCAGATCACCGGGCCAAACTTGGGAAACCGCAGACACCAGCACCAGCGCTGCGGTCTGATCAGGCCGTGCAAGCCCCCATGCCAAGGCAACCGCCCCGCCAAAGGAATGGCCCAGCACGACTGGATTTTTCACCCCAAGCTGATCGGCCGCCTTTATTAGAATGCTGACTTGTTCAACAGGGGACGCCGCCCAACTGTTCCAAGCACCACTGCGGGCAGGTAAATCATCGGTCCAACCAAGGCCTGGCCGGTCAAAAAGAATCACGCGATAGCGTTTGGATAGTTCCTCGACCATGCCAAAGGTGAAATCGCGCATGTTGCCAGAGGCCCCGTGGATCAGCACCAGATCGGGCCCGGTGCCTTGAATTTTTGCGTGAACGGTGACGCCATCGACATTCAATAGCTGCCCGATCACCGGATACGCCACGTTGGCCGCGACCTCGCGCTGATAGGCGCGCCATTGGACCAACATCACGAATCCGACCACCAGCAGGGCAAATATCGCAAGCATTTTATGTCCCAATATCATTCAGGTCATAGGGCGTGGATTGGTATATCTCGTTGATCCAATTGCCATAAAGCAGATGCGCGTGGCTGCGCCAGCGGTTCAGGGGCGTTTTGCTTGTGTCGTCGTCAGGGTAATAATTGCACGGCACATTGATTGGCGTGCCAGCGGCGGCATCGCGGTCATATTCATCCTTCAACGTGTCGCGGTCATATTCCAGGTGGTTAAAAATATAGAGCGCGCGGTGCCCGGGATCTTCGACCAGACATGGCCCGACCTCGGGGCTGCCAAGCAGGGTGGTCAGGCCGGGCACGGCATCTACTTCGGCTTGGCGCATTTCGGTCCACCGACTGACCGGCACGACGCAATCATCCGAAAACCCCCGCAAATAGGGCGAAGACGGCGCAAGATTTTGATGCCGGAAACAACCGAAAGCCTTTTCATCCAGCAGGTGTTTTTTGACGCCATGAAAATGGTTGATCATCGCCATCCCGCCCCAGCATACGCCAAAGGTGGAATGCACATGGGTTTGGGTCCAGTCCATCACACGGGTTAATTCTTCCCAATATGTGACATCGGCAAAATCAAGATGTTCGATCGGGGCACCGGTGATGATCAACCCATCGAATTTTTCGTCCCAGACGTCCTCGACGGGGCGGTAAAAGCTTTCGAGGTGATCTGCGGCAGTATTGCGCGACTGGTGGTCGGACATCCGCAGCAGGCTGAATTCGATCTGAATGGGCGTGGCCCCGATCAGTCGGGCAAACTGGTTTTCAGTCTGGATCTTCTTGGGCATCAGGTTCAACAACGCAATGCGCAGCGGGCGAATATCCTGTTTGTCCGCCTCATGCTCGTCCAGCACCATAACGCCTTCGCGCGTCAACACGTCATAGGCGGGCAGGTCGGAGGGGAGCTTGATCGGCATCGGGATATATTCCAACTTTGGTTCTGGATTTAGATAGGGCGCAAGGCGGGGGCTGCCAAGGGGTTAGGGGGCCATCACATCTGCAATGAGATTGACGAAATCATCCTCTGATTTCAGCGCGCCGACCTGATCTGCAGTGATCGTGACGCCCCAACGCGCCATCGCCTCATAGCGGGGCTGGCGGTGGGCAAGGGCCTGCGCATAGGTCCAGCGGATAAAGGCATCGGGATCAACGTCATCCTCTTGGCAGTTGTTTTTAATCAGATATTCGCGCCAGACCCGTGCCAGAAACTCGGGCTGATAGGCCATCGGCTTGGGGGCTTTGTCAAAGCGGCGGATCAATTCTTGGGTGTGGGCTGCATCGCCCTTGATCCAGATCAACAGACATTCCTCGGACAGCGCCTGCATCAGCGGATCGTGATCATCTTCGGGGTCCACCCATTCGCAAATCGACCCGCCGGTATCGCAAATGAAATGGGGATAATCATACAGCGCCTTGGCGCGGCGGGCAAAATGCGCGGTGTCCAGCAAGGCGGCGATTTCGGCCTGTTTGAACGCATCTTGGCGGGCGGCATATTCTGCCATGGGCAAGCCACCTTTGACCGGATCACCGGGTTTGCCCAGCCACGTTGCCACGGGGGACAGATTGTCAAAAGTGATGTTCGAACCGATATAGATACTGTCGCTGAGAAGCAGATCACGCAGGAACGGGACCTTCATCGCTTCGGCTTTGGCGTTATCGGTGATGGTTTCGCCCAAGTACCGCGTGCCGATGCGGTAATCTATCGAGTAATGGAACCAGTCGCCCGACCCGCGCAGCAAATGCGCCATATGGGTTTTGCCCAAACCGGACATGCCGAAAACCAGCACCTTTTTGCGCGGTGCAGCGCGCCATGCATCGGCGGTCGGGTAAAGCATAGAGGGCGGTCCTTGGATTGCTGTTTTGCGTTAACTATCAAATGCCAAAAGGATAGACTAGCCATCGGCGTGGCCGCGCAAATGAAAAAGCCCGGCACATCGCTGCGCCGGGCTGTTGGCTGTGAATGTTTTTAGATGTCGTTAGAAGTTATAGCCCATCTTGACGCCAACTGACACGGCAGAGTTATCAGCAAAGGTGGCTTGACCGACATTTTGCGTGGCGGCACGCGCATCGCCCAGCTTGGTATAGCGCACACCAACCGAGATATCGAACTGCTCTGTCGCTTGGTACTTTGCCCCAACCGAAATATAGCGCGCCCCGTCGGTTGGCGACAGTGGCGACACCAGATCATCGCCGTTCTCGGTCTGATATCCAAAGGCTACCGAACCGGACCATTGATCGCTAAAGCGACGCCCGATGCCAATCTCGTAATCGGTTGAATCTTCGATATCGGTCAGGCTGGCGCCACCGGTCTGGCTGGCAAAGAATGCAGGCGAAACGATGGTGTCACTGTGGCGCGCATAGCGGATCGAACCAAACACCAGCGTATCTTTTGCAACGCCACTTTGGAATTCAAGGTTCAGGCTTTCTGGCGTTTCAACGCGTGTGCTGCTTGGCCCCGCGGTTACAGGCGCTCCGTTAATCGTTTCGGTGGTCACCAGATCATGACGAATCCTGGATTGATAAGTCAGGGCGACACGCATCGCCAGTTCGGGCTTTTCAAAGGCCGCCCCCAAGACATAGCCAACGGCCCCGTCAGATTCGAAATCACCGCGATAACCGCTTAGCCCGCCATATCCTGCACCACGCAAGGTCACAGCGGCTTCGATTTCCTGGTAGCGCAAACCACCGTGGACACTGAACGCAGAGTTGAAGTTGTAGCGGGCCAGTGCAGTCATCGCAAAGCTGTCGACATTTGCCTGCGTTCCGCCAAAGGATGGCGAAGTTGCAATCGCCGGATACGAGATGTCGGACCCGAACGGTTCGTCGACAATCAAAGCGACAGACAACTGATCCGACAGCTTGTAGCGCAACGCACCGCTTAGAATGTTGAAATCACCGGCGACATTTCCGGTTGTCTGGCCACCACTGCGGATATCGGTGCCATCAATCGAAGGACTGGCATTGCCAAAGCTCAGCTCAAAGCGGTTGCCGCTTTCGAAGATAATGCCGATGTCCTGATTTGACCGGTCCAGCCCACCCGCGTGAACTGTTGTTGCGCCGCTGATCAGCGCAGCAATCGCAAGATGCGTATATTTCATACTCGTTACCCCTCCCAAGGAACAAAACCGCGCCCCTCCAAAATGACGCGAATGTTTAATCCATTGGGCAAATGGTAAAACCAGTCAAGGCATATAGAAGGGTTAGAAAAGACGACCAAACGTCAACTTCATCTTGGAAAATCTGCTAAGCGCGTTTATGGGTTTCGACCCACAAATTGATGTAATTACCCGCAAAAATTATCGCGGCCCCGACAAAAACCCAGATGTCCAACGCCTCGGCGTAGACCAGCATCCCGATGATCGCGATGACAGGTAAGCGGATGAAATCAATCGGGACGACCACGGTCGCGGGCGCGATCGACAGGGCTGTCGTCAGGCAATAATGCGCCACCAATCCTGCGACGCCGATCAACAGCAACAGCGGCCCATGTGTCAGAGTAGGCAACGCAATATCGCCATCATAACCGGCCATCACCACCCCAAAGACCAACTGCGTCACCGTGAGGTAGAACAGGATCGTGGTGATGGTCTGCGTCCGGGTCAGGCGCTTGGTGAACATGATCGTCAAAGCAAAGAAAATGGCGCTGGCCGCCGCTGTGATCACGCCAGCATTGATGCCTTCAATTGTGGGACGCGCAACAACCAGAATGCCGACAAAACCCAGCACTGCTGCCAAGGCCCTGACTTTGGTCAGGCGTTCGCCCAAGATCAGCGGCGACAAGACGATCACCCAAAGCGGAGAGGTAAATTCAAGCGCAAAAACCTGCGCCAACGGAATCACCGTTACCGCATAAAACCATAGGTTTTGCCCCGTGAAATGCGCCAGGTTGCGCCAGATTTGTAGGCTGAAGTTGCGTGTGTTGATCTGCCGCCAAGCCCCTGTCAACAAGGCCAGCGACACAACGACACAAACCCCGACGAACGAGCGGTACATCATGATCTCGAAGGTGTCGTAGATACCGGCAAGTTCGCGACCCGCCACAGCCATTGCCGAAAACGAACTGATCGACCCGCCCATCCACAGGGCTGCCTTCAGGGTCGGGCTCACGCTGCTAATGCCAATGCAAGGTCCTCAGAGCGGGTACAGCTTCTTTGGCTGAAAAGCCCTGAGGTTTGCCGTATTTCAAGTACGAATCCAGATGCCGGTGTCGCTGACACCGTTTGATGTCCAGATATAGCGCCAGTCCTTGGTAATCTGGGCAAACTCTTCCCATTTGTCGCTGGCATAGCCATCCGCGATGCGGCGTGCGTTCGGCGATGTCGAATTTTCGCAAGGAATATACCAATTGATGTTATCGACAACCATCAGGCCGCCAGTCTTGATCTTTGGCACCATGGAAAGGGCGCAGGTGTCGCGGTGCGACCCGTCAACAAGGCAAAAATCAATGCTGTCGCTGTCAAAGCCATCGATGATCGTTAAAAAGGATTCAACGTCGCTTGCAAGATGATAGACCATGCGTTTCGATGAAATTTCGCTTTCGCAGTCCTGGCTGACCTTCTTGAACCACCCCTCGTGGGTTTCAATCGAGGTTATGCTGGCAATTTTGGACAAAAACCAATGCGTGCTTCTGCCCGAGCCGAATTCAACCCCGACATCTTGCTTGCGCAAAAGCTGCCCCAAGAGTTCAACAGAATCCTTGGTTAACCACGGATGATTGGGATGCCGTTTTTCATCCAGAACCACCGATAACCGATCAACAATATAACGGGGCGTGACATGCTTTAGGTTTGCCATGGGTCTATCCTTTTTGAATGGCCCCGACTTTACTGAAGAAAACAGAGACAAATTACATTAAATCATCCAACAAACACAAAGCGTCGGTGAAATACTTATAATTGAATTATAATGAAGTTTTCTTGGGCGCAACTTCAAATAGCACGGCGATTGGGAACATTTTTCCTGAGGAACGCTTAGGCTACGATGCCCATGTCCAACCTATGCAAACAGTTTTGCAAGCGGCTGCAATGGTCTTAGCCAGCGCAGCCGCCCTCAATTCAAACTATTCCCATTCGATGGTGCCGGGAGGTTTTGACGTAATATCATAGGTCACCCGATTGATTCCGGGTACCTCGTTGATGATCCGTGTCGCCGTTTCGCCCAAAAATTCGTGGGTGAACGGATAGTAGTCGGCAGTCATGCCATCAACGGAATTTACGGCGCGCAACGCGCAGGCAAAGTCATAGGTACGTCCGTCGCCCATCACGCCCACGGTGCGGACGGGCAGAATGGCAACAAAGGCTTGCCAGATTTCGTCATAAAGCCCGTGTTTGCGGATTTGGTCAATGTAGACGGCATCCGCCTCGCGCAGGATGGCCAGTTTTTCACGGGTGATTTCGCCGGGGCAACGGATTGCAAGGCCGGGGCCGGGGAAGGGGTGGCGGCCAATAAAGCTGGCGGGCAGACCCAATTCGCGACCCAGGGCGCGGACCTCGTCTTTGAAAAGCTCGCGCAGGGGTTCGACCAGCTTGAGGCCCATTTTTTCAGGCAAGCCGCCGACGTTATGATGCGATTTGATGGTAACAGACGGGCCACCGGAAAAAGACACCGATTCAATGACATCGGGGTAAAGTGTCCCTTGGGCCAGAAACTTGGCATCGCCCACGGCAGTCGCATGTTTCTGGAACACGTCAATAAAGAGCCGTCCAATGATCTTGCGCTTGGTTTCGGGGTCTGAAACGCCGTCAAGTTCGCCTAGAAACAGTTCTTGTTCGTCGGCATGGATCAGCGGCATGTTGTAGTTGTCGCGGAACATGGTCACGACCTCTTCGGCCTCACCTTTGCGCAGCAGACCGTGATCGACAAAAACACAAGTGAGCTGATCACCGATTGCCTCGTGGATCAGCACGGCGGCAACGGACGAATCGACACCGCCGGACAGACCGCAGATCACCTTGGCGTCTCCGACTTGAGCGCGAATGTTGGCAATGGCTTCTTCGCGGTAGGCGCGCATGGTCCAATCGCCCTTGAACCCCGCAAGTTTCACGAAATTCTCGTAAAGTTTCGCGCCGTTCGGGGTGTGGTGCACCTCGGGGTGGAATTGGACGGCATAGAAATGACGCGAGGCGTCGCCGGTAATTGCAAATGGCGCGTTGGGGGATGTGCCGTAGACTTTGAACCCCGGTGCGATTTCGCTGACATGGTCGCCATGGCTCATCCAGACCTGTTCGCGGTCGGTCGCGAACCATCCCTCGAGCAGATCCAGTGTATCTGTTGTCGGCGTGACAAATGCACGACCGAATTCCGCAGTGCCATGCCCGCGTTCCACCTTGCCGCCCAGGCAGTGCATCATCACCTGTTGGCCATAACAAATGCCCAGGATCGGTACGCCAAGATCAAAGACCGATTGTGGCGGCATCGGCGCGCCTTCGGCAAAGACCGACGATGGCCCGCCCGAGAAAATCACCGCTTTGGGGGCGAATTCGCGCAAGAATGCATCATCCACCGTGTTGAACGGGTGGATTTCGCAAAACACATTAAGTTCACGCAAACGGCGGGCGATCAGCTGGGTGACCTGGCTGCCGAAGTCGATGATGAGAAGGCGGTCATGGGAAATATCTGTCATGTTGCCTGATTATGGGCGGATGGCGCGCGTGGCAAGGGTGGACTGGGGGCCAGCCCCCAGACCCCGGGGATATTTTTGAGCCAGAGAAGAAAGGATGTCGGTTTTTGCTGTCTTAGGACGCTATCTGCGTCAAAGGGGACGCATGAATGGGGTAGCTAGACCTCAAATTCTGGTAAAAAGGTGGACACAATGGCGGAATCAGCAAGACGCGGACGTGGCGGCGGCGGGGCAGCGCGGCGCGCAGAGCGGTCGGCCGTGTCCTTTGAGACGGCAAAATACATCCAGCGCAATATCCCCAACTTCGAGATATTGAACGAGGAAGCGCTGGAAATCATCGAGTATAACGCCGACACTGTTCTGGAAGAGATCGGGGTCAATTTCCCTGACAACCCAGAGGCCTTGGAGCTGTGGCGTGCCGCTGGTGCAGATGTGTCGGGCGAACGGGTCCGTATTCCACGCGGGTTGGCGCGCGAATTGTGCAAGACTGCGCCGTCGGAGTTTACGCAGCATGCGCGTAACCCTGAACGCAATGTGGTGATCGGTGGGCGCAATCTGGTATTGGCCCCGGTATATGGCCCCCCCTTTGTGCGCGACGCCGTTGGTGGGCGCCGTTATGCGACCATGGCGGATTTCAACAAATTCGTGAAGCTGGGCTATATGTCAAAGTGGCTGCACCATTCGGGCGGCACTGTTTGCGAGCCTACCGATGTGCCAGTGAACAAGCGCCATCTGGACATGCTTTACGCGCATATGACCCTAAGCGACAAACCGTTCATGGGGTCTGTGACCGAGCCCAGCCGCGCGCAAGATTCTGTTGATATGTGCGGCGTGCTGTTTGGCGAAGAGTTCGTTCAGCAAAACACGGTGATGACATCGCTGATCAACATCAACTCGCCCATGACATTTGACGATGTGATGATGGGCGCGCTGAAGGTGTTTGCGGAAAACAATCAGGCGTCGATCATTTCGCCGTTTATCGTGGGCGGGGCGATGGCACCGGTGTCGGTTGCGGGCACATTGACACAGGTCTTGGCCGAGGTGATGGCAGGCATCGCTTATAGCCAGCTGATCCGTAAGGGCGCGCCGGTGATCTTTGGGGCTTTCGTCACGTCGATCGATATGAATTCGGGTGCACCGACCTTTGGCACGCCCGAGGCGTCGCATATCACATACGGGGCCGGGCAATTGGCGCGACGGATGAAGCTGCCGTTCCGGTCGGCCGGTTCGTTCTGCGGGTCGAAACTGCCCGACGCGCAGGCCGCCTACGAGACGTCGAACAGCCTGAACATGGGGCTGCTGTCCGGTGTGAACTTTATGCTGCATTCCTGCGGTTGGTTGGAGGGCGGACTGGTCAGTTCGTTCGAAAAATTCGTAATGGACGCGGATCAGTTGGGCACGTTGCACCATCTGGCGCAGGGCGTTCAGATTGACGAGAACGCCCAAGCCATGGACGCCATCCGCGAGGTAGGTCCGGGTGGGCATTATCTGGGCTGTGCGCATACGCAAGCTAACTTCAAGCAAGCGTTCTGGAAATCCGACCTGCTGGATTACAAGCCCTTCGAGACTTGGGCCGACGAGGGCGCGCGCGATACCCAAACACTGGCGACCGCGCGGGTTGAAAAACTGCTGGGCGATTACGTTCAACCGCCCATGGATCCCGCTGTGGTCGAAGCATTGGATGCTTTTGTCGAAGCCCGCAAAGCTGCGGAGCCTGACAGCTTCATGTAACCTCAAGCGGCGTTGTGCGCAAAAGGCGCGCTTCGCCAATCATTGCGATCAACACTTCAACATGGCGGATCAGGCTATACCCTGCATCCGCCATTTTGCGTTGGGTGTTCAGCTCTGCCTCGATTTCGATCAACTGTATTAATGCGGCACCACTTCTGGGGTAGCCATCAAACCCCAACAAGCGCCGCAGATGGATGCTGCGGCGATAGTTTTCAGCACCAATCCTGGCCGCCCGCATCAACAGGTGCGGGCGGTGAATTGCGTTAAGGCGAGAGAGAATATCTTGCATGTTTTCAAGTCCTTGATCTGAAGCAGCACGTTCCGAAACGGTAACGCTTGGAGGGAACTGTCCCACAGTATCGGGTGCTGTTGCGCACCGTACGGTGCAGCCGAACGCCACAGTCACAACTGTTTATGCTTTGGAAACAATGATGAAGGAACGGACCTGATTTTAACAAATAGGTAACCAGTGCATCCTTAGGTTGTGTGGATAACTCTGTGGACAAAATCCAGAGTCGGTTTAGGAAAGGACGCAGATATGGCGACGCAAATTAGCATTCCATCAATGACACCCATTTCGGGCGGAGGCATTCCGAACTGGGTCCCGACCGAAGCCAGACACTACCTTTCGCATGTAGAAATGGGCCGCCCGATCCGTGCACTTGCACGTTCGGCGGACTGCCATGCGTCGACCATTCTGCGCCAGATCAGAAAGATCGAAACCCGCCGGGACGATCCGCTTGTCGATGATGCGCTGGAGACGTTGGGACGTGTGAGCCGCAACAAGATGATTATCAACAAGGACAAGATGCCCATGACACAGGCTGAAAAACCGTCGATGCCGGATGACGAAACTCTGACCCGCGAGGGACGGCGTATCCTGCGACGTTTGTGCGAAACCGGGGCTGTTCTGGCTATCGCGGCTGAAATGGAAAAGGCCGTCGTGGTCCGCGACGGGGCAGGCGGGGCAAGCACGCGAACTGCGGTGGTGGACCGTCCGATCGCACAGGCTATGGCCTTGAAGGGGTGGATTGCCACCAATGGCAGCGGACGCATTTCACGCTATTACATCACCGCAGCCGGCCGCACAGCGCTTGAGCAATTGCTTGAGATCGAGAGCCCGCGAGGGCCGGAAGGATTTGCCGAGGCGCAAACCTCGTTTCAGGGGCAAAGCTATGATGAGGACGAGGAAGCGACACCGCGCGGCGCGCGCCGGATGCGCTATAATCTGGCTGAAAGCCCCCTTGCGGCGCTCGCACGGCGCCGCGATAAAGACGGTACACAATTTCTCACCGACAATCTGGTTCAGGCCGGAGAGCGTTTGCGCGAAGACTTTGAACTTTCCCAGATGGGCGAAAAGATCACCCAGAACTGGGAACGGTTTTTGACGCCGGGCGGTGACGGGGCACCTACTTGTTTTGCGGGCAGCGCGCCATCGGCAGCGCGCGCACGGGTCGCGTCTGCCTTGGCAGAGCTGGGACCGGGTCTTTCGGATGTGGTTTTGCGCTGTTGCTGCTATCTTGAGGGTTTGGAAACCACGGAAAAACGGCTCGGCTGGTCCGCCCGGTCGGGCAAAATTGTGCTGCGCATCGCATTGATGCGACTTCGGAAACATTACGATGAAACGCTTGGTCCGGGCAGCGCAATGATCGGCTAGGACAAAGACCGATCTGACAGGGGAATGGCGCGGCTGATCAAAGCCGCGCCATTGTTTTATCATACGCATGGTCGACGGGTTATTCAGCAGCCGTTGATTGCGCGACATCACCCATGCCAATGCGGCGCAAAAACGCGTCCAATTGCTGGCTGGCCACATCAGCCGGATCAACCACACCGCCAGCGTCTTGGAACGTCATCTGCAAGACAGTGCCCTGATCACCACCGCGCGCGTCCCGCGGGCGCCAGTCGGCATCCAGATGATCCGCCAAATGCATCTCATCCAGCACCTTGCCATCCGTCACCAAACGGATAACCGGATGAATAAAGGCATCGGGTTCTTTACCAAAGACGTTATTCTGGCGCTTCACATGCAGCGAATCTGACCCGAAATCGCCATACTCCAGAGTTACCTGAAGGTATGTTCCCGCGTTCAACGGCGCGTTTTCCACCCAGGATACTGGAATATCCTGAAGGGTTTTGCCCGCATCAGGCCCGTCCAACGCGATCACATCAGCCATAAAGCCGGGCTGAAGAAAGATGCCGGAGGCGGTGCTGAGCCGCTCAATGATCGAATCGCGCAGTTGCGGTTGCGTCAGCGGTGTCGTCACCGACGGATAGGATCCGCCCTGCACGCGCGCCGCAATCAGCTCGGCCAGACATTTAACGTTGTGGCGGAACCCGTGGATAAAGCCCGACATGGTTTTCTTATAATCACACGACTGCATGATGGTCCCGGCAAAGAACAAGCCTTCGACATTTTCGCTTTCCCATTCGCCGGTCATTGCCGGAAATTTATCGAAATGCCGCAGACGGGGCTGGATCGGCGCGTCAAAGATCGAATTGTCGAATTGAAATCCGGTGCAGGCGATGACGTGGTCATAGGTCAGAACGATCTCGTGCCCTTCGGCCGCTGTCATCTGTGCACGCACGGTATAGACGCCATCCTGTTTGGTGATCTCGAGCGCCTTGGCGTCAATCACCGCATTTTGCGATTTTAGCTGATAGGTATCGAGAAAATTGTTATTCACCGCCCGTAGATTGCCTACGAAATGGGTCTGCCACGCGAATTTAATCGGGTTTGGGCTCATCACATGGATGCAGGCGGCGTGCTCCAGCAGCGAATCAGCGGTCTCGAAGGCAGAGTTTCCCTTGCCCAAGATCAGCACGCGCTTGTTTTCATAGGTCTCGGGGGTGATATCGAATTCGGTATAATTCGCGGCCAGCTCGAATCCTTCAATGCCCGGATCCCACGCTTGGCTAACGCCGGTGGCGACGATGACATTGGCTGCCGTGTGCGTCGTGCCATCTGCGCAGGTGATCACAAAGATATCGCCTGATTTTTCAATCTTTCTCACATCAGCATTGCACACGATGTGGTCTTCCAACGGCTTGGCAAAGGATTCTGCATAGTCGATAAAATCATCAGCACTGGGGAAATACTTCCGGCTCCAGTCTTTGAACAGAATACCTTCGTCATTCAGCAGGGAATTCCAGTCGTGACGCAGACGGGTTTCAGCGTTGCTGAGGCCGGTATGAACCTTGTTGATCGAAATGAACTGACGGTGCCGCGGAAATTGCCGCAAAAAAGCGCTGATTTTGTCGGATCTTTCCAATACTTTGAATGAAATACCCTTTTTGGCAAAATAATAGGCCGCTTGCAGACCCGCAGGACCGGACCCAATAATACAAACGTCTTTATTAACGGCTATGGCACTCATGAAAGCTTCCCTTTGGAATTGGCGTTGCAATATCGTCAACCTTAACGGGATACTCGTAAAAAGCGAAGAAGAATGGCCGAGATATTTGTCGGTTTCGGTGTTTTTCTAAACGGCCTGTTCATAGACTTTGCTAATAGCGGGTATTGCCATGCGCAAGCACCCCCTTTCAAGCCGGACCCGAACCGACTACATAGACGTTAGATTGACATACGGAGCCTGATCATGCGCGACCTGAAAATCCCCGAGCAGCGCCACCCCGAGAAAGCCAAACGCCCCGATAATCCACAGCCCAAAAAGCCGTCGTGGATTCGCGTGAAAGCTCCGGGCGGGCAGGGCTATGCTGACACAGCCAAGATCATGCGCGACAATAAACTTGTGACGGTCTGCGAAGAAGCGGGTTGCCCCAATGTCGGCGAATGCTGGTCGCAGGGCCACGCCACGATGATGATCATGGGCGAGGTGTGTACGCGCGCCTGCACCTTCTGCAACATCGCAACCGGCAAGCCGCCCGAAGATCTGGACGTGTTCGAACCGGGCCGCGTTGCCGATGCGGTTGCCAAACTGGGGCTGAACCATGTGGTTATCACGTCCGTAGATCGCGACGATGTCGAAGACGGCGGGGCAGAGCATTTCGCCCAGACCATCCGCGCCATCCGCAAACGGTCGCCCGACACCACGATCGAGATTCTGACCCCTGACTTTATCCGCTGTGATCCCAAGGTGCTTGAGATCGTGGTCGAGGCGCGCCCAGACGTGTTCAACCACAACCTTGAAACTGTGCCGGGCCTCTACCCCGAAGTCCGCCCTGGTGCGCGTTATTTCCACAGCTTGCGTTTGTTGCAGCGGGTGAAGGAACTCGATCCGTCGATGTTCACCAAATCCGGTATCATGGTGGGGCTGGGCGAGGATCGCCAATCGGTCATTCAGGTCATGGAAGACATGCGCGCCGCCGACATCGATTTCCTGACCATCGGCCAATATCTGCAGCCCACGCCGAAACACCACCGTGTTGACCGTTTCGTGCATCCTGACGAATTCGCATCCTATGAAAAGGCTGCTTTCGGCAAGGGGTTCTTGATGGTGTCGGCCACGCCTTTGACGCGGTCCAGCTATCACGCAGGTGATGATTTTGCGCGGTTGCGTGCAGCGCGTCAGGCCAAGCTGGCGGCGCGCTAAATCAGAACCTGCGGCCCATACGTTCGGCTGTTGCCCAATCGGGCCAATAGCCGAAATATTCGATACCAAAGATGATCGCCGCAATCAGAACGATGCCGAAAACGAATTTAACCCGCCGTGGCGACGGCGGGTTTTGCACCCAGCGTTTCATCCGCATTAACCAGACGATGTTCATGATGTGAACCGGACCTTGCCGATAAAGGGCAGGTTGCGGTTGCGTTGCGCAAAGTCGATGCCATAGCCCACGACAAATTCATCGGGTATTTCAAAGCCAATCCAGTCTGCCTTCATGTCGACTTCGCGGCGGCTGGGTTTATCCAGCAAAGCGATGGTTTTCAGCCGCGCCGGTTCACGTGACAACAACAGGTTGCGAACGTGGTGCAGGGTGTGGCCGGTATCGACGATATCTTCGACAACCAGAACATCGCGCCCCTCAATTGCGCCGCGCAAATCCTTGAGAATACGCACTTCTCTGCTGCTTTCCATGCCGTCGCCATAGCTTGACGCCTCAAGGAAATCGACCTCGATCGGCAGGTCCAGTTCGCGCACCAGATCAGCAATAAAAACGAACGATCCGCGCAGCAGCCCGACGACGGTCAGCTTGTTGGTGCCGTCGAATTCTTTTTGAATTTCGCGGCACAGTTCTTCGATCCGCGCGGCAATCGCTTTGGCCGAAATCATTTCATCGATGACATAAGGACGCGTTGGCATGGGTTTAACCTTGAAAAAGGGGCGTTTAAGATTTCATAAGGGCTAACTTCTAGACAGATGGAAATCAATGCCTACCCATTCAGAGACCCGCGAACTGCCCTACACCGCCCAACAGATGTATGATCTGGTGGCCGATGTGGCGTCTTACCCCGAATTCTTGCCGTGGACCGCAGCCGCGCGCATCAAAAGCCGCGAAGACAAAGGCGATCACGAGGTGATGGACGCCGATCTGGTGATCAGCTTCAAGGTGTTCCGCGAACGGTTCACCAGTCGCGTGGTGCTGTGGCCCGAGACCAAGAAGATCGACACCGAATATCTGGACGGACCGTTCAAGTTCATGAAATCCAACTGGCATTTTGAAGACGCAGGGGAAGGCAGCTGCAAAGTGCATTTCTTTGTCGATTTCGAATTCAAGAATATGGTGCTGCAAAAGATCATCGGCGTGGTGTTTAACGAGGCCATGCAACGCGTCGTGCGCGCCTTTGAAAACCGTGCGGCGACACTTTACGGTTCAAAAAGCTGAGGCCAAAGCGCCAAGCGTATCCGGTAAATGCAGGCCGTGACTGCCACTTTGATGCAGATGGCAGCCGCGAATAATCCATCAGATTTTCGCCTCTCTCAGGGTCAAAAGGGCATATCCGGTAAGCATGAGGCTGATCCCGCTCGCCACAGTGCGCGCGATGTTCCAGACCTGCCATTTCGGGGAATAGTCGGCCCAGATTTGCGCCGCCGTTGCAGGATCATCGGGGCTCGCCACCAACGCCAAAGCTTCGTTCATGGGGACGTTGACCATCATCGTCGCAATCAATCCACCAAAGAAATAGATCACCCCGGCCGCCAGAAACGCAGATGCGGCACGGGTCCGCCCGTGGCGCTTTGCGATCAGCGCGGTGAGAATCAGCACGAAGGGCGTCCCGAAAAAAGCCGGTGCAAATACTGCGTTGCGGACCGACCCGTTCATCGCTTGCATCGCCGCAATCGCGACTTTGGGGTCGGCGGCATCCAATCCCCACATGGTCGAACAAATCCAGGCATAGAAAAACCCGAATATCGCGCCAGACAGCAGCAGCGAAATCAATGCGAGGCTGGTGAGCAGAATGGGGGAATTGGAGGCATAGGTCTGGGGTTTCATGATGGCTCCTTTGGGCGTAATTTCAATTACGGTTGCTTGCATCCGTAATTACAGTTACGGTACCTGTCAACAACTCAGGAAGTCGTGATGCGTGCCGAAACCAGAACCCACCGCCAAGAACAGATCGAAGTCGCGGCATATAAATTGCTTGAACAAAAGGGCTTTGCCGGTACGTCCATGCAAGGCATCGCGCGCCTGGCCAAAGCGTCGAACGAGACATTGTATAATTGGTACGGCGACAAGCAGGGCCTGTTCAAAGCACTGGTTGCCCGCAATGCCGACGAGGTGAAAAGCCTGTTGGAGGAGGAGCTTGATGCACAGCGTGACGCCCTTGGTATTCTCGGGTTACTGGGCCCACGTTTGCTTTCGCTGCTGCTTGGACCACGCGCCATTGCGCTGAACCGCGCTGCTGCGGCTGACCC
>NZ_JBFEKM010000047.1:0-24608 GCF_041552635.1 Sulfitobacter sp.
CTCGGAATCCTGCACGGCAAGCTAAGATGACCCCCCTAGCGCGTCTACTGGCCCTTCCCGTGAAAGGGTATCGGCTGATCTTCAGCCCGTGGGTCGGGCATAATTGCAGATATCACCCCACGTGCAGCGCCTATGCCCTCGAGGCGTTGCGCAAACATGGCGGCCTTAAAGGCGGATGGCTTGCAATGCGCCGGATTGGCCGCTGTCATCCATGGGGCAACAGCGGCATCGACAACGTACCGGACTAACGCTTCTTGTCGAAGGTGATTTGCACCTCGCCGATATCGACGCCGTATTTCTTCATATAGGCGCGATTATAGACCCGCGTATCGCTAAGCTGCCAAAACCAGTCGTTGAAATCGACCCGTAATGTGCCGTCTGGCACGGGCAGGTCAATCTTGTAGGTCCAATTGAACGTATCGCCGCGGGCGATGCCCTTGGCCGTGCCGATCACGCCATCTGCCTTGCCTGTCCACGTCTCTGGCCCGGTCTTGGTCATCTTCCAAACGCGCTGTTCAGTGCTTTTGTCTTCGTAAACGAAATCCTCAACCAAGGTCAGTGTCTGCCCGTCCCAAGTGCCGTTGATGTCCACGACAAAGCGTCGCCTCACGGTGCCAAACGTGTCTTGAAACTGCCCCGTGGCAACGACGTGGCCATCGAAATACTCTTCGATCTTTAGCACCCGATCAGACAGCAACGGATCATCTGCGTCGGGTTTCGCGGTGCACGCCGCCAGCCCCAGAATCACCGCCAGCATCAACAAAATTTTCCGCATCACGTGGCCCACCTTATCTATCCGCCGCTTGATCGACGATGTGACTTGATCTAAGCCGAACTTATGCTGGATCAACCTGACGATATTCACCCGCTATTCTACGGTGCCCCTCAAAGCACCGAGTTCCGCAAGCTGCGCAAGCGCCTTGTGCGCCAGACGCGCGAGGCAATTGATCAATATGGAATGATAGAACCGGGCGGGAAATGGCTTGTCTGCCTGTCGGGCGGCAAGGACAGCTATACCTTGCTGGCAGTTCTTCACGAGCTGCAATGGCGCGGGTTGCTGCCCGTGGAAATCATCGCCTGCAATCTTGATCAGGGGCAACCAAATTTCCCCGCGACCGTGCTGCCTGCGTTCCTGGAGAAAATGGGCGTCAAACATAGAATCGAATATCAGGATACATATTCGATCGTCATGGATAAAACACCGGCAGGTCGGACTTTCTGCGCGCTGTGCAGCCGTTTGCGCCGTGGAAATCTATACCGAATCGCACGCGAAGAAGGGTGCACCGCAGTGGTCCTTGGCCATCACCGCGATGATATCCTCGAGACGTTTTTTATGAACCTTTTCCATGGTGGCCGGTTGGCAACAATGCCTCCCAAGCTGGTAAATGAAGAAGGCGATCTGTTCTTGTATCGGCCTTTGGCGCATGTCGCTGAAATCGATTGCGAGAAATTTGCGACAGCCATGAAATACCCTATCATTCCATGTGATCTTTGCGGGTCGCAGGACGGTCTTCAGCGCCAGCAGGTCAAGGCGATTTTAGATGGTTGGGAGGCAAACAGCCCCGGCCGTCGACAGGTCATGTTTCGCGCGCTGATGAATGCACGGCCTTCGCATTTGCTCGATCCTGAATTGTTTGATTTCAAAGCACTGGTGCGAACTCCGTAATCTGCATCTATTTCAAAATTTTCATATTTCTCGCAGACCAGAAAGAGAACATTAACCCGCCGGACACCCGCCTTACGCTAAAAGAATCTCAGTGGTGCGCATAGCCGCAGTGGTAGGGGAATCAGTTGCATGGCCCAAAGACTGGAAGCGAAATTACTCAGGTGGGCGCGAAAGCTTTCTATCGTGATGTCTGGCCCGCCTGCATTGGCGTTTCTGCCGGCAATCTGCTTGGCCACTTTCTGGTTCGGGGGCGAAGGTGCGCTGCTGATATGTGCGGCCGCTATACCGATTGCCTATCTTTTTCTGGGCGGGTTTCACGGCCCTGCCGCCTCGCTTTTGCATGCACGCGAGGGGATCAACGGGCTTTTGCAGCGGACCGCCTTTGAAGAACTGACAAATCAGGTATTCAATCGGACAGAAGAATTGGGCTGGAAGTCAGCTACCTTTGCATTCGCGATAGAAGACTTTGACGAAGTGCATAACCGGTATGGCAAAGCTGCGGCAGATCAGGTCATCGCGCGCACCGGCGAAAGGCTGATCGCGGCACTGCGTGACAGGGATAGTATCGGTGTTCTTGGTGATTCCCGGTTTGGCGTCTGCCTTGATCCCGTGCGCCACTTGGATCTTGAACTTTGCATTCAAATGGCAGGCCGCTTGCAACGCGTCATAGAAGAGCCCGTTTCCGTAGATGGGACTGTGATTTATATCTCTGTCTCAGTGGGGTTCTGCCAGCAGTCCCGCGCCCCGGAAAAAGATGGTGAAGCTTGGCTACAGGCCGCATCGACTGCCCTTTCTTCGGCAATACGCCGCGGTCCTTCGGCGATACGCGCCTTCTCGAGTAAGATGCTCCCGCAACCCGAAAACTCCAACGCTCTAATGGAAGAAGTCGCCCGGGCATTGGAAGACGGCCAGATCACGCCATGGTTCCAACCTCAAATTTCGACGGATACCGGCGAAATAACAGGTTTCGAGGCTCTCGCACGATGGGCACATCCGACACGGGGCGTGCTGAACCCAGCCGATTTTCTGCCTGCCCTCGAGCGCGCCGAACTGCTGGAACGTTTGGCCGAATTGATGATGTACCATTCCTTTGCCGCCCTGAAAGTCTGGGATACGGCCGGCGTAAAGGTTCCCCAGATCGGAGTGAATTTCGCAGGTTCGGAGCTCAGCAATCCCCGTTTGATCGAGAAGATCACATGGGAACTGGATCGCTTTGACCTGACCCCCGACCGCCTCGCCATCGAAATCCTCGAAACCGTCGTTGCCAGCGCGCCCGATGATATGATCACCCGCAATATAAATGCACTTGGCAAGTTAGGCTGCCGCATTGACCTTGACGATTTTGGGACAGGCCACGCGTCTATTGCGTCGATACGACGCTTTTCCGTCAATCGCATAAAGATTGATCGCTCTTTCGTGATGAAAGCAGACCGTGATCCAGAACAGCAGCGTATGATTAGTGCTATCCTGACCATGGCCGAACGGTTGGGCGTCGAAACTTTGGCCGAAGGCGTCGAAAGTGTCGGGGAGCACGTCATTCTGGCGCAACTGGGGTGTGATCACGTGCAAGGATTTGGCATTGCCCGCCCCATGCCAATCGAACAGACCTTAGGCTGGATCGAAAGCCATTGCACAAAACTGCGAGAAGTCCCGCGGATCATGGATGGGAAACCCTAAGTCTAATGCCCCTCAGATCGGCCATTGCAGTGTGATCCGCCCCGAATCCGCTTGACCTTTGGTGCTGCACTCTGTTGAACCCACGCTGATATTATAGACATCAGGTGGCGGTCAAATGGACGATCAGAACAAGAATCTCATTTTTGCGACGGTACTTAGTTTCATAGTGATCCTTGGGTGGTTTTTACTCTTCCCACCACCAGAGCCAGGCACGCCAGTTGATGGGACGGATGTTTCTCTTACCTCTCCTTCTGGCGTAACGGCACCCGACGCAGCTGTTCCTGCTGGCACCACTTTGCCAGCAACGGTCGCAGACACCACCGCCACGCGCGCGGATGCGCTGGAGCAGGCACCAAGGGTACCGGTCGAAACAGACCGACTGACCGGCTCAATTTCTTTGCTGGGTGGGCGCGTTGACGACCTTAGACTGAAGGACTATCGAACAACGATTGAAGACGATGCACCCATTGTTACGCTTTTGTCGCCCGCCGGAACAGAAGACGCGTATTATGCGCTATATGGTTGGGCCGCAGGTGCCGGTATAGCACCGGAGCAGGTCCCGGGCCCCAACACACTTTGGAGCCTTGCCTCAGGCGATACGCTGACTGTCGGTAGCCCAGTGACGATCACTTGGGACAATGGCGTCGGACAAGTTTTCTCGCGGACGATTTCAATCGACGCGAACTTCATGTTCGAAGTCGAACAATCAGTTCAAAACGCATCCGATACCTCCGTTACCCTTGCGCCCTATGGAATCATCGCACGCCACGGCGTTCCGACGGATGCCCAAAACTTCTTTATCCTTCACGAGGGCATGGTCGCCATGAACAATGGTGAACTGATTGAGACAAGCTGGGATGATATCCCTGACCTTGATCCTGTCGGCGGCGCCCCCTCAAAGCGTATTGATGATGTCACGAACGGTTGGATCGGCTTCACCGGCCATTATTTCATGACCAACTTGATCCCAGACCCTGCACAACAGTCACGCCTGACCGCCAAGTACCTGCCGCGCACAGACATTTTCCAAACCGAGGCTGTTTTACCGTCGCAAATCATCCCTGCGGGCGGCTCTGCCTCGGTGTCGACGCAACTGTTTGCCGGTGCAAAAGAATGGCAAGCCCTGCGCGATTATGAAACTGCAGGCGTTTACAAGTTTGTTGATTCCATCGACTGGGGTTGGTTCTTTTTCCTGACAAAGCCGATTTTTTGGGTGTTGCACCACCTAAACATCCTGATCGGGAACATGGGTATCGCCATCATCGGCCTGACCCTCCTGATCAAAGCCCTGCTTTTCCCACTTGCCTATAAATCATACGTCTCGATGGCAAAGATGAAGGAATTGCAGCCGCAGATGGAAAAGCTGAAAAAAGATTCAGGCGACGACCGTCAGAAGCTTCAACAAGGCATGATGGAACTATACAAGCGTGAAAAGGTAAACCCGGCTGCGGGCTGTCTACCAATCATCATGCAAATCCCGATCTTCTTCTCGCTTTACAAGGTTATCTTTGTAACGCTTGAGCTGCGGCACGCGCCATTCTTTGGCCCGTTCCAAGACCTCAGTGCGCCGGATCCTACCTCGATCTTCAACTTCTATGGTTTGTTCCCATGGGGTGTCCCCGAAGCAGGAAGCGTCATGGCGCTGGTCTTTATCGGTATTCTACCGCTACTTTTGGGCATCTCGATGTTCTTGCAGCAAAAGTTGAACCCGGCCCCCACTGACCCCACTCAGCAAATGATCTTTGCGTGGATGCCATGGGTCTTTATGTTCATGTTGGGTGGTTTTGCATCCGGTCTGGTTGTTTACTGGATCGCGAACAACACAATTACCTTTACGCAACAGTACCTTATCATGCGCAGCCAGGGCTATAAGCCGGATCTTCTTGGAAACATTACGGGCGCGGAAAAACGCAAAGCCAAAGCCGCGGCGAATGACACCAAGGCACCGACAAAAGGCAAGAAGTAATGAAGGTCTACGCGCTATACCGGCATCCCATAAAGAGCCACGGGCGCGAAGCGATTGAGCGTGTGCACCTATCCCAAGGCCAGTCGATGCCTTGGGATAGGGTGTGGGCCATAACCCACGAAGTTTCAAAATTCAGCACCGAGAAGCCCGCATGGGCAAGCTGCTATAACTTTATGATCGGTGCGCGCACCCCTGGTCTTGCTGGCATTTGGGCAAAGCTGGACGAAGAAACACGGGCTATCACCCTGACCCATCAGGACCTTGAGCCACTATCCTTTGAACCGGACAATCCAAAAGACAGCGACCGTTTTCTGGCATGGGTGGCCCCGCTTTGCCCGCCCAACCGGGCCCAGCCCCGGGGGATCGTAAGTGTTGACGGGCGCAGCATGACTGATACGACTTACCCATCTGTTTCAATTATGAACACCGCGTCCCATGCCGCCGTTGCCGACGCTTTGGGAAACCCCATCACAAAAGAACGCTGGCGCGGTAACATATGGCTGGACGATCTGGCGGAATGGGTCGAATTGGGCTGGATCGGGCGCGAAATCAGCATAGGCTCTGCCGTGTTGCGGGTCCGTGAACCAATTGAACGATGCCAAGTGACCAACACAAATCCTGTCACGGGCCAGCGCGATACGGCAACTCTGGATGTCCTCAACAGCCAGTTTGGCCACCAGAATTTCGGTGTTTACGCCGAAGTCATAACCACAGGCGATATCGCACTTGGCGACACAGCAAAGGTGATCTGATGCAAATCCAGTTCAAAATAGCAGAAGAACCCGACGCATTCACGGCCGAAAAAGGCCGGATGCTTTTCGCCGGTGAAACCCAATTCGTCAAAGGCGTGGTGGCCATGGATGGACTGCCCCCTGCTGACCGGATGGAAGTGTGTTTCGCTGGCCGCTCGAACGTCGGGAAATCAACTTTGATCAACGCGCTGACCGGAATGAAGGCCCTTGCCAGGGCATCCAACACACCCGGTCGTACGCAAGAGATTAACTATTTCACAGCCGGAGATGACCATTATCTCGTCGACTTGCCGGGCTATGGCTATGCAAACGCCCCCCTGCCCATCGTAGAGAAATGGCAGCGGTTGCTTAAGCAATATCTGTCTGGCCGCCAGACCCTGCGCCGTGCCTTTGTGCTGATTGATGCCCGACATGGTGTTAAAAAGGTCGACGAAGAAATCATGTCCCTGCTCGACAGTTCAGCCGTGACATTTCAGTGCGTTCTAACGAAGGCCGACAAGGTCAAAGAAGTTGAGCGTGAAAAGATTCTGGATCAGGTACGCGCTGCTTTAGCGAAACACCCGGCAGCCTATCCGGAAATCGTCGTGACGTCGTCGGAAAAGGGCTGGGGCATTCCGACGCTTCGTGCCATCATCGCCACGCTGGAGTGAATCTCCGGCGAGGCACCGAGGCAAGAAAATGAGAAAACAAGACATGAACCGCGACTGGATCGCCACCGCCCAAACCCTAAGCCAAGCCCTGCCCTATTTGCAGCGCTATGCTGATGCAACCGTCGTGATCAAGCTGGGTGGCCATGCCATGGGCAGCGACGAGGCCATGGAGGAGTTCGCCCGCGATGTCGCCCTGATGCGGCAGGTTGGTGTAAACCCCGTGATTATCCACGGCGGCGGCCCGATGATCAATGACATGCTACGTCGGCTGGACATCAAATCAGAATTCATTAACGGTAAACGAGTGACCGATGCCGCAACCATGGAAGTGGTTGAAATGGTGTTGTCTGGTCTTGTCAACGCGCGCATCGTTCAGGCAATTACAGCGCAAGGCGGTCGCTGTGTCGGCGTGTCAGGCAAAGATAGCGGCCTGATTATATGCGACCAGGAAGACCCGGAATTGGGCCTTGTTGGTGCCCCGACCGAAGTGAATCCCCGCCTTCTGCGCGATCTGGCCGACAAGGGGATCATCCCGGTTATCGCGCCCCTTGGGATGGGCCGTAATGGTGAAACGTTCAACATCAACGGCGACACCGCCGCAGGTGCCATCGCCGCCGCGCTAAAGGCCGACCGGCTGTTACTGCTTACCGACGTGGCCGGCGTTAAGAATGCCCAAGGCGAGGTGGTTACGGAGCTTACAGCGGCCCAGATTCGCGAAATGGTAAAAGACGGTACGATTGCGGGCGGTATGATCCCGAAAACCGAAACTGCGCTTAACGCGATCGAGGGTGGCGTTCGCGCTGCCGTCATTCTTGATGGTCGCGCGCCCAATGCCTGCCTGCTGGAGCTTTTTACCGAGCATGGCGCTGGCAGCATCATTCGCCAAGGATAACATGAAACGCCTTATACTTATGCGACACGCGAAGTCGGATTGGCCCGGCCCCGCGACAGACGACCATGATCGCACACTTAACGAGCGCGGCAGGAGCAATGCCGCCTCCTTGGGGATATGGTTAAAGGAAAAGGACCTCAGGCCGGATGTCGTGCTGTGTTCAACTGCGACACGGACGCGGGAAACACTGGGCCTGTTAAACCTTGAGGGACAGCCGGAAATTCTCTTTGTCAAAGAACTCTATCTTGCGGATGCTGAAAAGATACTGGCGACACTGCAAACGGCGTCCGGCGATACCGTCTTGCTTTTGGGCCATAACCCCGGGATCGCTGATATGGCCGAACAGATTGTAAAGACGCCCCCAAACCGGGACGGCATGCACCACTACCCAACCGGGGCAACAATCGCGATATCGTTTGATGCGGAAAATTGGTCAGATATCACTTGGAACTTGGGCCAAGTCAGCCACATCGTCATGCCTCGGGACTTGCCCAAGCCGAATTAAGGCGGGGTTTCCCCCGCCTTTTGATCTTATCAGTGACCCAGAATCTGGCTTAAGAACAGCTTGGTCCGCGGGCTTTGTGGGTTGTTAAAGAACTCTTCTGGTTCATTCTGCTCAACAATCTGACCTTCGTCCATAAAGATCACGCGGTTGGCGACTTGACGGGCAAAGCCCATCTCGTGGGTCACGCAGAGCATCGTCATGCCTTCTTCTGCAAGCTCGACCATAGTGTCCAGAACTTCTTTGATCATCTCGGGGTCAAGCGCCGACGTGGGTTCATCAAACAGCATGATGCGCGGACGCATGCACAGGCTGCGGGCGATGGCGACACGCTGCTGCTGACCACCGGACAACTGACCGGGATATTTGTCAGCCTGATCAGGGATCTTGACCTTTTCAAGAAAATGCATCGCGATTTCTTCGGCTTCTTTCTTGGGTGTCTTGCGAACCCAGATCGGTGCCAGCGTGCAGTTTTCAAGGATCGTCAGATGTGGAAACAAGTTGAAGTGCTGAAAGCACATGCCAACCTCTGACCTGATCTTGTCGATGTTTTTCACATCCGAAGACAACACAGTACCGTCGACTTCGATGCGACCTTTTTGGTGTTCTTCCAAAGCGTTGATGCAACGGATCAGCGTGGATTTACCCGACCCTGACGGGCCCGCGATAACGATACGTTCGCCACGATATACGGTCAGGTCAATGTCGCGTAGCACATGAAATGTGCCGTACCATTTGTTCATCTTTTCGATGCTGATGGCGACCTCGTCCGAGACCTTCAGTGCTTGTGCTTGTTCAGCCATAATAACAGCCTTTCCTTAACGGTGGTCGGTCTGGAGTTGACGTTCCAGCCATTGTGAATATTGCGAGATGCCGTAGCAGACGACAAAGAACAGTGCGGCGGCAAAGCCCCAGAGCTCCCAATAGACGCCGTTCCAATCGGTCGAAGCGAGGATCGGGCCGCGGATCATCCCCACCAGATCGAACATCGAAATGATCGAAACCAGCGTGGTATCCTTGAACAGGCCAACGGCCACGTTGACGATTCCCGGGATCGAGATCTTCAAAGCTTGCGGCAGAATGATCAGACGCATCGACTGCGCATAATCAAGGCCAAGACTTTCTGCGCCCTCGTATTGCCCGCGTGGCAATGCGGCCAGACCACCCCGGATCACTTCGGCGATATAGGCCGAGGCGAACATGGTGATCATGATGATGACACGCAAGATCAGGTCAAAGTTGGTGCCGGGCGGCAAGAAGTAAGCCAAGACCACGTTTGCGACGAAAAGCAATGTAATCAGCGGCACGCCACGGATGAACTCGATAAAGACCACACAGATCAGCTTGATGATTGGCAGGCTGGATTGGCGACCAAGGGCGAGTACGATGCCCAAGGGCAACGACAGCGATACACAGATCACACCAAGGATCATGTTGAGCATGAAGCCCCCCATGTTCCGCGACACGACTTCTTCGAGCGCGAGAACGCCAGACAGGCTTGGTGTGATGAAACCGGCAATGAACCAGACAACAGCCGCGGCAACGACCCCTGCGGCCAGACCACCCGCAAAGCTGGTTTTGACCAGTTTGCCATAGATGGTATAGCCGACACCGATGCTGATTAATGCTGCAACCGGAACCAAAAGCGACCCGCCCCAGATCAGCCAGAAGGCCACAAAGGGATAAAGCGCTGTCACGATCAAAAGTTTACGTGGCACTGCCGCGAACAAGACTGGAGATATCGCAACAAACAGCAGGATAAACGCCAGTGTCGGTCTCCAATAGCCGTCCTGCGGATAAGCGATCCCGAATAGCAGCTGGTTCCAACGCTCGGTCAGAACCGAAAAACAGCCCCCCGTCGCGCCATCAAGCACTTCGCGGCATTCGCGGATGTTCGAGGTCGTCCAGACGCCCCCCAACAGCCATGGCAAGAAGCCTGACAACAGAACGTAGATCGCATACAGCGCAGCGATCGTCAGGATCGTATAGGGGATGGACGAAAACAGGCTGTCGCGCATCCATTTGACCGGACCTTGTGCCGTCGATGGCGGTGTTGCCTGAGGCAACATCGTATCGCGGACAAAGGGAACGGTTTGGGCATGAGTATCTGACATCTTACCGCTCCTTCAGGCTGACGTTGTTGTTGTAGACGTTCATGATCGCTGAAATCGACAACGAGATCGTGAGATAGAACAGCATCAACAGCAGTACGCATTCAATCGCGCGGCCGGTTTGGTTCAGGGTAATCCCGCCCAGTGTGGCCGTGATATCGGCATAGCCCACCGCAATCGCCAGTGACGAATTCTTGGTGATGTTCAGGTACTGCGAGATCAGCGGCGGAATAATCACCCGCAGCGCTTGCGGCAAGACCACAAGGTTCATCACGCGCTTGGGACGCAGACCCAAAGACGCCGCAGCTTCGGTTTGCCCTGTCGAGATCGCCTGAATGCCCGCACGGACGTTTTCGGCAATGAAAGCGCCAGTATAGACTGACAACGCCAGCCAGAGTGCAATCAAGGGTGCACCGATCTGGATACCGCCTTGGAAGTTGAACCCGCGCAAGGCCGGATAATCCAGCCCGACAGGACGGCCCATGATGAAAAACATCAGCAGCGTTGGTACAATCAGGATCGCCAGCGTAGGCCAGCCCATGGGCAGCAGCTTGCCGGTTTCAAACAGCAATTTCACCGCATAGCGGCGATAAAAGAACGCAGCAATGATCGACAGGATAAAGGTCCCGACAACAATCATCGACCCTGGCCCCCAAACCGGTGCAGGGATGTAAACGCCGCGGTTGGTAAAGGCAAAGGCGTCAAACAACATGCTGGACGTCGCGTTATCACCACGGAATGCATTGGGCGCAGGCAGCACGGCGGTCATCAGCGTGTAGATCATCAGGATCCAGATCAGCACGGGGATGTTGCGGAAAATCTCGACGTAGATTGCCATTAGTTTGGAAACGAGCCAGTTGTTGGACAGACGCGCCACACCGGCGATCACGCCAAGAATGGTCGCTGTCAAACAGGCAAGGAATGCCACCAACAAGGTGTTGATAATCCCGACGACGGCCGCCCGCAGGTTTGTGGACTGGCTGTTATAGTCGATTAACGTCTGGTTGATATCGTAGCCCGCAGGCACGCCCAGAAAATCATAAGAAATGTTCAGGCCGGCCTCTGCTAGGTTGCGCACGAGGTTGATACCCAAAAAGGCCATCAACGCGATCAGCAGCATCAAAGCGATAAACTGGAATGTGTAGGATCTATACCGGGTGTCGTTCAGCAACATCGACAGCCGGAACGAGCCCTGTTGAGGGTCGGACATTGTCGTCATCAGATTATCCCTGTGTTCCGGACCTATTTGATGTGCATCATTTTGATGTCACTGGCCGGGTTTATTTATTGTCTCAAAAGCGCAAAGGGCGCGGCATGAACCGCGCCCCTTGGCAGTGTATTTAGCGGAAAGGAGGCGCGTACATCAGGCCGCCATCTGTCCACTGTGCGTTCAGACCACGGGCCAGACCGATTGGTGTCTCTTCGCCGATGTTCTTGGCAAAGATTTCGCCATAGTTGCCCTGAGACGCGATAGCGTTCTTGGCCCATGCAGCGTCCAGACCCGGCATTTCACCCAATGTACCTTCGGCACCCAACAGGCGGGCAACTTCGGGGTTGGTTGTGCTTGTGGCCATCTCTTCGACGTTTGCCGATGTGACGCCCAGTTCTTCAGCTGCGATCAGAGCGTACAAAACCCAACGTGTCAGGTCGCCCCAGTCGTTGTCGCCGTGACGTACCAGCGGGCCCAATGGCTCTTTCGAGATGATTTCCGGCAGAATGATGTGATCGCCAGGTGTCTCGAATGTGGCACGTGTGGATGCCAGACCGGATGCGTCTGTTGTGTAGGTGTCGCAGGCACCGGCAAGGTACTGCTGCTGGCCTTCGGCGTTTGTCTCGATTGGCACGGGCTCATACGAGATGTTGTTCGCACGGAAGAAGTCAGCAAGGTTCAGTTCGGTTGTTGTACCGGTCTGAATGCAGACTGTCGCGCCGTCCAGATCCTTGGCGGATGAAACGCCAAGTGCCTTTGGAACCATAAAGCCCTGACCATCGTAGTAGTTGACGCCGATGAAGTCGAACTTCAGGTCAACATCGCGGCTGAACGTCCATGTGGTGTTACGCGCAAGAAAGTCGATCTCGCCCGATGCCAACGCAGTAAAGCGTGTTTTGCCAGTTGTCGGGATGAACTCAACAGCCGTTGGGTCACCGAAAACGGCTGCGGCAACAGCGCGGCATACCGCAACGTCAAAGCCTTCCCATTCGCCGTTTGCATTTGGTGCGGCAAAGCCGACCAGACCAGTCGTCACGCCACAGTTCAGCTTGCCGCGCTCTTTTACGTCGTCAAGGGTTGCTGCGGCAGACGCACCGGCAACTAGGCCAGCAACCGTCATCGCACCAAAAAATACGGATTTATTCATTGTTACCTCTTCCTGAGTTTCCGCCACGTTTATGGGCGGTTTAACCGACACCTTTTCGGGTCGGAGTTGGACCATTTAAGGATTTCCCCAAATGATGATCCAGAGTTTGGGCGGATTTGCGCCTGAACGTCAAGCCTGCAAGCCTAAAAAACAGCCACTTGACGCAGGGGTAAGCCTTAAATTAAGGCGCAGGCGAAGATGACAGATCAAACATCAACTTCGCGTGCTCAAAGCTAGCCTTTTTCACTGCGGCCAATGCCTCGGCGTCGTCATCCGCCCCCCAAAGTTCGGCTTGCCAAATCTCGTCCAGCCGCGACAAATCCCATAATGTATCCGTATCTTTGGCATTCAGGGTCGCTGCGAATCCCAAAACCAGCGATCCGGACAAACTTACCAGATCGTGAAACGCGGCCATTTGGAACATATCCAGCGCATGTGTACGGTCTGTCAGGCGCGAAACAGCCGCTGCATCTTGTGGCACATGCATGATTCCCACGCGCGGTTCCAGCCGGACCTCAAGTGCGGCTTCGGCCCAATCCAGCATCGGATCCCACAGCGCAGTTTGGCGATCAACCAACTCCTGCGGGCTGTCTGCACGGTAGCACAAGAGATCGCAATCGCCATACGCCGCCAACATATCTGCCACTTCGGCATGTTGAATGGCAACCTTGTCCAGCGCGGCGTTCGCCGTTTTGGTGCAAGGCATGGTGCGTGGATCAATTGTACCCTTTTGGGCCTGCCATTCAGCGGCGATGGCCTGCGCCATCTGCTGGGTGGGCACAATCAAATGACGCTTGGCGGGCGTTTTGATCGGACGGCCATCCAGTTCGACGGCATAGCCATCCCCGGCCGCGACAACCTGCGCTTCAGTCCAAAAGCGTTTCGCTTTCCAATCGCTCATTTCAAAGGCTCCAGATTTTGTCCAAGGCAGCAGGCAATTCATCAAACCGGTCAATCACATGGTGGGCGGCCCCAAGGGCTTCGGGCGCGTGATACCCCCAGTTGACCCCGATGCCAGCGACGCCAGCGGCGGCTGCCATTTCCATGTCGTAACTTGTGTCACCGACCATCACCGCCTGCGCGGGGTCAACGCCCGCATCGGCCATGGCCTGCAAGATCATCGAAGGATGCGGTTTCGAGGGGTGGAAGTCCGCGACCTGTTGGGTCACGAAAAGCCCGTCAAGCCCGTGCCCCTTGATCAAGTGATCCAGCCCGCGCCGCGATTTACCTGTGGCAATGCCCAACAAAACCTCGGGAATTGCATGCAACTGGTTCAACACCTCGCGACAGTCGGGATAAAACGGCGATGTTTGCGAAATCGGCATCGAAGCACGCAAAGCGACATAGGCGTCTTTATACGCCTCGACCATGACGGCACAGTCAGCATCGCTGATCTGCGGGACCAGACGCCGGACAGCGATATCCAGCGACAGGCCCACAATGGCCATCACATCGACCGGCGCAGGCAAAGGCCGCCCCACGACAGCAAAAGCCTGCGCAAAAGCCGCCAGTATATCCGCCTGACTGTCGACCAGCGTCCCGTCGACGTCAAAGATCACCAGACGCAAGGGTGCGCTCAACCCCAGTCCTCCTCGAACGGGTCGGCTGGCACGTCGGATGGGGCCCATTGGAACGTATCCCACGTGCGCACCATATGATCCGGCATCGGCGCGATCAGGTTCAGCGTTGCCTTGGTCACGGGGTGTTCAAGGGTCAGCGACCGTGCATGCAGGTGCAGCTTTTTCGAGATGTCGCCACCAAGCTGTGCGCCCCAGCCATCCCCCATGTTTTCCTGACCAGATCCACCGTATTTGCCGTCACCAACAATGGGATGGCCGATCTCGGCCATGTGCGCGCGCAACTGGTGCGTGCGGCCCGTTACCGGGATCAGCGCGACCCAGCAGGTGCGCGTACCAGCCTGCGCCAGTGTCGCGTAATCAGTGGTTGCGCGCTTGGCCCCTTCGGTGGTGTCCATGTCCTTGGGGTGGACGCAGTACATCTTTTCGCCCTCGCCGCGCGCGCCATGACCGAACGCTTTGACCAAGCCGAACTTGATCGTCCCGTTCTTGGGGTGCGGCACGCCTGCGACAGCCGCCCAGTAGATCTTGCGCGTTTGGCGATGCCGGAAAGACGACGTCAGATCAGCCGCAATCGACCGCGTCCGCGCCATAATCAGCACGCCCGACGTGTCCTTGTCCAACCGGTGCACAAGCCGCGGCTTTTCATCTAGGTCAAACATCAACGCATCGGCCAATGCATCGACATGGCGATCAGATTGCCCCGATCCGCCTTGCACCGGCAGGCCAGGGGGCTTGTTCAGCGCGATGATATAATCGTCACGGTAAATCACGCAGGACCGGATGAACTTGGCATCCGCATCCGAAATCCGTGTACGCTTTGGCGGCGGTGGGGCCTCTGTGTCGGGCAATGGCGGAATGCGAATTTCCTGCCCGACCTCAAGCCGTGTTGACGCTTTGACACGTCCGCCATTTACGCGAATGTCACCCTTACGGCACATCTTCTCGATGCGCCCCTGACTGATCAGCGGGAACATACGTTTGAACCAGCGGTCCAGCCGCTGATCCCCGTCACCCTGCTCAATGATCAGGTTTTGAACCCGGCTCATGCAAATACTCCTCTGGCCACAAATAGGCCCAGCATTAATCCTAGCACCGCCAGACCGACTGACAGTGCCACATATATCCCTGCCGATGCGATCTGGCCGCGCTCGATCAATGTTACCGTTTCCAGCGAGAACGCCGAAAACGTAGTGAACCCGCCAAGGACACCCGTCATCACAAACGGGCTGTACTGTGTCAGCCCTTTTTGCGCGGCAAAGACGACGAACAGCCCCATCAGGAACGACCCCAGAATGTTCACGCCAAGTACCGCTACGGGAAAGTCCTGCGGCCCAAGCGCGCGAAGAACCGCAACGCCGGACATGAACCGCAAAGACGCGCCGATAGCGCCGCCAATAGCCACAAGGAACAGGGTAGAAATCATCTGCGGTCTGTCACGGTTTGCGCACGGAATGTCAAGTTTTGCGCGTCGCGCGCAACTTTTCAAAGTAATCCAGACGCTTTTTCAAGTCCCTTTCAAACCCGCGCTCCACCGGCTGATACAGCTGTGGCCGCGCCATGCCGTCGGGAAAGTAGTTTTGGCCCGAAAACCCATCCTCGGCATCGTGGTCATAGGCATAGCCCGCGCCATACCCTTGGTCCTTCATCATGCTGGTTGCCGCATTCAGGATATGTTTGGGCGGCGGGGCTGATCCGGTCTGTTTGGCCGCAGCGCGCGCCGCTTTATACGCCACATAAGCCGCATTCGATTTCGGGGCCAACGCCAGATAGGTCACGGCCTGCGCCAGCGCCAGTTCCCCCTCGGGTGATCCAAGCCGCTCGTAGGTCTCCCAAGACTGCAGGCAAATCGCCTGCGCCTGCGGATCCGCCAGCCCGATGTCTTCGACAGCCATCCGCGTGATGCGCCGCATCAGGTATCGCGGGTCTTCCCCGCCCTCAAACATCCGCGACAGCCAGTAAAGTGCCGCATCGGGGTCAGAGCCGCGCACGGATTTATGCAGCGCAGAAATGAGGTTGTAATGCGCGTCGCCGCCTTTGTCATACTGCGCGGCCCGCCGCATCAGCCGCGCCGACAGCGCCTTGCCATCCAAGGGCTTATCGACTTTCCAGGCCGCTACCTGTTCGATCAAATTCAACAAGGCACGCCCGTCGCCATCGGCCATCTCAAGCAGGCTTTCACGCGCAGGTCCGTCGATCGGCAATGGTCTGCCCAGCTCAACCTCGGCCCGCTGCGCGAGCCGTTCCAGGTCAGCCAGCGGCAAGCGTTCCAACACCAAAACCTGCGAACGGCTTAACACAGCGGCGTTCAGCTCGAATGACGGGTTTTCGGTTGTAGCCCCCACCAGCAGGATCGTGCCGTCTTCCATGTGGGGCAAAAACCCATCCTGCTGCGCCTTGTTGAAACGGTGGATTTCATCGACGAACAACAATGTACCGCGCCCGTTTTGCCGCCGGATCTTTGCCGCCTCGAAAACTTTGCGCAGCTCGGGTACACCACTAAAGATGGCGCTGATCTGGACAAAATGCAGCTCGGTCTCATCCGCCAAAAGCCGCGCGATGGTGGTCTTGCCTACCCCCGGCGGCCCCCAGAAAATCAACGATCCCAGTGACCCTGAGTCCAACATCACCGTCAAAGGCCCGTCCGGCCCCAGCACCTGCCCTTGCCCGATGACCTCGGCCAGCGTCTTGGGCCGCAAACGGTCTGCCAAGGGGCGGTGCCCGGCCTCCGGCTTGACCTCACCACTATCGAAAAGATCAACCATCGCCTAAATCCTGAACCGCAACGACAGCCTTTGCGTCCCGCGCTGCACGACCATCGCGACCTGCCGTTGACCTTGCAATGCGTCCCGAACCTGCGCAGGGGTTTCCACCTCGCGCCCATTAAGAACCAAGATCACGTCGCCGGGCCGCAGCCCCACTTGCAAACCGTACACACCGGGCTCGACGATTGCGACCCCCTCAACCTCCAGCGACAAGTTGAGCTCGGCGAGAACCGCTGGGTTGATCCGCGCCAAGGCAAGCCCCGGCAGCAAGCTGCGTTTGTCCAAGGTCACAGAATCGCGCGAAGGGCTGTCAGGGGCAGCGATCAACGCCACATTCAGATCCGTAGAGCTTCCCTCACGCAACCGCGTCACGATCGCTTGGTTCCCCAAGCCGCTGACGCTCATCCGGTAGACCATCTCGGCGGGCGTGTTTACGTCCTGACCATTTACCGCCGTAATCACATCGCCAACCGCAAAACCACTGGCAAGGAAGGGGCTGGCCGGGTGCAAACCAGACACAATGATCCCTCCGGGTCGATCCAACCCTAGGGGTGCGGCCATATCCGCATCCACCGGCTGCCCGCTCATCCCCGCCCAAGGTCGCTCAAAGCGTTCGGCACCGCTGCGCGCCTGATCGACAAAAGCCTTTATCAAATTGGCTGGAATCGCAAACCCAATGCCGTTTGACCCACCAGAACGCGTCAAAATTGATGTATTGATCCCCATCAACGCCCCCTCCATATCGATCAGCGCACCACCGGAGTTTCCTGGATTGATCGGCGCATCAGTCTGGATGAAATACCCCTGCCCGCCGCCATTCATCCCGCCCGAGCGCGCCAATCCAGAAACAATGCCACTGCTGACCGTCTGACCCACGCCAAAAGGATTGCCGATGGCCAGCGCCAACTCGCCCACTTCAATGTTGTCACTGTCGCGCAGTGGCAAATAGGACAGCCCGTCCTCGCCCTCAATTTTGAGAATCGCAAGGTCGCTCTCTGCATCGCTTAGTAAGACCCGTGCTGTGAATTCGCGCCGATCCGCAAGAACGATCCGGATGTCCGTCGCCATGCCGACAACATGATAATTCGACACGACGATGCCGTCCTCGGAAAGAATAACTCCAGAGCCAAGCGAGTTTTGCACCCTCGGCTGCCCTGCGCCGGGTCTTTGAAAGAAACGCTCAAAAAACGGATCAGACTGCAACGGCGTGCGGCTGCTTTGGACGATGGTGCGCGTGTAGATGTTAACAACCGCAGGGGTTGCCTGCTTGACCAACGGGGCAAAGCTAAGTTGCATCTGCGTGGCAGAGGTCGGAACAGTCTGCGCCTGCACGGGGAGCACGCATAACACGAGGAAAATCAGGATATATCTCATCCCCCAGATATGCGCAGCCGAATGTGGTTGCGCAACACCCATATTCCAAATGGTTCAAAATCCTCGCCGAAGGCATAAAAAAAGCCCCCGGCACTGCCAGGGGCTTTTCTCCAAACTCACCAAAGCCTGATGGCTTTAGTCTTCGGCCATTTCATAGGCAGCAACGCGTTCCTTGTCGCCCGCACCTTTCGCATCGCGGTCGCGATCAACGAATTCGATGATGGCCATAGGGGCCATGTCGCCATAGCGGAAGCCAGCCTTCAGAACGCGAACGTAACCACCTTGGCGGTCGGCGTAGCGTGGGCCAAGAATTTCAAATAGTTTCGCAACATACTTGTCCTGCTTCAGCTTGCTTGCTGCCTGACGGCGCGCATGCAGATCGCCGCGCTTTGCAAGCGTGATCATCTTTTCGATGATCGGACGCAGTTCTTTTGCCTTGGGCAATGTTGTCTTGATTTGCTCATGTTCAATAAGCGAGCCGGCCATGTTCGCGAACAGCGCCTTGCGGTGTTCATGTGTACGATTCAGACGGCGGTAACCACGTGCGTGACGCATTTCTTTTCTCCAACGATATGCCCTCTACGGGCGGTTTTACTTTGTCTGGCTGGCGTGCGTAGCGCCAACTCTCCTTGGGGCCCTCTTGGCCCAGTCTTGCATGTGGTGGGGATCGCTCCTCACCACATGAATTCTTAGAACGAATCCTCGAACTTTTTAGCAAGGTCTTCGATGTTGTCCGGTGGCCAGTCCTCGACGTCCATGCCAAGGTGCAGACCCATCCCCGACAAAACTTCCTTGATCTCGTTCAAGGACTTGCGGCCAAAGTTCGGCGTGCGCAGCATTTCGGCTTCGGTCTTCTGGATCAAATCGCCAATATAAACGATATTGTCGTTCTTGAGGCAGTTTGCGGACCGCACGGACAGTTCCAACTCGTCTACTTTCTTGAGCAGCAGCGGGTTGAATTCAAGACCGTCGTCATCGTCCTGACGGGATGCAGATTCAGGCTCGTCAAAGTTGACAAAGATGCCCAGCTGGTCCTGAAGAATACGGGCTGCAAAAGCGACCGCATCATCAGGCGTGATGGAACCGTCAGTTTCGACCTTCATCGTCAGCTTGTCATAATCCAGCACCTGACCTTCGCGGGTCGGCTGCACGTCATAGGACACTTTTTTCACTGGCGAATAGATCGCATCGATCGGGATCAACCCGATTGGCGCATCTTCCGGCTTGTTCTTGTCTGCGGCGACATAGCCCTTGCCCGTATTCACGGTCAGTTCCATGTAAACATCGGCACCGTCGTCAAGGTGGCAGATCACGTGATCACGGTTCAGGATTTCGATCCCGGCGCTTTCAGAGATATCACCAGCCGTCACAACGCCCGGACCTTTTGCCGAAATCGACAGGCGCTTTGGCCCTTCGACTTCCATGCGCAAGGATACGCCTTTGAGGTTCAAGATGATGTCGGTAACGTCTTCACGCACACCAGCAACGCTGGAGAATTCGTGCAAAACATTGTCAATTTGTACAGATGTGATTGCCGCGCCCTGAAGCGACGACATCAAAACGCGGCGCAGCGCGTTGCCCATTGTCAAACCAAAACCGCGCTCCAGCGGCTCTGCAATCACAGTCGCCTGACGTGCTGGGTCATTGCCCGGCTTTACGTCCAACTGCTGTGGCTTGATCAATTCAGCCCAATTTTTGTGGATCATACGTCCCTCCATTCTTGTCTCTTGCCCCATGTCCAAACGGCGAAGAAACTCCCGAGGTTTCAGAAAAGCGGTACGGGGCCGTGCGCAAAGGCACGACCCCATACAAAATATATATTCTTAGACGCGGCGACGCTTTGGTGGGCGACAGCCGTTGTGAGCCATTGGTGTCACATCACGGATCGACGTGATGTTGAAACCGGCAGCCGCCAAAGCGCGCAATGCACTTTCACGACCCGAGCCTGGGCCTTGCACTTCGACTTCGAGCGTTTTCACGCCGTGGTCTTGTGCTTTCTTGCCCACATCTTCTGCTGCCATCTGGGCTGCGTAAGGTGTCGACTTACGCGACCCTTTGAAACCCATTGTGCCTGCCGAAGACCATGCAATTGCATTGCCCTGAACGTCAGAGATAAGAATTTTTGTGTTGTTGAAGCTGGAATTAACATGCGCCACACCTGCGGCGATGTTCTTGGAAACCTTACGCTTCGTCTTTGTCTTTTCGCGTGCCATTGGTCAGACCCTCCCTTACTTCTTCTTGCCGGCAATGGCCTTAGCGGGGCCTTTGCGGGTACGAGCGTTGGTGTGGGTGCGCTGACCACGAACTGGAAGGTTACGACGGTGGCGCAGGCCACGGTAGCACCCAAGGTCCATCAGACGCTTGATGTTCATCTGTGTCTCGCGACGCAGATCACCTTCGACAGAGAAGTTTTCGTCGATGTATTCACGGATCTTAAGGATTTCTGCATCCGAAAGTTCGTTAATACGACGGGAGGCTTCGATACCAACGGCTTCGCAGATGGTCTGCGCCGAAGAGTTACCGATACCAGTGATATATGTAAGGGCGATTGGAACCCGCTTTGCAGTCGGGATGTTTACGCCGGCAATACGTGCCACGTGTGCTATTCCTTTTTCGTTGCGGGTCCGTGATACCAGACCCTTTTTTCACAACGTGAAGCCCGAGGCGTTTTCTTGCCACCGGGCTGCAGCTGATCAGGTGTTCATACGCAGGGATTGATCAATCCCGTTGCAAGTCGATTCTCTAATGAGATACGGCTGGTTATGAGTATTTCGTGTCAGCGTCAACCCGTGACGGAGAAACCGCGAACAGTTTACCCAGAATGATAATTTTTGCGGCCCGTTTATGCACTTCGGGCACCTACCATACACCTTAGTCCGCGAATGGAAAACGGCGCCGATCCAAAAGAACCAACGCCGCCTTAAAGATTATCTGCGCCTCCAAGAAAGAAAGGCTAGTTGTCCAGAATTGCACCGATACTGGCCTGAACAACTTTCATATCTGCCAAACCATCGACACGCTTCAGCAGGTCAAGCGCGTAATAGTAGCCGAGCAAGGGCGATGTCTTTTTGTAGTATTCCATTAACCGGTTGCGCAGGCTTTCTTCATTATCATCCGCGCGCCGTTTGAAATCTGATGCACCACATTTGACGCATTTGCCGTCATCGGGCTGCGGCTTGGTAACATCGTGATATACTTCGCCACATTGGCCGCACGTTGACCGACCCGAGATCCGCTTTACCAGCGCATCGTCATTCACGCGAAGCTCAATAACGTGGTCGAGCGTTTGCCCTGTGGTCTCCAGCAGCTCGCGCAATGCGGTGGCTTGTGCCAGCGTCCGCGGGAACCCATCAAAGATAAATCCACCGTGTTCTGTCTTGTCTTCCAGCTTTTCGCGGATAAGACCGATAACGATATCGTCTGTTACGAGATCCCCACGCGCCATGACGTCGGCAACCATGAGACCCATCTCTGTACCGCTGTCCTTGGCTTCGCGCAGCATATCGCCGGTCGAAAGTTGGACCATGTTGCGCGTCTCAACCAGATGACGTGCTTGTGTTCCCTTGCCCGCGCCGGGCGGTCCTAGCAAAATTATGTTCATTTACGTGCTGGGCTCCGTTTTTTGCGAGGTTTGCCGGACTTGCCGCGCAATTGCGACTTTTCAAGCAGACCTTCATATTGATGGGCAAGCAAATGGCTTTGCACCTGTTGGATGGTGTCCATCGTTACCGACACAACAATCAGAACAGAAGTACCACCAAAGTAGAACGGGATCGCAAATTGACCCCGCAGGATTTCCGGCAAAATACATACCGCTGCCAGATATGCAGCACCAAGTACCAAGACACGGTTAACAACATACTCAAGATATTCGGCGGTTTTCTTACCAGGGCGGATACCAGGGACAAAACCGTTCTGGTTCTTGAGGTTATCTGCAACCTCATCAGGTTTGAAGCTGACGTTGAATGTATAGAAATAGGCAAAGAATACGATCATCGCGACGAAGAACAGCAGGTACAGTGGCTGCCCCGGCCCAAAGTTCGCCAACAGAACCGACATGATCGGACCCGTGGAATTGCCCGAGAAAGTACTGATCGTCACAGGCAGCAGCAAAAGCGAACTTGCGAAGATAGCTGGAATAACGCCTGCCGGGTTCACCTTGATCGGCAAATGCGACGAACCGCCGTCGTACATTTTTTGTCCAACTTGACGGCGTGGGTATTGAATGTGGATCTTGCGCAGCGCGCGCTCCATGAAGACCACGAACATGATGGTGACAATCACCATGACCAGAACGCCGATGATCACAGCGGGGCTGATCGCACCCGAACGGCCAGACGAGAAGAACTGAGCGATAGCTGCAGGAACCTCAGCAATGATACCGACGAAGATGATGAGCGAAATACCGTTGCCAATGCCGCGGGCTGTGATCTGTTCACCTAACCACATCAGGAACATCGTGCCCCCGACAAGCGTAATCATACAGGCCATGCGGAAATACATCCCCGGATCGGCAGCGATGTCCCCAGCTTCCAGCGAAACAGCAAGGCCATAGGCCTGCAGCGTCGCAAGGGCAACCGTACCAAAGCGTGTGTATTGGTTGATCTTTTTGCGCCCCTGTTCGCCTTCTTTTTTAAGCTGCTCGAGCGCAGGAACCATCGACGTCATCAACTGAACGATGATCGAAGCGGAGATATAGGGCATAATCCCAAGGGCAAAAATGCCCATACGGCCAAGTGCGCCACCGGTAAACATCGACACCATGCCGCCAATGCCCTGACCCGCGCTTTCCATAAACTGGCGCAAGGCGGTGCCGTCAATGCCGGGAACCGGAATGAACGTGCCAAGGCGGTAGACGATCAGCAAACCCAGTGTGAATAGAATCCGGTTGCGCAGGTCTGTTGCCTTGCCCAACGCGGACCAACTGGTGTTGGCTGCCATGCTTTCGACGGCTGATACCATGATTAGGGCTCTTTCTTTGCAAAAACGCCGCCCAAGCCGTTTTCCGGCGGGCGGCATTTGGGAAAACTCGAGTGTCTATGTAAGCGGGTCGTCGCCCGCTCACAAGGCAAAACGATTTGTTTACGCTTCTGCGGTCGCCGCGGCAGCTGCTTTGACGGTCAGCTTGCCGCCAGCCTTCTCAACTGCTTCCACTGCAGACTTCGACGCGCCTGTTACTTGCAGGTCAACCTTTGCAGTAAAGTCACCTTTGGCCAGAACCCGAATACCGTCGAGCTTGCGACGGACCAGACCGGACGCGATCAACGCATCTTCGGTAATTGCGGCTGCGCCATCGATCTTCTTGTCGTCGATGAACTTCTGGATCAGGCCCAGGTTCACAACGGCATAGGATTTGCGGTTCGGCTTGGTAAAGCCGCGCTTTGGCAGACGTTGGTACAAGGGCATTTGACCGCCTTCGTAGCCGTTGATCGCAACACCCGAACGGGATTTTTGACCTTTGATACCACGGCCACCCATTTTACCGGTGCCGGAACCCGGACCACGACCAACGCGCTTGCGTGGTTTCGTTGCACCTGGGTTGTCTGAAAGTTCATGCAGTTTCATGTCGCTTCTCCTTTTGCCGGATGTGACCCCCAGCGACGGGAGCGGTCAAACGCGGCGTTTCATGATTCTTGTGGCACAACGGTGGCCACTGGGGGCGTATAGGTGATGGGGTGTGGGTGGGTCAAGCCTATCAAAAGAGCTGAGCGCTAAAACAAACTTAGAGCAATGCAGCTTCTATACGGTCAACTTCACTTTCCCACCACTTAATTGCATCATCGTAGACGTCTCTCACATCGTCACCTTGCCGAAAACTTGATAGAATTGGCCGATAGATATCCGTCTCTAATTGATGGACAGAGGACCCAAGCTCGGTATTTGGAGGCATCAAGGGCTGCGGGACCACGGTCAAGTTAACATGTTCTCCACTAAATACTGACGACTTATATTCCTTAAGAACTAAATCCCGTTCGGCCTTTATGAATTGCCAATATATTTCATATCGCAACTTATCTTCGTTCCAACGGGTGTATGCCTCTCGGATATATTGCTGATGTGCCGAGTTTTGCCTGCCCTCGTCAACAAGTACAAACCCTACAGTCCTAAGGAGACATATCGCTCCGACCCACCTCACTCTCCAAGTTGCCTGATCGATGCAATCCTCCTCAAGAATTTGAAGGGCAACTTTGCAATCCTGTATAGTGAGCCTCGTATTTTCAAAAACCATCTTATTTGTCCAAATCTAGCTCTGAGTGCAAAAGCGTAAACCTCTCGATCAAATACCTATTAGGAAACGCGAAACGCCCCGCAGTTTCCC
>NZ_JBFEKM010000048.1:0-24510 GCF_041552635.1 Sulfitobacter sp.
GATTGGGCCGAAGTCTATCCCGAAGTCGCGACGCCGGGGCATCTGGTCAAAGGCGCATACCGTCAGGGACAGCTTTGGGTTGATTTTGCAGTAAACGGAGATGTTGGCAAAGCCGCTTAGCGCGGGAAAAAGCGTGTAGGCAAAAGCGTGATCTTAGCCGCCAAGCTGGGGCCGCATTGCTTGGTAAATAACTGCCGTGGCAACATTTGCCAAATTTAGGGACCGTACACGCGGGTCAAGCATCGGCAAATGAAACACCCGATCATCCATTCCGTCTAGAACCTCGGACGGCAGGCCTGCGGATTCACATCCGAAAACCAGATAAGCATCCTTTCGATAGTGGGGTTCATAAAGGCTTTTTTCGCCGTGTTCTTCAAAGAAATACAAGCTGTCGCGCGAAGGCTTGCGATCACCTAGGAAGCTTTGCCAGCTGTCGTACTCGGTTAGGTTAACATGCTTCCAATAATCCGTTCCGGCCCGCCGAACCGACTTTTCATCAAGGGAAAACCCGTAAGGTTTGATAAGGATCAGCTCAAGATTCAGGGCGACACAGGTGCGTCCGATCGCGCCAGTATTGTAGGGAATTTCAGGGGTTACCAATACCATTTTCATGCGCGGATCAGACATAGGATGTATGGGCTTTCTAAGTCAGGGGCGCAGGATCACGGTGCGCATTCTCTAGCTCAACGACGGGGGTCTTAACAGCATCACCTGTTGTGATGTGATAGCGGGCGACCCTTGGCTGCAGGCCGTTTCAAGCATCAAACGAAAAGGGCTCGCGACATGCGCGAGCCCTTGATCTTGTATCAAAGAATGAACTTAGCCCTTCTTGAGAACTTCACGGCCCAGCAGTTCTGCAATCTGTACGGCGTTCAACGCAGCACCTTTGCGCAGGTTGTCGCTGACGCACCACAGGTTTATGCCGTTGTCGATCGTGCTGTCCTGCCGGATGCGGCTGATGAACGTGGCGAAATCGCCGGCACATTCGACGGGCGTCACATATCCGCCGTCTTCGCGCTTGTCGATCACCATGACACCGGGGGCTTCGCGCAGAATGTCGCGGGCCTCGTTTTCATCAAGGTGATCTTCGAATTCGATGTTGATCGATTCGGCGTGGCCAACAAAGACCGGAACGCGCACGCAGGTGGCGGTAACTTTGATCTTGGGGTCGATGATCTTCTTGGTCTCGACCATCATCTTCCATTCTTCTTTCGTGTCCCCGCTGTCCATAAAGACATCAATGTGCGGGATCACGTTAAAGGCGATCTGCTTGGTGAACTTGCGCGCAGGCTTGCTGTCGGTGGGGTTGTAGATCGATTTGGTCTGGTCCCACAGCTCGTCCATGCCGTCTTTGCCCGAACCGGACACCGACTGGTAGGTCGACACGACAACACGCTTGATTGTTGCGCGGTCATGCAGTGGCTTGAGGGCCACAACCATTTGCGCGGTCGAACAATTGGGGTTCGCAATGATGTTTTTCTTGGAATAATCGTGGATTGCATGCGCGTTCACTTCGGGCACGATCAACGGAATATCCGGATCATAGCGATACAACGAAGAGTTATCGATGACCACGCACCCAGCCTTGGCAGCCTTGGGGGCGTATTTTTTGGTCGCCTCTGATCCGACGGCAAACAGCGCCATGTCCCAGCCCGTGAAGTCAAACGTATCAAGGTCTTTCGTCTTGAGTGTCCTGTCCCCAAAGCTGACCTCGGACCCGAGGGAATTGCGCGAGGCAAGTGCCACGATCTCATCCACGGGGAAGTGGCGCTCGGCCAGAATGTTCAGCATTTCACGGCCCACGTTACCTGTGGCACCCGCGACGACGACGCGATAACCCATCTGAAATCTCCAATATTAAAATGTGATGGTGCGCGCCTCATATACCGCTTGTTCCTGCGGGGGAAGGGGGTGCACGTTAATGGGTGGTATCACGGGAAAATAGGTACACAAACAGGCCCGCTGCCATCAGTCCCGTGAACAGAGTGAAAATCACCACATAGGGCGCATGCAGGGTCAAGGCGGGTTGGCTTGCCGAATAGGCGCGGCCTGACAGGAATTGCGCGACACCCACACCGCCGATGCTGCACAGGTTCAGCATGGTCATCCCGCGCCCGATCAGGTGCGGCGGCAGAAAGCTGCGCCCGTGCGATATGATAATAGCATAGGTCGCGCCGAAAAAGCCGATGGCGGCCATCAGGACCGTCGCCAGAAGGAGGCTGCCCGAGGGGTAAAGGCTCAATCCGCAAAGTGCGGCAAGGTTCAGCGCGGTTCCCCCGATGACGACCCATTTCGTGCTGCCGATCATGCGGTCCAGTGGGCCATAGGCAAACGTACCTGCGACCATCGCGGCCCCCATCAACAAAGTGGCAAGGCCGATCTGGTGCGAGTCAGCGGTAAAGACATCCTCGAGGTAGGGGCCGATCCAAAGGCCGCGCAGGGCACCGACCTGAGCATAGCTGACTGCCATTATCGGAAAGATGAACCACAGGGCTTTGATCTTGAAGACAGCCAAAAGGCTGCCACGCGCCTCGCCTTCGGGGGTGGCGGGGTCGCGGACCACAGCCCAGATGCCAAGGGCTGTCAGGCTGGCGATGGCGCAGAGGCCCCACAGCGATGCGCGCCATCCAATCGTTTCGGCGGCGATGGCCATGGGATAGGACGCGACAAGGTTGCCGCATGTACCGACCCCGACCATGACAGAGGCCAGCACGACAAAGCGGGCGGGCGGATATTCCCGCGCAAAGATATAATAGGCCGCCATCAGAACGGGCGCGCAGCCGATGCCGATCAGGACCATGGCAATATCTATGTGCACAGGGGCGGTTGCCAAAGCAAATATCGCAGCCCCGCCGCCGCCGCCAACCAAAAGCAAGCTGGCAGCCGTCCTCCGTGGTCCGATGGTATCAAGCGCCCAGCCGACAGGTAGTTGCATTGCAGCAAAAGCAAAGAACCATAGCCCGGATGCAAAGGCGAGGTCTTCGGGCCCCGCCCCGATATCGGCGCGCAGGGCAGGGCTGAGAACCGCCAAAAAGGCACGGAAAAACTGACTAAGCACATAGGCCAGCCCCAGCAGGGCAATTCCGCGTGTCATTTCAGCGTGTCGCGCCATTTGCTGGCCAGTGCCTGTGCGGTGTGGCTCAGGATTAGAACATCTGCGCCAACGGCGACGAATCGTGCGCCAGCCTTGATTGCGTCCTGCGTCATCTCGTCCTTGGTGGACAAGATGCCAGCGGCCTTGCCTGAGGCGTCGATCTTGGACAGGGCAGACATGATTGCGGTCTGGACGTCGGGATGCAGCGCATTGCCCATGTGCCCCATGTCTGCGGCCAGATCGGCGGGCCCTATGAACACACCGTCGATGCCGTCTATCGCCAGAATTTCATCAAGGTTTTCGAGGCCCTTTCTGCTTTCGACCTGTACCAACAGGCAAATCTGATCATCGGCCGTGGTGCCATAATCGGTGATTTGCGAGAACCGCGCCGCGCGGGTCAGGGCATAACCGACGCCGCGATCGCCGTGTGGCGGATAGGTAACGTCGCGGACCAGTTGGCGGGCCTGATCTGCGTTGTCGACCATCGGAACCAGCACTGTCTGCGCGCCAGCATCCAGCACCTGTTTGAGCATGTAGGTTTCGCCAATCGGCACGCGCACGACCGGATGGCTGGGCGATGCTTCGAGCACCTGAAGCTGGGCGAGGATCGAGCGCAGGTCGTTAGGGGCATGTTCGCCGTCAATCACCAGCCAGTCAAATCCAGCTGTGCCCATCAATTCAGTGCTGAACGTGTCAGCAAGACCAAGCCAGCAACCGAAAACCGTTTCGCCGTCTTTTAGGGATTGTTTGAAAGGGTTGTGGGGGGCTGGCATGGGCGTGATCCTTGGTGCTGTAATTGGGCGCACCCTAGGCGTATGGATCAGCTGCTGTCCAGTGGGGGCGCTGCCCCCGCCGCGTAAACGCACCCCCCCCGGAGTTTATTTTGCAAAATGAAGGGGTCAGATGACCTTGATCACGTCTTTGTCGATGGCCAGCATATAGCCACGGCGGGCGATGTTCTTCACAAGCAATTCCGAGACGATCTGATTGCCGAGGGTATCGCGCAGTCGCTTGATGCGGGTGGCACCTGCGGCCTCGTCGCAATCGGCGGCATTGCGCCCCGAGATCACACCTTCGATTTCCGAGCCGGACATGACATCATCGTCCATGCGCGCTTCGGCGAGGACCGACATGGTTTCCATCGCTGCGGCGGTAAGTTTGAAGCCGAGGTTATTGAGGTAGACGGTGTTTTCCTCGCGGCTGATCAGCAGGGAATTAACCTGAATGCCAACGCGTTCGATCTGGGCCATGCGGCGGTTGAAGCTGACCAGCATGATTAGAAAGACGAGGGCGGCGACCAGCATTGCAGAAGCAAAGACAAGCAATACGATGATGACAATGCGGTAGCTGGTGAGCGTTTCAGAGAATGCTGTGCCCGACTGGGCCAGAATCTCGAGCAGTTTGATTTCGGCTTGGGCCGTGAGGTCATCGTTTTCGACAAAAATACGTTCGACCTGCGCGTTGAACGCATTGGCGTCGGGCAAGGCCCATAGCAACAGCCCTGCGCCGACCAACAGGATCGCCACGATGGCCACGATACCGCCGCCGACAAATCGACCGCCTGCGCGGCGCATATCAGAAGCGGAGGAAGTTTGAGCCTGCACTGTCTCTCCTTTGATTGAGGCCTTCTTCGCCGAAGACCGAGATCACCGTAAGAAGTGTCCAGCCCCGTTCAGCAAGGCGTTGACTAAGCTCTGATTGTGCGGCTGCGCGCGTGCAGGCACCAGATATCTGCGCCACACCATAGTGCAGGCGCAAAGGGTTTTCTTGTTTGGCCTTATAATCAGCATAGCAACCGGCCGCCTGAGCGGGCAGTGCAGCAAGGCCAAAGGCAGCTGATATCAGCAGGGCTAGGGATATGCGTTTCATCATTCAAGACTGCGCCTTTGCTGGCGGATATTCAATATCCAATGGGGTTTAGGTCCGCTGTTATCGGATAGCAGGGCGGCGTTATTGCCTGTCTTGAGGGGGTGGGGCCAGATTAGAGCAGGGCCATGTTCTTGTGGCCTTGCATGGGGCTGGACCCGTGTCTTGTTTAGAGAGGATCAGACCTATGTACCGCAAATTTATCGCAACCATCGCCGCAGCGTCCATTTTTGTGACAGCGATCAGTGCAACGTCGGCCGCTGCCGGGGACCGCAACCGTGATCTGGCCCGTATTGCCGCTGGCGTTCTTGGGATTGCAGTGATCGGTAAGATTATTCACGACAATAACAAGCGGGACGAAAGGCAAGGGCAAGCGGTCACACGGCACCGCGTTGAACCTGCGCCTGTGTACCGTGCGCCGCGGGTCGAGCAGCGCCACAAGGTGCAACCGCGGCCCCTGCCGCGCGGCTATGGGCACCAGGATAACCGGGCCCGGAGAGATAACAAGCTGTTGCCCAAGCAGTGTTTCCAAAGCTTTGATACCCGCCGTGGTTCGGTGTTGATGTTCGGGCGTCGTTGTCTGGAACGGAACTATCGTCATGCCAATCGTTTGCCGCAGCATTGCGTGCAAAAAGTCCGGACGTTCCAAGGAAATCGTGTCGGCTATGATGCCCGCTGCCTGCGCGGTGCGGGATACAGTTTGGCGCGCGGTTGATTTCCGCGTGCTAAAACCGGGCGGATTGTTTGTCGCCTGGGTGTGGAGGGAGGGATGTTCGGGCATCTCTCCCTTTTTTATGTCTGAAACCACTTGGTTTTAGACTGCCTTCGGCGAGGATATTTAAGAGCCAGAGAAGAGATAAGGGTTGAGGTTTATTCCTTGCTCATGTTTTGGAGCGCTTATGGGACCAGATTTTGAATTTGAACGAGATGCATATGCGCGCGGATTTGCGCGGGTGGCAGGTGTGGATGAAGTCGGGCGTGGACCTTTGGCGGGGCCGGTGACGGCGGCTGCTGTGGTTTTGGACCCTGAGCGTATTCCAGAAGGCCTGAATGATTCTAAAAAGCTGACCAAGCGGGCGCGGGAGCGGTTGTACGAAGAGATTTTGGCTGTGGCTGACGTAAGCATCGCCCATGCTTCAGTTGAAGAGATTGAAGAGCTGAATATTTTGCGCGCCAGCCATTTGGCGATGGTGCGGGCGCTGGCCGGGCTGAGAACGCCTGCGGATTTCGCGCTGATTGATGGCAACATGGTGCCGCGCGATCTGGTGATCAAATCGCAGACCGTGATCAAAGGGGATGCGCGGTCTCAGTCGATTTCTGCTGCCTCAATTATGGCTAAAATATGTCGGGATTGTGTCATGTTGTCCTTGGCGCAACAGCATCCCGGTTATGGGTGGGAGACCAACATGGGATATGGGTCGAAAAGCCACATAGAAGCGCTTCAAAATCTTGGGGTGACCCCACACCATAGACGTTTATTCAAACCGGTACACAATATGTTGTATCAAGATAAATAACTAAGCGATTGATTCAAAAAACAAATTGACCACGAATCGTCTGTCAGGGCATCCTTGTACTCAACCAAGAGCACACAATGTGCCGGGGCAGAGGCAGCAAAATATGAATACGATAACAAAGGGTGCAAACGCACTTCCCTTGAATACAATTCTTGCAGGCGATTGCATTGACGCGATGAATGCGCTGCCGGAGGGATCGGTCGATCTGATCTTTGCGGACCCACCCTATAACTTGCAGTTGAGGGGGGATTTGCATCGCCCTGACAATTCAAAGGTCGATGCGGTTGATGACGCCTGGGACCAGTTTGCAAGCTTTGCCGTCTATGACCAATTTACCCGCGACTGGCTGAAAGCAGCGCGGCGTTTGCTTAAGCCAAATGGTGCGATTTGGGTGATTGGCAGCTATCACAACATTTTCCGCGTCGGGGCTGCATTGCAGGATCAGGGCTTTTGGATTTTGAACGATGTGGTTTGGCGCAAGTCGAACCCGATGCCGAATTTTCGGGGTAAACGCCTGACCAACGCTCATGAGACAATGATCTGGGCTGGCAAAGATGAAAACTCCAAATATACCTTCAACTATGAGGCGCTAAAGGCGCTCAACGAAGGCATTCAGATGCGCAGCGATTGGGTTTTGCCAATCTGTACGGGTCATGAGCGTCTGAAGGATGATGCGGGCGACAAAGCGCACCCCACGCAAAAGCCCGAGAGCCTGTTGCACCGTATTCTGATTGGATCGACCAACCCCGGTGATGTGGTGCTGGATCCGTTTTTCGGGACAGGCACGACCGGCGCGGTTGCCAAGATGCTGGGCCGTGATTTCATCGGGATCGAGCGCGAAGAAGCGTACCGCAAGGTTGCGGAAAAGCGGATCAAAGCCGTGCGCAAGTTTGACAAGGAAGCGTTGCAGACCACTACATCCAAACGCGCAGAGCCGCGCGTGCCCTTTGGTCAATTGGTCGAGCGTGGAATGCTGCGCCCAGGCGAGGAGCTTTATTCGCTGAACGGGCGTCATTCGGCCAAGGTGCGTGCAGACGGCACATTGGTTGGCAACGAGGTTAAAGGATCGATCCATCAGGTTGGCGCGGCCTATGAAAAAGCCCCCAGCTGCAATGGATGGACATACTGGTGCTACAAGAAAGACGGCAAGCGTGTGCCGATCGATATTTTGCGCCAGCAAATCAGGGCTGAGATGGCCAACTAGGCCGTACCCCGATTTCAACACAAGTTTACGAACACCGCTGGTGCCTGCGCCCTTCGTAAGAAGGCGCGCTTAAAAGGCACTTACCTTGGCCCCGCCTTTCTTGGCGGGGTCTTTTTAGATTAATGGCTTTTGCAGCTGTCTTAGTGCAAAACGGCTTGTCTGGTCTTGGCGTGTCTGAGCGCATCCATCAAATAATCCAGACCAAATTCCGACTTGTTCACGACGTGAAGCACACCTGCTGTGGCGGCTTTTTCCCACATAAATGGCGATGGCCAGTCACTGACCATGACCATTGGAATGTGAGAAAAAATCTTCAGGTCGGCAAGTTCGATCGCAAAATCTGCGCCAAGCCCGTCAGGCAGATTGTTGTCGAGCAATATCATCGATATCCGGTTCTCTGCCAGAAGAAGGCGTGCTTCCCTGAGGGTTGTTGCGACATAGATCTGCATATCTGCCACGGATTTGTTGATCATCCGCGTCATTCTAAGCTGATCAAATTTGCTGTCTTCGATAATCAGGCACGTGGGAACCATTGCCACATTTTGTGCCTGCTGCCGCTGCTGTTGCCTGATCATAATATCCCCCAAGAAAAATGAACCGATATACTTTCTTGTCAGGATCCCGTTAATATTGCGTCAACGTGGGTAGGGCGTCGTTCCATTGTTATAGGCTGTCCAGTCGGTGATTTCCGGGTAGTACATTTCGCGCCACTTGCGGACACGCGGGTTCATCACGCGCCGCCAGACCCACGGCATCATCGCCATGACGGTCATGACCGGATAGCCGAAAGGCAGCTGGGGCGCGTCGGATGCGCCGTAGGTTTGCAGCACGGGAAACCTGCGGTCCGGCTTGTAGTGATGGTCGGAATGGCGCTGCAGGTTGATCAGCAACCAGTTCGAGGCCCGGTGCGCAGCGTTCCATGAGTGATGCGGTCGTACGTGCTCATATTTGCCATCCCCCAGATGTTTGCGGGTCAAGCCATAGTGTTCGACATAATTGGCCAGCTCAAGCTGCCAGATCGCAGTGCCGGCCTGAGCAAGGAAAAGACCAAGCCCCGTCCATCCGCCAAGGGTCAGCGCGATGGCCAAAAATGCGCCCTGAAGCGCCCAATACCTGAAAAACGGGTTGCTTCTATGGGTCCAGGGCCTGTCCTTTCGCGCCAACATCGCTTTTTCGGCGCGAAATGCGGACTGCCACGATTGACGCAGCACACGCGGGTAAAAGCGGTGGAACCCTTCTTTGTAGTGGGCCGTTACAGGGTCGCGAGGTGTGGCGACATAGCGGTGGTGGACCAGCAAATGCTCAGACCGGAAATGCGAATACAGGACCATCGCCAGCAAAATGTCGGCCCATAGGCGTTCAATCTTGTTCTTTTGGTGCATCAGCTCGTGGGAATAGTTGATGCCAATGGTTCCGGTCATCACGCCTATTCCAAAGAAGACAAAGAACTTTTCCCAACCGCCCAAATGGTCAGCTTGGGGCACATACCAGAGCATCGCCAGCAGCGTGATCAGCTGTGCAGGCATCCACAGTAATGTGATCATGCGGTACCAGAACAGGTCGTCATCCGTCGCATCAGGGTCGGCATTATCAAGGTTAAGGCCGAGAAAACTGTCGATGATTGAAAACAAATACCACGTGACGAGGGGCACAAGGATAACAGTCCAGCCCCCGACAAAGGCGGTAAACCAAACCAAAGGTATCAGGGCAAAGGACAAGGCAAAGGGCAGTGCCCGTTTGATCTGTGCCAGTTGGTCCGTGCTGATGTTTGAGGATGTCATGGTCATGGATAGGGTGCCTTCAGAAATGTTGAGCCATTATAGCGCAGTTTCAAAGCCGCTGGAACTGTGATGGCCCGCCGCTAACCCGTCAGATCAAAAGCTTTGCGCATCACTGTCGGCAAATCCGAAGGTCGGAACCTGTCGGGGGGCAAGAACTCTCCGGTATCGGGCAAAAGGTCTTGTGTCACTGTGGCGTATCTGACGGTTAACATCAGATGAAAATGCGTGAATGTATGGCGGACTTCACCGGGCAGAACCTGCCAATCGGCGGGCATAGGCGGCGTGCCTTGCGGACGTGGCGCGCTGGCATCAATCCAGTCTGAACCGGGCCAGCCCAACATGCCCCCCAGCAACCCCTTGTCGGGGCGCGTTTCCAGCAGCCATGCACCATCGTTGCGCTGTGCCAGATAGACCGTTCCGTGGCGCACCGGCTTGGGGGTTTTGGGCGTCTTTTTCGGCAGCTCGGCCGCGGTTCCCGCCACTCGGGCGGCACATGGGTCGCGCCACGGGCATATGCCACAGGCGGGGGATTTCGGGGTACAGATTGTGGCCCCAAGGTCCATCACGGCTTGGGCATAGTCGCCGGGGCGCGCCATCGGCGTAAGCGCCTCGGCCCGAGCCATAAGTTCGGGTTTGGCGGCGGGCAGGGGCGTGTGAATTTCGTGAAGCCGCGCCATCACGCGTTCGACATTGCCGTCTAGCACGGCATGGGGCAAATCAAAGGCGATCGATGAAACTGCTGCCGCCGTATAAGGGCCGATCCCCGGTAGCTTGAGCAGTGCCGCATGATCGGCGGGAAACTCTCCGCCATGCTGATCAACAACGGCGCGGGCGCATTTCAACAGGTTGCGCGCACGGGCATAATAGCCCAGCCCGGCCCATTCGCCCATCACATCGGCATCCTGAGCGGCGGCAAGGTCTGCAACACTGGGCCAGCGCGCGGTGAACCGCTGGAAATAATCACGTACCGTGGCCACCGTGGTCTGTTGCAGCATTACTTCGCTAAGCCAGATCCGATAGGGATCAGGGCGTTGGCCCGCCTTGCGATCAGCGGGACCAACCCGCCACGGCATGTCGCGGGCGTGCACATCGTACCACTCCAGCAAGATGCGCGGCAGGCGGGTTAGATCATCAGTGTCACGCAATGTTTATGGCCTTTGCGGTTGGGTTGGGCTGGCGATACCCGACGGGATCGCTATGTTGTGGCAAGTTGTTCAGGAAAGATAGTCATGCCGCCACGGCGTACCAGTACAAAAGGCTTTAAACGGACCGATAGCTTGTTATCTGCAAAGATCAGACAGGCCAGCGAAACCCGTGGCTTTGCGCAGTCGCGCCTGTTGACCCAATGGGCCGAGATCGTTGGCGAAGACGTTTCGTCGATCTCAAGGCCGGTCGAGGTCAGCTATGGCCGCGGTGGCATGGGCGCGACTTTGACCCTGCTGACCAACGGATCGAATGCACCGATGCTTGAGATGCAAAAGGAACAACTGCGCACCAAGGTGAATGCAGTTTATGGCTATAACGCCATCGCCCGCGTGCGGGTGACACAAACGGCTGCGACAGGCTTTGCCGAAGGTCAGGTGGCATTCGAAGTGCGCCCCAAAGCGCATGCCACAGCCCCCGCCGATCCTGTGCTGCGCGAACGCGCCACGAAAACTGTGGGGGCCATGGGCGACGAAAGCCTGCGCGACGCCCTTGCACGTCTGGGCGAGAACATATTGAACAAAACGAAACGCTGATAAAGGAAAACAGATGAAACGCACTTTCCCAATTCTTGCGGCTTTGGCCGTTGCAGCTGCTGGCGGCTGGTATGTTTTCAGCGGCCCGGACGCAGTCAACAACACGCAGATCAACCCGCTTGCGGGCGCTGCAAATGCACAGACCACCGAAGCGGCTGATGTGGATACATCGACGATTCAGGACATGAAACAGGGCAATGCAGAATCAGCGGTTCAGATCGTTGAATATGCGTCCTTTACCTGCCCGCATTGTGCAGCATTCGATCAGGGCCCCTACAAGCAACTTAAAGCGGACTACATCGATACCGATAAAATCGGCTTTACCTACCGCGAGGTGTATTTTGACCGCTACGGTTTGTGGGCGTCCATGGTTGCGCGTTGCGGTGGCGAGGAAAAGTTCTTTGGTATCAGCGATCTGATCTACAAGGGCCAGTCCGAGTGGGTGCGCGCGGGTGAACCTGCGGCCATCGTGGACGAGCTGCGCAAAATCGGACGCCTTGCCGGCATCGACGGAGATACGCTTGAGGCGTGTTTGCAGGATGGTGCCAAGGCGCAGACGCTGGTCGCTTGGTGGGAAGAAAACCAGAAAGCCGATGACATCACCAGCACGCCAAGCTTTATCATCAATGGCACAAAATATTCCAACATGCCCTATGCCGAGATGAAAGAGATCATCGACGCAGCACTGGAAAACTGATGGCAGCCCCTCTGGCAGGGCTCAAGGTGATTGAGCTGGCCCGCATTCTGGCGGGCCCTTGGGCCGGTCAAACCCTGTCGGATCTGGGGTGCGAGGTGATCAAGGTCGAAAGCCCCTCTGGCGATGATACCCGCCAGTGGGGACCTCCTTTTATCGAGCGGGGCGAGGATAAATCGGCCTCGTATTTCCATTCAGCCAACCGGGGCAAGGCGTCGGTTGTGGTCGATCTGACCACAAAGGAAGGTCAGGCCAAGATGCATGACCTTCTGGCTGACGCCGATATCTTGATCGAAAATTTCAAGACCGGCGGCTTGGCGAAATACGGAATGGACTATGCCAGCCTGTCCAAACAATTCCCCAAGTTGATCTATTGTTCGATCACGGGATTCGGCCAGACAGGACCCTATGCGCACCGTGCGGGCTATGATTTCATCATCCAAGGAATGTCCGGTTTGATGTCGATCACGGGCGAAGCCGATGGCCAGCCGCAAAAACATGGGATGGCGATTACTGATATCTTTACTGGGATTTATGCCACCACAGCGATCCTGGCTGCCGTGCACCAGCGCAGCCAGACGGGGGCGGGCCAGCACATCGACATGGCGTTGCTTGACTGTGCTGTGGCAGTGACCGGCAATCAGGCGATGAATTATCTGACCACGGGCAAAGCGCCGCACCGGATGGGTAATGCCCACCCGAATTTGACCCCTTACGAGGTGTTTGAATCCTCCGATGGGCATCTGATCATCGCGACAGGCAACGACGGGCAATTCCAACGTCTGTGCCGTATGCTGGGTCTGGACGATATGGCAGAAGCGCCGGATTACGCGAAAAACTCTGACCGGGTTGCAAACCGGCCAGAGATGATCCGCCGCCTGAACGATGCGACGCGTATGCGCACCCGTGATGATCTGCTGGCCGCATGCGAAGACAAGGGCGTGCCTGCTGGTCCGATCAACGATATGGCCGATATGTTCGATGATCCGCAGGTAATCGCGCGTGGTATGAAGGTCGAGCTGGACGGCGTGCCGGGCATCAGATCCCCCTTTGTGTTTTCGGGGGCCGAACTGGCGCTTGAACGGGCCGCACCCAAACTTGGCGAAGATGACTGATCGTTGAGGGCGTAGTTCATCGGAATTTTTGAAAATTCCGGTGACCTACGCGGGCTTTGGTAACTTGTCCAAAGCGGCAAAAAGCGCATTGTCTGATTGTAGCTCCAGACGTACGGGCAGTGTAATGACTTTCATCCGAAAGGACGCTGGCAACCGGACGGCGTCCTTTTCGGTTGTGACAAGCTGCGCCCCTTTCGCATCTGCATCTGCCTCAAGACGCGCCAAAAGTGCCGTTGACAGCGCTTGATGATCATCAAGCGCCTCGGCGTGGACGATCTTGGCCCCCAGCCCCTTGAGCGTGGCAAAAAACTTTTCCGGGTGCCCGATTCCGGCAAACGCCAATGCGCGGGTGTCAGACCAGTCCATGCCGGTTTGCAAAGGTTTCAACTCGGCCCGGACATGTGGCAGACCAGCTGGCAAAGGCGTGGCGTCAAAATTTTGCTGATCGCTGTCATTACCAATCGACAGTACCAGATCAGCACGCGCTAAACCCGTTTGTACAGGTTCGCGCAGCGGACCTGCCGGAAGGCATAGCCCGTTGCCAAAACCCTTCGCAGCATCGACGACTACGATGCTGAGGTCTTGGAACACTGCCGGATTTTGAAACCCATCGTCCATCACTACCACGCTTGCCCCTGCGCGTTGCGCCGCGCGTGCCCCTGCGGCACGGTCACGGGCAACCCAGACTTCGGCAAAGGCTGCCAGCAGTAAGGGTTCGTCGCCCACCTGTGCTGCGGTGTGTCGCGCGGGGTCCACTTGCAGCGGCCCTTTTTCGGTACCGCCATACCCACGCGAAACGATGTGGGGCGTGTGGTAGATGTTGCGCAGATGTTCAACCACAGCCATCACGGTGGGCGTTTTGCCCGTTCCGCCTGCATTGATATTGCCGACGCAAACCACAGGAATATCCAGCTTTTCGGGGGTACCGCGGGCCAATCGCCGCGCCGTGCCCCAAGCGTATAGCGCGCCAAGTGGTTGCAGCATCCGTGCACGCCAATCAGGGCGGTGCAGATGCCAAAACGCGGGGGGGCGGCTCATCCGCGGGCCTCTTGCTGGTCGAGGGTGTCTTGCACCAGATCGACCACCTTATCGGTAAGGGCGGCCCCACGGCTGATCACATCCCAACCCGCATGGGCCATCGCCGCAGTTTGGTCGGGGGCAATGAGGCGGCTGACTGCGGTCCCCAAAGCTGTGGCATCATTGACGATCCGTGCGGCCCCTTCGGCTGCTAACCGGGTGTAGGAGGGCAAGAACCGCCGGACCTTGGGCCCATAAAGCACGGCTGAGCCGAGTGCGGCTGCCTCAAAAGGATCACATCCGCCACTTCCGCTGATCAGTGAACTTCCCAGAAAGGATACAGGGGCCAACCGGTAGAACAGCCCGATTTCGGCAGGGTCATCGACGATCATTACCTGTGTTGACGCATCCGGATAGCCCGCATCGCCCCACCGCAGAACGCGAAAATCAAGCTCTGCCATGCGGGCGGCAAAAGCATCTGCATGGGCAGGATTGGCGGGGTGGACGATCAGCAGCAACCGGTGCGACAGGCGCAGGGCTTGGCGGTGCGCCGTCAACACTGTGTTAAGCTCGGCTTCAAGCACCTGATTGGCGAACCAGATGGGGCGGCCGACCAGTGCCGCTGACAAATCGGCCAGATCGGATTCCATGCAAGGCAGGGCCTGTCCCCCAGCCTGAAGTGCTGAGGTTACCTCGATGTCGTCGCGGGCGACGCCAAGGCGGACCAGCCGTTGAAAACCTGCCTCTGACCGCGCGAGAATAGCCGAGAAATGAGACAGCAAATCCCGTGTCAAATCCCGCAACCAGCGGTCGCGACGCCCGTCGAAACCGTCACTGTCCACATCAATCAGAAACATCGGGCAGGATCTTTTCGCAAGGGCAAGTATCATGTTCGGGCGCAGTCGCCCCCACACCCAAATACAGGCATTCGGCTGCCAATGGTCCAGAAACTTCATAACGCTGGTGGGGTGATCCTCTGGTAATACACCAATGAAAACATCACTATGCGAGGGTTTCGGCAGATCTGACCCGTGCGCCGGCTGCGGAACAGTGATCAGCACACTTAGCCCTGATCTACTGCGGCACAGCCGGGTGGCAAGGTCTTGAATTGCGATCAGGCTGCCGGGTTCGGGAGCGTGGCACCAGACCAGTTCCCCCTGAGGACGTTCGGCCACAGGGACAAAAGGCAGTGCAGCACCGCGTCTGGCAAAGGCGCGATACGCCGTCAGCCCGAACGACTGTGCCATCGCTGGGTTCAGCCCAGTTCTTCGGTCGAGGATGCAGCGGCTTCTTCATCGCGCAACCGGTGCAAGTGGGCGATGAAATAGCGCGTATGCGCGTTGTCCACCGTGCGCTGCGCTTCGTTTTTCCAAGCGTCATAGGCGCTGGCATAGTTTGGAAAGATGCCAACCACGTGGATGTCATCCACATTCTTGAAAGCAGTCCCTGTGGGTGAAACCAGTTCACCGCCAAAGACGAGGTGCAGGCGTTGGGTCATGGTGCTGTCCTTTGTTTTCAAACAGATGGCCTTGGGGTCTATCTAAGGCATTGGATCACGCGGGGGCAAGGCTGCTCAGAATATCCGCATGGATCGAAGCACCCCCCGCAAGAACCCCATTCAGTCGGGGATCGGCGTTATTAAACCGTAAAGGCCCGCCGGTTTTATCCGTACAAAGCCCGCCTGCTTCGGTCACGATCAACGCACCGGCGGCAATATCCCATTCCCAGCTTTGGCGCAGGGTGACCATTGCGTCAAACCGACCTTGCCCCACCAGCCCCAGCCGATACGCCAGCGACGGGCGGTGCGCGCGTTTAAAGCCCGGATCGCCTTGCCAATGGTGATCAGCCATCACAGGTTTCGTGGCCAGCACGGTGGCATTGGTCAGGCCACGGGTATCAGAGGCGCTGATTTTTTGCCCGTTCAATGTGGCACCGCCGCCCAAAGATGCAGCAAAAAGCCGGTCGAGCATGGGTAGAAACACCACCGCTGCGGTGATCTGACCGTTTTGGGCGATCGCCAGCGAATGAGACCAGGTGTCCGACCCTTCGATAAAGCTGCGGGTACCATCAATCGGATCAATGATGAAAACCTCGGACTGTCCCAAACGCTTGGCACTGTCTTCGCTTTCCTCGGACAGCCAGCCAAAATCTGGGCGCGCTGATGTCAGATCGGCGTGCAGCATGGCGTTCACGGCCAGATCGGCTTCGGTTACGGGGCCAGCGCCATCGGCTTTGTCCCAGCGTTTCGCCGTTTGGCCGGAAAAGCCCATAGCAATCTGACCGGCCTTGCGGGCGCAATCGATCAAAAGGTCCAGATCACGCGCCGGCAAGTGTCATCCCCGGTACCAGCAGCGACGGCACCACGCGGCTTAGGTGGGTGCGCGCGTCATTGGCAGGCACGATGCTGGCCAGCATATCGCGCAGATTGCCTGCGATGGTGCATTCATTGATGGCATGTGTGATCTCGCCATTCTCGATCCACAGGCCCGAGGCCCCGCGCGAATAATCGCCCGTGTTCGGGTTGATCGTCGATCCGATCATCGAGGTGACCAGCAGCCCTGTCCCCATCTGTTTGATCAGGTCGTCACGCGTGGCGTCGCCTTGGGTCAGCGCGATGTTCCAGACCGACGGGCCGGGGTTTGATCCCGGACCGCGGGCGGCATTCCCTGTCGGGGCCATCCCCAATTTGCGGGCCGTTGCCAGATCAAGCGTCCACCCTTTCAGGGTGCCGTCTTCGACAATCACGCGTTTTCCCGTTGGCAGACCTTCGGCGTCAAAGGGGCGCGAGCCAGAGGTGCGCGGGCGGTGTGGGTCTTCGGTGATCGACAAGCCCTTGGGCAGCACGTCTTCGCCCATGGCATCGCGCAGCCACGATGCGCCGCGCGCAATCGCTGATCCGCTGACCGCAGCCAGCAAATGCCCGATCAAGGTCGAGGAAATCCGCTCATCAAACAGCACGGGATAGGCACCTGTGGGGGGCTTGCGCGCGTCCATTCGGGCCAAAGCGCGTATCCCCGCAGATGTGCCGATGTCTTCGGCGCTGCGCAGGTCGGCCTGAAAAATCCGGCTGTCCCCGTCATAGTCACGCTCCATCCCTGATCCGCTGCCTGCGATGGCAACGCAGGACAGGCCGCGGTCGGTGCGGCGGTATCCGCCTTCGAACCCGTTGGTTGCGGCCAGATACACCTGATGCGCGCCATACCCTGCGCTGGCCGATTGCACCTGACTGACGCCTTTGACGGCAAGGCCCGCCGCCTCGGCCTGTGCGGCATCTTCTTGCAGCGCTTCGGGCGATGGTTCGGCGGTCGTGTCGTAAAGCTCCAGCGCGTCAATGTCCCATGCCGTGGCCAGCTGGTCAGGATCGGCAAGGCCGGTATAGGGGTCCTCGGGGGCCTCTTTCGCCATGGCGACGGCGCGGACCGCCATTTCTTCGATTGTGCGATCCGACGTATCAGAGGCCGACACATTGGCCGACCGTTTGCCCACAAACACCCGCAGCCCGATGTCGACGCCTTCGGCGCGCTCTGCTTGCTCCAATGTACCGCTGCGCACATCCACGCTTAGGGATGTACCGCGCACGGCCATGGAATCGGCGCTATCCGCGCCCGCCTGCTTTGCGGCGTGCAACAATGCTTTGGTAAGCGCATCAAGGGATTGCGACATGGAAAGCTCCTTGGAAATTCAATGGACAGCTAGCGCCCCGCATGCCGGTTCGCAAGGGACGCGCTGGTGATGGGGCGGGCAAGCTGCTTATTTGATCCGCTGTCCGTTGGCCAGAATCGAACCCGAACGGGTGAATTCCAGCTTTGAGGTCAGCGTATCGTCTTCGGGACCCGGCACTGCGAACATACCCATCATCATCCGCGCACCCATGGCTGTTTGTGCTGGTAGCAGGCCGGATTCAACCAAGGACTCCAACAGCACATTGCCGCCCACAAGTTTCAGATCAACCGCACCTGCGGGGTTCGCCATGCCGCTGTTGTCAGCGTCGGTATTGTCGAACACTGCGGACCCGTTGCCGGTCAGTTTGGCCCCTAGCGCATCAACGATCAGTGAATTCAGGCTGACGCTTTCGACTTGAGCAGGCATATCACCTGTCTCGGTAATCCGCTCTGCCGCCTTGGCGTCCAGAAAATCCGCCAGAAGAGTCAGCTTGCCGGACAAATCCAAAGCGATCGACGCCGGATCGCGCGGCAAATTTCCTTGGGGATTGATCATACCCCAAATCATATCTGACATGGTGAAATCGCCGATGTTCAGGCCAAGGGCAAAGTCTTGGGGTGTGTCTGATTTCATCGCCGGGCCGCTTAGGTTGAAGGCGGCGTTTTCCATCGCAAAAGACAGCAGGAACGGGAATTCTGCGGGCTGCATGGAAACAGTCGTACCTTGCCGCGTGCCCGCATAGCTTAGGCCGTCCGTGCTGGTTTCTGCCGTCAGCGTGCTGGCTTCGGTCGTGACGGCGGCCGATGTATTGCCGCTGTTGGGATCTTCGATGGTCACAGTCATCGTGCTGTTGCCCCCCGACAGGGTGCCCGACACATCCATTCCCGCCTGCAACATGGTGGCCATATCGGTGGCTTGCGCCAAGCCAAGCGGCAAGGCACCGTCGGCGCGCAGCATCAGGTTTGACGACGTTCCCGCAATCGTCGCTATGGCAGGTTCGTTCGGATCCTTGAACTGCATGTCATAGGTAACGGCTGCGACAGTGCCGTTTTGGGAATAGTCGCGCATGGCCCCGATGGTGGTTCGTGTCGTGTTCTTCACATCCGTCATCATGATCTTCATCATGGCGTTTGCAGCATCAAGGGTTTCGCCGTCAATTGTCATTGCATCAAGGGTCAGCCCCAACAGTCCCGCACTGTAGGTGCTGGTCATGGCTGCGGGTGTGCCACTTATGATCATGTCGTGACCGTTTTGATTAACCGTAAGCGCCATACGCACGGCTTCGCTGTCGTCGTCATTGGGCACAACATCCACGATAATCGGCATCGCATCGGGCATCACGACTGAAACTGTCCCGTCATTATTCTGCACAAAGCCAAGCGTATCAATAGACACCGTGACCGCGCCCTGATCTGGATCACTGGACAGATCAAAGCGCAGGTCGCTGACGGTCAACCGATCACCGGACAGGTCTTCAGTTGCGGTCAGACCATAGCCGACGCCTTGCATATAGTCGCGCCAATCCTGCCAGACATCGCTGGGTGTCACATCGGCCAGCGCGCCCTGAGCCACAAAAATCATGCCCAGTGACGTTGTCGTTAAAAGACGGTTAAATCGGTTCATTCTAAAATCCTATGTCGAATAGCTTGGCGGTCGCGGGACCTGTGCACGTTTGAATAGATAATTGCCATGGGTCCGGTTACAAGGCAAAGCCGCTTTGGCGCTTTTACGAAGTTTCGCGCTTTGGGTGGGCTTTGGGGTGGTCGCTGATTAAAGTGATGCTAACTATTGCCCCATTCCGGCGTGCCGGACAGGGCTGCGCGCGGACGACGGATAAAAGGAAGCACAACATGGATATGACCAACAAAACTGTCATGATCACGGGCGCAAGTCGCGGTATCGGTGCCGAAACAGCGCGTGTTTTTGCGAAAGCAGGGGCGAATGTCGTTCTGATGGCGCGGTCGCAGGACGCGATTGGTGATCTAGCAGGAGAGATCGGGCCAAAAGCTATCGCGATTCCATGCAATGTCGCCCGTTTTGGTGAAGTGTCCGCTGCGGTGGACTTTACCTTGCAGGCCTTTGGCAGCGTTGACGTTTTCATCAACAATGCCGGCGTGATCGAACCGATTTCGCATTTGGCCAGCTCTGACCCTGATGAATGGGGGCAGGCGATCGATATCAACCTCAAAGGTGTCTATAACGGCATGCGCGCCGTTCTGCCCGTGATGAAGGAAACCGGCGGTGGGTCGATTCTGACCATCAGTTCGGGTGCCGCACATCACGCCATCGAAGCTTGGAGCCATTATTGCGCGTCCAAGGCTGCGGTGAATATGCTGGGCCGTTCGGTCCATCTGGAAGAGGCGGCAAATGGCATTCGTGCTATCGGTCTGTCGCCGGGCACCGTTGCCACGCAGATGCAGCGCGAGATCAAGCAAAGCGGTATCAATCCGGTCAGCGAACTGGCGTGGGAAGACCACATTCCCGCCGATTGGCCAGCCCGTGCCTTGTGGTGGATGTGCAGCCCCGAGGCAGACAGATTCTGCGGCGAGGAAATCTCGCTCCGCGACGAAGAAATCCGCAAGGCGGTAGGTTTGCTATGATCGAGTTTTCGCGTGATGGCGACATTTGGACGGCGACGATCAACCGGCCCGAAAAGGCCAATTCACTGACCCATGAAATGCTGGTTTCTCTCTCCGGTTTCATGGAGGACGCCCAAGCTGCGCGCGCCGTGATTCTGACCGGCAACGGCAAGGTTTTCAGCGCGGGTGCCGATCTGGACGAAGCCCGCGCCGGCCTTGCCACGTCAACGATTTGGGAACGTCTTTCGGGTGCGATCGCAGCCTTGCCGGGGCTTAGCATTTGCGCGCTGAATGGCACGCTTGCTGGTGGTGCCATGGGAATGGGGCTGGCCTGCGACATGCGGATCGCGGTGCGATCAGCCAAGTTCTTCTATCCGGTGATGAAGTTGGGGTTTCTGCCACAACCCAGCGATCCCGCGCGGATGGTGGCGCTGATCGGCCCTGCCCGCACCAAGATGATCTTGATGGGCGGTCAAAAAATCACGGCAGAAGAGGCGTTGATGTACGGGCTTGTCGACAGGATTGTCGAACCGGATGCGCTGCTGGAAACAGCACATGACATCGCAGCGCTTACCGTCGCCGCAGCGCCCGAGATTGCGAACCAGATCAAAGCGATGTGCGCGGCCGAACCACTGTCGACCGACGATCTTGGGGCCGCGCGTATTGGATGAACAGCCTTAGATAAAGGGAATACCGCAGGCGCTTAGCAAGGTCAGGCTGGTCAGGATCAGGATGATACGCATTATAAAGACTCCGTTGATATTCCTTGGCAGGATCGTCGTGCAATTGGCGTTTAGTCAAGGTATTGGCTTGCATTGTAGTTAAGTTTCCCCTGAAGGGTGCCCCATGACCATTGACCACAAAACAAGCGCACAGGCCGTCGTGATCGGCGCAGGCCCAGCGGGGCTTATGGCCGCCGAGATGTTGGCGCAGGCGGGTTTGTCCGTGACAATCTGCGATCATAAACCATCCGTGGGGCGCAAGTTTCTGATGGCAGGAAAATCGGGGCTGAACCTGACCAAGATCGAAGAACCCGAGCCGTTTTTGGCCGCATTTTCCACTGCGGGTGGCCCGTTGAAACCCATCATTGAAGCTTTCGATAATCACGCGGTGCAAGACTGGGCCGCAGGCCTAGGGCAGGCGCTGTTTACAGGCTCCACCGGACGGGTGTTTCCGACCGTCATGAAGGCGTCGCCCTTGTTGCGTGCGTGGCTTGCGCGGTTGGCGCAGGCGCAGACGCAGATCAATACGCGCTGGCGTTGGATGGGGTGGCAAGGTGATGCTTTGGCCTTTGATACGCCTGAGGGGCCGCAGACCTTGCAGGCGGATGTGACGGTATTGGCGATGGGCGGGGCAAGCTGGGCGCGGTTAGGGTCGACCGGTGAATGGGCTGTGCCGCTGGCCGATAGTGATGTGAAAATTGCCCCGTTTGCCCCTGCCAATGCAGGGATCGCGATGGATTGGTCGCCACATATGGCGGCGCATTTCGGGTCCGCGCTAAAGGGGATTGGCCTGAAATCAGGTACTTACCGGTCTCGTGGCGAAGCGCTTGTTTCTGCTCAAGGGCTTGAAGGCGGTGGCATCTATACCATTTCGCGTGGCGTGCGCGAAGGGCATCCCTTGATGTTGGACCTGCTACCGGACCAGACTGAAAAGGCACTGGTCGAAAAGCTGGAAAAGCCCCGTGGCAAGATGAGCATGGCAAATTTCATGCGTAAAACGCTTAAATTGGACGTGGCCAAGATTGCGCTTTTGCAAGAAATGGCGCGGCCTTTGCCGCAGGATGCCAAGGCTTTGGCAAAGCTGCTCAAGGCGCTACGCATTGCCCATGCGGGGCTGCGGCCAATGGATCAGGCGATTTCAACGGCGGGTGGCGTGCGGTTCGACGCGGTTGATGACACTCTGATGCTTCGGGCAAGGCCGGGGGTGTTCGTCGCAGGCGAGATGTTGGATTGGGAAGCCCCGACAGGCGGTTACCTGATCTCGGCCTGCCTTGCGACAGGCCGATGGGCAGGGCAAAACGCCGCCGTTTGGGCGCAGAAGGCTTAGGTTTCTTTTGAGGTCGCGGCCTTGAAGGCGGGGCGTTCGCGCATGGATTTGGCCCAAGCGCCCAGCTTGTCATCGACATTGGGGAAACCCGCGCCGATCGACCAGTTGATGCAATGGGTTGCCAGCAGGTCAGGCACTGTAATTTCGTCGCCCATCAGAAACGGCCCCTCAAGGCGATCTGACAGGACTTTGGCCGCGCGGGCGAATTCGGATTTCAGGCTGTCCTTGATTTCGGGTACACGCTGTTCTTCTGGAAAGACAAAGCTGTGCTTGGCTGCAGCCCAAAGGATCGCGTCCATTTCGTCGATCAACCAAAATGTCATCGCATCCTGACGTGCGCGGGCCGGTGTGCCTGCGGGGGCGGTCAGTTTGCCGTGCTTGTCGGCCAGATACTGCATGATCGCGACAGAATCAGTCAGCACATCATCCCCGTCGACCAGCGCAGGAATCTTGCCTGACGGATTGTATTGCTTTGCTTCGTCCGAACGTGGGCCGCAGGCGACATGTTCGTAAGCTTCGCCCAATTCTTCCAGCATCCACATGACGCGCAGGGCGCGAGATTTGGTGGCTCCGATGACTTTGTACATTTGATTCCCTCCCAAGGAATATCGCCTAAATTTAGCGTTGTGCGCCCAGCATAGCGAGGCGAATGAATGCGCGTTCAACCAATGCCATCGTCGGTGCGTGTTGTCCCGCTGATCGCAGCGTCAGATCGGTATCGGTCAGTACGGTCAGCGCTGTTTCCAGCTTTGCTGCGCCCCAGTTTTTAGCCTGGCGCATGGCGCGGTCACGGTCGCGAACGCCCCAGATCTGACCACCGGGGTTGCTGGCAATGCGGTAAAGGGTACGGAAATGGCGGGTCGCCATGATGATCAGTGTCACGGCATTCACGCCTTGGGCTTGCAGCTTGGCCATCACGGGGCCGATATCGCCCGCGCGCGCTTCGGCAACGACATGTAAGATATCGTCCACCTCGGCTTCGGTCGAGGTGGGCGCGCAATTGGCGACATCTTCGGCTGATAGCGGGCTGGTATCACCGATTTTATACAGCATGATTTTTTCGACCATCTGTCGGAAATCGCCCGGATCTAATACGCGCGCCAATTCGGTCAGCGCGCCCATGGCATCGGGTTCGGGGCTTAGGCGCGCGTCGGCCAGAATGCGTTCGATTTCTGCCCGATCAGGTGGATTGTCATATATTGGTGTGGCAAAGGCAGCTTTATGGGCCTCAAACGCCTTGAGCACCTTTGATGTTTTCTTGAGGTCGCCCGCCGTCACGATGATCTGCGCATCGCCCGGTTGCCAGTCTGCCAGCGCATCAATCAGGATCTTCGCAATATTATCGTTGGCGTCCTCGACGAAAGCTGCGCGGGGGCCGGGGAAAAATCCGACGGCTTTGATGGCGTCCAGCAGCATCGGCGGATCGCGGCGCAGGTCGGCCGCCTGAATGCGCGTTAGCCGCATTTCTTCCTCGGCATTGGCCCCTAACAGTGCCTTGAGGAACTCTTGCCGTTTCAACGCCACACGCATTGCGTCGCCGCCATAGATCAACAGACCTGTTTTATTTGGGTCAGGCTTTTTGAAATAGGCGGTGGCATCGCGGGGGGGCAGTTTCATGGTGTCAGGTCGGTCGCATACAGTCGGGTTACGATCTGGTCGGCCAGCATGGTCATCAGCCGGATTTGTGCATCACGTTCCGCCGCCAGCGTGGCCACCGTTGATCCGGTCGCGGAATAGCCGGTAAAGTTTTCGACCTTGCCTGAGGTTTCGATTTGCCCCGTCCCCAGATCGCGCAGGGCGAAATCCGCCGATCCGATCAGATTATAGCGCGTTGTGTTGTCGGCGCTGTCGATGGCGAGGCCTTCTTCTCGAGTCTCGATCTGGAGAGCCAGTGCATAGCGGGGTGCATCGGGCCGACCCAAGCGTGTTTCGATTTCACGGACCAACATGTATGTAAACGCATCGTCGGGGGCGTCCACCTGCACGCTATTCTGTAAGGCCTCGCCGCTGCCGCCGGTGCCATAGACGGGCTGGAACCCGCAGGCGGCAATCGCAAGCAGTGGCAAAGCAAGCAAAAAGCGGCGTTTAGGCAACGACATTAACGATCCGTCCGGGCACAACGATCACCTTTTTGGGCGTGGCTCCATCCAAGCTACGAATGACAGCTTCGTGGCTGAGCGCGATTTTTTCAA
>NZ_JBFEKM010000049.1:0-24291 GCF_041552635.1 Sulfitobacter sp.
CGAGGGCATAGGCGCTGCACGTGGGGTGATATCTGCAATTATGCCCGACCCACGGGCTGAAGATCAGCCGATACCCTTTCACGGGAAGGGCCAGTAGACGCGCTAGGGGGGTCATCTTAGCTTGCCGTGCAGGATTCCGAGTGCTTTGGAAAAATCATCCTGCATCTGGGAGAAAGGCAGGGTGGACGTGGCTCCCTGACGTCCGACCAAAACATAATCCATGCCGTCAAGGCCCTGACATGGCAGCGCCAGACGTGCGACTTCGCGCAGGCGCCTTTTGGCACGGTTGCGTGCGACGGCATTGCCGACTTTCTTGGAACAGGTAAAGCCAACGCGAATCCCCTCGGCCTCGCCTTCATGGCGTTTGCGCATCTGTAGGATAAAGCCGGGCATCGCCACGCGGGGTGATCTGGTCGCGCGCTGAAAATCTGGCCTGTTCTTAAGCGTTGTCAAACGCAAAGAAACCGCCGGTGGCGTTTCCCTTTGGGTGGCTGTTTTGCCATCCATGGGTGCCTCCGACGGTGTCATATCTTGCAAGAACCGAAAACGCGAATTACGCGCTCAGTTTAGCCCGGCCTTGTGCGCGGCGCGAGTTGATGATCTTGCGGCCCGCTTTTGTTGCCATGCGTGCGCGAAAACCGTGGCGACGCTTGCGCACCAGGTTTGAAGGTTGAAAGGTGCGTTTCATCGCTCCGACTCCACTTTATACTTTAGGTTTGCACCGGATTCGGCACATCACTGTCAATTCAAGCCCTGCCTCTAAAGGTGCTGCGCGCTCAAGTCAAACCCTTGGGGCGGCTAAATTCGCATCATTGCAATAAATTCGGCAAATCCCGGCGCGAATGTTTCAATATGACAGTGAAGTCCCCGGTTTTGCCCCGGAAGCAGGGTTTGTGATCAAGCACCCGTGATCCCCCTACCTGCCTTGGCGGTTTAGGGCCATCTATAACAGATAGGTCTTGCGGCCGTAGAATTGAAAGCGATCCGATACATGTCCGACCAGCATACCGACAAACCCGCGTGGCTTCGATACTTGCCACTGATGGTGATTGCGGTGGTCGCGGCCATCGGGTTCTTCACCCTGCGCGATTATCTGAATTTCGAGACGCTGCGCGACAACCGCGAGGCGCTGATCGCCTTTCGCGACGCAAATTATGGGCTGACGGTGCTGGTGTTCGTTGCAGCTTATATCATGATCGTTGCATTTTCATTGCCCGGTGCGGGGATCGCGACGATTACCGGCGGTTTCTTGTTTGGGACGATTTTTGGCGCAATGTTCAACGTTACCGGTGCCACAGTCGGGGCGGTATTGATATTTACGGCTGCGCGCATGGGGCTTGGCGAAAAGCTTAAGGCGCGTATGGACGCCTCTGAAGGGATGGTGCGCAAAATCAAGGACGGAATCGACAACAACCAATGGTCGATGCTGTTTCTTATCCGGCTGATCCCCGCGGTGCCGTTTTTCGTCGCGAACCTAATCCCCGCATTCCTTGGGGTGATGTTGCACCGCTTTGTCATCTCAACCTTTCTGGGAATCATCCCCGGTTCGCTAGTTTACTCTTCGGTTGGGGCGGGGCTGGGGGCGGTTTTTGCCCGCGGCGAGACGCCGAATTTCGGGATCATATTCGAACCCCAAATATTGCTCCCTATTCTGGGCCTATGCGCATTATCCTTGCTGCCCATCATCATCAAAGCCGTGACTGGCAAGAAGGAACTGCTGAAATGAACCGTATCAAGACCGATCTTTTGATTATTGGGGCCGGCTCTGGCGGGTTGTCTGTGGCGGCGGGCGCATCGCAGATGGGCGCAGATGTTGTGTTGCTTGAGGGTCACAAGATGGGGGGCGATTGCCTGAACTATGGGTGCGTTCCTTCAAAAGCGCTGATCGCGACGGGCAAGGCGGCCTATAGCCAGCAGCACAGCGCGCAATTCGGTGTTGCCGATGCTGCTGGCGTGGTCGATTACGCGGCGGCCAAGGATCACGTCGCGGACGTCATCGCGCAGATCGCCCCGGTGGACAGTCAGGAGCGGTTCGAAGGCTTTGGCATCAATGTGATTCGTGAATTTGGCCGCTTTATCTCGGAGGATGAGGTGCAGGCGGGCGACACGATCATCAAGGCCCGCCGTATCGTGATTGCGACGGGGTCATCCCCCTTGGTGCCGCCGATGCCCGGGCTGGACAAGACCCCCTACGAGACCAACGAAACCCTGTTCGAGCTGCGTGAAAAACCCGAGCATTTGTTGATCATCGGCGGGGGACCCATCGGCATGGAAATGGCGCAGGCGCATATCCGGATGGGTTGCAAAGTTACTGTGATCGAAGGGGACAAGGCCTTGGCCAAGGACGACCCTGAAATGGCGCAGGTCGTGTTGCAATCGCTCAAGGACGAAGGGGTAGTGATTGCCGAGGGCGCGCTGGCCGCTGACATTCGCGGCGACGTGGGCGCAATCGAGGTCGAAGCGAAGGATGGCCGCGTTTTCAAGGGATCGCATTTGCTGGTCGCGGTGGGGCGCAAAGCGAACACTGACAAGCTGGATTTGGAAAAGGCCGGGGTCGAGCCGATTCGCAATGGCATCAAGGTTGACGCGTCCCTGCGCACCACCAATCGCAAGGTCTATGCCATTGGTGATGTGGCAGGCGGGCTGCAGTTCACCCATGTTGCGGGCTATCACGCGGGCGTCGTGATCCGGTCGCTGATGTTTGCGATCCCGTCCAAGGCAAAAACGTCGCACATCCCTTGGGCGACCTATACCGATCCGGAATTATCGCAAGTCGGCCTGACCGAAGCGCAGGCAAAAGATGAACATGGCGACAAGGTTGAAGTCGTGCGGTTCCACTATAACCACAACGACCGCGCCATCGCTGAACGGAAAACCAAAGGGCTGATCAAGGTGATGGTCGTCAAGGGCCGCCCGGTTGGCGTCAGCATTGTCGGCTATCAGGCGGGTGAATTGATCAACCTGTGGGCATTGGCGCTGGCAAACGGCATGAAAATGAGCCAGATTGCCGGCATGGTTGCACCGTATCCCACCATTGGCGAAGTAAACAAACGTGCTGCCGGGGCCTATTTCACCCCGCGCCTGTTCGAGAGCGATCTGGTCAAGGCCGTGGTGCGGTTTGTGCAGCGCTTCATTCCCTAGAGCACAGGTATGTTCCGCTCCCTCTCTGGTAGATTGCTGATCTTGACCACCATCTTTGTGATGTTGGCTGAAATCCTGATCTTTGTGCCGTCAATTGCGCGGTTTCGCGAAGAATATATGATGAACCGGCTTCAACGTGCGCAAATTGCGTCTTTGACGTTGCTGGCAAACGATATGATCGATCCTGAACTTGAAGCGGAATTGCTGCGCACTGCCGAGGTGTTCAATGTGGTGCTGCGCCGCGACGAGGTGCGTCAACTTGTTTTGTCGTCGCCCATGCCGATTGCGATCAAAGGCACCTATGATTTGCGCGATGCCTCGGCGTTGGTCCTGATCAGGGATGCGTTTTTGCAACTGGCCGACAGCCAGGACGGCGTTATCCGCGTTATCGGTGCCCCGGTGCAGGATGCAGGTCAGTTGATCGAGATCACGATGGAAACGGCCCCGTTGCGCACGGCGATGCTGGATTACGGGATTCGTATCCTGATCCTGTCGGCTGTTATTTCGTTCATCACCGCCTTTTTGCTGTTTCTGGCGATGCGGGCGTTCTTGCTAAAGCCGATCAAAGGGGTTGTCGGGCATATGCAGAACTATGCTTTGGCCCCCGAAGACGCGCGGCGCATCATCACGCCCTCTGCCGGTGTCACCGAGGTGCGCGAAGCTGAAGAAGCTTTGATGAAGCTTGAGACCGAGCTGACACAGGCCTTGCGCCAGAAAGAACGGCTGGCGCAGTTGGGGCAGGCCGTGAGCAAGATCAGCCATGATTTGCGTAATATTCTGACATCGGCACAGCTTTTCACTGACCGTATCGAGATGTCCGAAGACCCAACCGTCAAAAGGATGGCCCCCAAGCTGGTCAGTTCGATCACCCGGGCTGTACATCTGTGCGAATCGACGCTTGCCTTTGGCAAGGCAGAAGAACCCGGTCCGACGCTTACGGTGGTATCGTTGGGCCACATTGTTGATGATGTCGTGGTCAGTGAACGTCTTGCCGTCGGCGATGCCAAAATCGGATTTACCAGCCACATACCGCAGGATTTGACGATCCGTGCCGATCCCGAACAGATTTACCGTGTGCTTGCCAATCTGGTTCGCAACGCCCGTCAGGCGATCGCCGCAACCGGAGAGCCGGGCCACATCAGCGTAACGGCTGTGGATCACCCGAAATACTGGTGCGTAGAAGTTCACGATAGTGGTCCGGGCTTACCGAAAAAGGCACAAGAGCATCTGTTCACGGCCTTCAGGGGCGGCGCGCGCAAGGGTGGTTCGGGTCTTGGTCTGGCCATTGCCGCGGAATTGATACGCGGCCATGGCGGGGTGCTGGAGTTGGCCGAAACAGGGGCTTCGGGCACGGTATTCAAGATAACGCTCCCAAAAGGCGACGGCACCTTTTAGCGCGTGCTTTCCTGAACGATTGTCGAACCGGCGTGCGCTAGCAATAGCTTTGGCGAACGAGGTCAGATCGTACCAGCGCTGATTGGCATGGCGCAGGGTCAATCCGAATGCGCCAGCGCTTTGGTTTTCAAAATTTCCGGCTTTTTGCCCTATATTTTTGGCCGAACCGTCGTGCCGCTAAAGGTGGCCGTCGAGGTCTCCTTTTGAAATGGCTGGTGGTGATTTTCCATCTACTGCGCTTGTCGAATTTTAAACTCACATTTGGGCTTTTTCTGCTTGACGCTGACGGGCGCGCACCCTATTTCACCCCCAACATCAAGCGACGATCGAATGTTTGATGGCCAGTGCACCCGTAGCTCAGCTGGATAGAGTACCTGACTACGAATCAGGGGGTCGGGCGTTCGAATCGCTCCGGGTGCACCATTTACATTTACCACGAAAATTTCCTAAACAGTCAGTCGGAACAGCCGCTTGCGGCGTTTGAGGCCCGTTTCCGCGTGAGTACGTTAGCGGCGCTGAAAATAGCTATCTGAGCACTGTTTTATGCTGCGCCAACGTGCCGTTTTTTCAGATATTCCAAAGGCTTGAGGTGAATGTCATGGAAAGTTCGGACATTGGCTCGAAGGTGTAGTTTGGTTTGACCTTTTTATCCAATTCATTAGCCAAGATCTGCTTTTCAGTTTCCAGCTTTATGATCTTTTTCTCATAGGCAGCAATCACTGATGGATTGCTCGTCTCAACGATATGATCCAGCAAACCTTCCAGTTCATCAAGCACCGGACAATGGCATGCTGTCGTCGGGTGACTACGAAATCAAACAAAGGAAAATGAACGAGGCAGGCTCCTGATAAACCAGCGGCACCTCACTCCGACCCAACGAGTATGCTTCCAGCCCTGATGGCGACATGACGACTGAGAAGCTGCTTCTCATAAACCCTACGGTATTTGATCCATCAAATCTGTTTAGTGGATGCGCATAGCGAATTTGCGATGATGAGAGCGAACGCAGGCGACAAGCCCGCCAAGACCACTATTAGCATATTAGGGCTTAGTAGACGTTGGTTGTGTTGGCAGCGTGTGACCGCGATGGCTGAGCTAATTTGCATTCAATGGTAAATGTTATCGAAATCGCGGAAGTTGAAGGGTAGGCCCGCGTGGCCAAGGTGGCCGCTCTCCTGCAGTCTTCGCGCTTGATAGGGCCGGGGCCCCAAATCTTAGCAAGCGCCTCGAAGAATTTAGGATGCGAAAGCCTCAGTCTCCGTGATCTTTTCAAATGCCGGCACGTAATCTGGTTGATGCAACGATAGGTATCGGGTAATTCGATCGCTGGTCATCAGTTTGGAGATGTACCCCCGCGCCAATACCAGATCGAGATGATCAGCACCGTAGCTGTCTTCGACAAGACGTACCTCTCGCTCAAGATTGGCGGACTCGCGCTCCATTAGATCAAGCTGTTCGCGGGAAATTCCTTTGATCTGTTTCGGTGTGGCTGCCGAGACAAGCATGGTTTCCGGTGTTGCCGCAAGCAGAGACCGCGCGTAATTGATCGTGAACTTGTTCATGGCAACCATCAGCTGTGCTGCTTCAATCTGGCGCATCGGTTTCATCTTCTTGAGAATTTGAAAGCCGCTCAGGGCAACCTGTTTATCTTTGAGTAGTTCCGCCGCCTCGTCGCAAATGCCGTCCAACAGGCGACGCTTTTCTTTGATGGTCTTTATGTTCACGTCGAGTGCGCGGGCTAAACGCGCTTCAGGGACACCCAATGATAGCGCACGCAGGATCATCTTGTGCTCTTGAATTGTGGCCAGACGGTTGATCCGCTTGTTATAGGTAAAAGCTTCGTCATCAGTCGACACTAGGCAACGTGCATCCGTCTCCTTGAGGTCTTTTAAGACCGCGAAGCGGAGATGTCCGTCAAGCAAGGTGTATTGCTCAGGGTCGTGCGGATCACGCGCGATCACCATCGGTTCTACAATGCCAATGTCTCGAATAGATGCCGCGATTTGTCTGAATTTGATGCTGGATTTCTTCTGCGGGGTCACCAGATAAAGCGGCGCGATCCGGTCAAACGGGACGGTCAATAATTCGCGTTCAAAAGCTGCCGCAACCGCGTGTTCTTTTGGGGTCGCAATCATACCGGCGCGTCCTTTAATCGCATGATCCGATCTCCGATTGCCCTCGGCATGCTTGCCAGTCCTTCAGCACGCAGCAAGGTGACAAAGTTTTCATCTGCCATAAGAGTTTTGAGCGACTGCGTGAGAAACAGCATTTCGCTGCGCGTTGCATGCGCCTTACGCAAAAGGATTTTCTTCCTTTCGACGTCGTTCTGATAAGTTCTCAGTAAACTCGCAACCGATAGGCTCTTCTGGGGGCGGGTATCAGTCGATGCGCGACCTTTGCCGTGCTTTTGACGCGCTTCGACAAGCCGTTTTGCTGAAAGTAGCCGTCCGCCGCGCAGGAGCTTTTTCTCATAGGCCTGCCTAAGGATCGTCTGCACCCCAACATCATCTGCGTCGGCAATGTCGACCGCGACGCTGACGGGAATTTTTCCGCCTTCCACCGCGCGCAACAAGCGGTGCTCTTTGCTTTCCAACAACTTGATGACACCGTGAACATATTTGGTTGAGAGCTGTGTTTTGGCCGCGATCTCCGGCTCTGAGTAACCGCTTTCTTTGAGCCTTCGAATGTCTCGCAACAAATCAATCGAGCGGTGCTGCCGTCGCGCGAGGTTTTCGACCAAGCTCATGACAAGGCAGTCTTCGCTGCTTGCTTTGATGACAATCGCGGGAATTTCCGACTGACCAAGGGCTTTGAAGGCTTCCAAACGGCCTTGGCCGCAAACCAATTCATATGTTGGCGCGCTATCTCCCTCCAGTTCTCTGGCTGCGACTGTTATAGGCCGTTTCAGCCCGAGTTCCGCGATGTTGGCGGTGATTTCGTCGAACACCTTTTGATTGCGGACCCTTGGATTAACCACCGTGATTGCATTGACCGGAACCAGAACAGTAAGCGCACCAGAAGCACTGGTCATCACGCCACCTCCAGAAGTGGAGCGCGTGCCGACATCTCGAAAAAATGGGTAAGATCGTCGAAGCGGTATGCATCCATAGAAAGACCATTGTGTTCAGACAAGCGCAACTTGGACGTGGTCATGTCGAAGGTCGGCAGCAAATAATAGTCCAGAGGCAGTTCATTGTCCTGCCCCATCCGGATGACGATCGTCATGTCCGGTAGGTGCCCGGTTTCGAGGCGGATGTTCCACCGAAACGCACCTGCGTTCGTTTGCATGCAACGGGCTATCACGATTGAAACCGTAAACTCATCGTTGATGGTAAGTATGTTTGATTGAGGGTCACGTTCGACCAGTCCACCCCCACCTTCAATGCCAGAAACGATATCCTGAATAATCTCCGTATGGACGCTACGCAGCCGCTTGTTGATCGCGATGTATCCATAGTCTCTGTCGGGCTTGAAACCCACAAGACTGTAGGCCCTGAGCAGACTGCCGAACCGGCTTTGATACGCGCCGCTCGAGGGCAAGGCTGCGGCTTCGTTGATCACAAATCCAGATAGAAAACCGTTCTGCTCTAAGGTCTCTTTTAGCCCTTCAAGCATTTCCGCGTCAGACATCCGATGTAATCGCGAGCCGATGATAGCACCGGCAGCAGCAAACAGGTCAGTGCTGACAATGGCTTCAAAGGCACCAACTGAACGCACCCAGTTTGTGGGATCGTTGCGGACGTGACGCTTTTTCAATTTGAATGAATTGCGGTTCCAGATGTTATTGCCGATGTACTTTTCGTTGGTCAGTATTTGACGCACGACGGCTTGTGACCAGTTGCGATCTAGATCGGTTTTGATCCCCCGCGCATTAAGGTCTGCGGCGATTTTACTCTCTGATCGGCCATCCTCAACGAAGCTATGGAATATTTGATCTACGATAGCGATCTCGTCGTCAGGTCCTGGCACAAGCGTGACACGGTCCGTTTGGATGCTCTTGTGTTCACCGCGTGCGAGGATGCCTTTCTTCCGGCCTGTCTCATCAATCAGCATCCGTCTAAGTCCGAAACCGGGCGGGCCTCCTTGCCTGTAACCTAATTCAATGAGGCGGCACTGACCGGCAAAGACCTTCTGAGACAGCTCGCGACTGTACTCGCCTGCCATGGCGCGCTTGACGCCTTTGACGATGGTGGAGACCGGGCTGCCGTCGTTTTCAAACTGCTCTGCACAATACTCGACAGATATGCCTGCGCGTTTGCAAATGTATTCGTAATACGCGCTTTCATCAGCGTCCTGAAAACGCCCCCAACGGCTGATGTCATAAACCAAAACAGTTTGGAACCTTGTTTGTCCTGCTTGAATGTCTTCAATCAGCCGAGTGAGGCCAGCGCGCCCTTGAATACGCAAGCCGCTTTTTCCAGCGTCTGAATAGGTTTGGATGATCCGGTAGCCACGTTCATCCGCATATCGCAATATCGCGTCGGCTTGGTTTTCAGTCGAATACCTCTGATGTTCTGTCGACATGCGGACGTATTGCGCCGCTTTGCGTCGGCCATCTTCTTCAGGGTCATTGTCTGGCCAACTCAATGCGATGGTCCTCCAGTATTTTAAATTTGCAAACCCGCACGGTGACATTGCGATTCTCCCCTCAATCTTACCGAGAGAGGAGGGGAAACATGTTGCATAAAAAGGGCAGCTCGTTTCATCGGGACGGCAAAGGGCGCATTTCTGCGTCAGAGTACCGAAACGCCATCAGTACAGCATTGTCTCAAGAATTGGGTGGGGCAGGCCGAGCGGCGAAAGATACAGCCAGGTGGACAGGAGCCAGCGAACGGACAGCCAAAAACTGGATATCTGCAACCTATGCTCCAACTGGCGAGAACCTGATTGAGCTGATGAGACATTCAGATACGGTACTGGATGTTGTCTTGGTTTTGGCAGGGCGCGACGAAGACAGGATGGCGCGACGAGTCAGCTTAGCTCGGAACGAGTTGGCAGAAATTTTGCGTGGCCTTGATGCAATCTGTGGAGCAAAAGAAGCCTAACTGATGGCCTGAAAATTTGGTTTTAGGGGGCTAACACCTTTGGGTGAATCGTAACGGTTTGTGTCGCACAAGGTAAAGCCTGTGCGTCGCCCCACAACTTCTTGAAGATATCATATAGATTTTTTGTCAAACTGAGTGCGGGCTGTAGGCTGTACTTGGCTAAGAAACAGCGCTCCGTTGAAGGTGTCGTTGGCCTTCTTGGTAGATCATTTCTTATTCTCGGCTGTCAGGATAGCGCAAGGTTGGTTTTGGGATCTTTGTGCTTGTCGCGGCATCCGGGTGTTTCTGGCGCATCCCAGCAATTTTCTGCCTCGCAGCATCGCACCCTAAGTCCGCTCAACACATCGTTGGCCACAACAATCGGTGCTACGGAAATTGGCGAGGCTGATTTTATTGAGGTGACCACCACTAAGCCATTCAACCCGGTCTTCGTGGCGCGTAACTGTGAATTATGCAGCACTCTTCCATTTTACAGGTGTGACATAAACGATGCTGTCATCGACACTGACCATCACCTCGCCGTCCTGAATATTGATCTGAAGCTTCATCGCACGGCTCGCCATTTTTGCGAGTGCGCCTGTGTCGGTTTCGGAAAAATTGATCACCTGAAGATTGTCAAAACGGGTGGTACTATTTTTGATCTTGTCCCACCACATCTCGGCAGTCTTGCCGCCATAGGGATAGACAATCACCTTGGCGGCTTTGCCACAGGACTGACGCATCACCTTCTCGCTTGGAAGGCCCAATGCCACCCATACATCAAGCTCGCCACTCAGGCTTTTTTGCCAGATGTCTGGTTCATCATCGGTTGAAAGCCCCTTTGTCATTTCCAAATGCTCATGGGCATTTAGACCAAATGCAACAAGGCGCACCATCAGCCGTTCATCCGTCTCTGAGGGGTGCTTGGCAACGGTTAGTTTATGGGTCGCATAATAGTGGCGATCCATGTCGGAGACTGAAAGTTCAACTTTATAAATGGTGGCCTTTTGCGCCATGATCTGTCCCAAAACTTTAGTGATTGGGATGCCTACTCTCTCTGGCACCCTTTGGAAAGCAGATACAAAGGGCATGAATGGTGGGGGTTAACGAGGTGTCGCCAAGTTGACGTTACGATCCGGTATGGGATGGTCGGGCTTTATCGGCGCGCGCCCATGGCTGCGCGACAAAAAGGGCCCCACAAGTTAGGTATAGCAGCCGTGGTTCTGGGCACTGCGGCATAGCCATCGTAGACATCTCTGTCGCTGCGCCGGTGACGGTATCAATGCTGCCGAAAATCATGTCTGGGGCCACGCCGACCAGTGTGTTGTGCCTGCGTGCCCGAAGAGGGGAAATAACTCTGGCGTCAATCCCGCGACATTTTACAGAGACCTAGTTCAAGGTGGTGGTTCAGGCCGCACCCATGAATGGCCAGTTTCGGTTTTTTGTCGAGGGTCCGCGCCATTTCGCTTAAGGCTTTGGTAGCATTCTTCTGCGAGCTTGACCCTGCATTTTGTAAGGGGATTTGCATGAATCTTTATCATTGCTCTGTAGATCTAAAAGACAACGCCAAAGCCGTGGGGTTCGCTGTCGCTGTCGAGGCGTGGATGGGGCATCTTAAATCAAACGGCGTCATCCAGTCTTGGCGGCTATGCCGTCGAAAGCTGGGCTTTGGGGCGCCGCGCGCACGTGATTTCTTGCTGGAGATCGAGGTCGAAGATATGACGCAGCTGGATATGGCATTCCGGTTTACGGCAACCAGCGACGAAAACGTCGAGCGGCTATACACAACGGTTCATCAAATGGTGGGCGAAGTGGACATCGCGCTGTATCGTCCTTTCCCCGACCCAGAGCGCGCTGAAAGAATGGCCTTGATCTGATCGGCCCGGATCCAAGCCAAATTACCCGTATCACGCAAAGATTTTTGGGCAAACGCAGAGGAGCGGATCGAGTAAGACTTGGGGGCAGAGTTGCGTTGCAAATTTGGTAAAAGGGCGCATTCTTTTTCCTAACCCACTGATCTGTCGCAGTTAACGACAGCGGTGTTCAGACCAAAGCTACTTGACCCTTCTGCGGGACATATAATTGGTGCGCACGATTATGGGCAGGGCACTGAAACAATTGGTGTTGATGCCGCACTTATAGGTGATCGTCGGATGGTTTCTCTTGGCAGGGACCAAGGATAGCGTTTGCAATCTGCAATAAGAAGCGGCGTATTTCGGAAAAATAGCTTTATAAATCATGTGGATCGGGGATGGTGCGCGCGAACGCCTAATCAAGGTGCATCCCCCCTACACTTTTGTTTGATCCCTAGGATAGACTGCCCGAACGGGCTGCGATTACGAACGGCCCTTTCATATTACAAAGGGACGTTTTCAGATGGGCAATCTTTCATTCGACCGGCTCAGGGAACTGGCGGAAAGCGGTGCGGTGGACACGGTGCTTGTGGCACTAGTCGACATGCAGGGACGCTTGATGGGCAAACGTTTTCACGTCAGCAATTTCATCGACCATTCCCACGTGGAAACTCATTGCTGCAATTACCTGCTGGCCACTGATCTGGTGATGTCCACGCCGGAAGGTTTTGCATCGACCAGCTGGCAAACTGGCTATGGTGACTATGTTTTGCGGCCTGATCTGTCCACCCTGCGCCATGTGCCTTGGCTTGACAAAACGGTTCTGGTGCTTGGCGATGTGCTGGATCACCATACCCACGCGCCGGTTCCTCACGCGCCGCGCGGCATGCTGCAAAAGCAGATCGTTCGAATGAAAGAACTGGGGTTCGATGCCATGATGGCGACGGAGCTTGAGTTTTTCTTGTTCGAGGGCGATTACCGGACTTTGCAGAAAGAGAAATACACCAACCTCATCCCGCTGAACGGCCATAATGAGGATTATTGCCTGTTCCAGACCACCAAAGAAGAAACGTTTTTGCAGCCTTTGCGCAACCATCTGGTGGGTGCTGGAATCCCCGTGGAATGCACCAAGGGCGAGGCTGAAATCGGGCAGCAGGAACTGAACATCCGCTATGCTGACGCCTTGGCCTGCGCCGATAATCACACCATTGCCAAGCAAGCCGTCAAGGAAATCGCCTTTCAGCAGGGATTTTCCGCATCCTTCCTGCCGAAATGGTCGGCGGACAAAGTCGGATCCTCCAGCCATGTGCATTTGTCATTGTGGAAAGACGGGGTCCCCTTGTTTTATGACAAGGACGCCAAGCTGGGCATGTCCGACCTGATGCGGCACTTTATGGCCGGGTTGATTGCCTATGCACCTGATTTTACATATTTTCTGGCCCCCTACATCAACAGCTACAAGCGCTTTGCCAAAGGGACCTTTGCGCCGACCAAGACGGTTTGGTCCGTGGATAATCGCACAGCGGGGTTCCGCTTGTGTGGTGAGGGTACCAAGGGCATTCGCGTTGAATGCCGGATTGGTGGCTCTGATCTGAACCCCTATCTGGCGCAGGCTGCATTGCTGGCAGCAGGCCTAAAGGGGATTGAGGAAAAGCTGACGCTTCAGGAACCGACCAGGGGCGACGTGTATGAAGACACCAATGTGACCGAAATTCCTCGTTCATTGCGGGCCGCGACCGAAACCTTGCGCGGCTCTGCGATGCTGCGCGAAGCCTTTGGCGACGGTGTCGTCGACCACTACACCCGCGCCGCAGAGTGGGAGCAGGAAGAGTTCGACAAGATTGTGACGGACTGGGAAATCAACCGCGGATTCGAGCGAGTATAGAGCATGGCAAAAACCCTGAAATGTATCTCTCCGATTGATGGATCGGTCTATTTGGAACGTCCCGCGCTGTCGTTGGATGCCGCCCGTGCGCAGTGTGCCAAGGCGAAAATTGCGCAAGGTGCTTGGGCAGCACGGCCTTTGGCCGAGCGGATCGCCTTGGTCCGTGCTGGCGTGACCGAGGTTGGCAGGACGACCGACCGTATGGCGATTGAGCTTGCCCATCAGATGGGCCGACCCGTCCGCTATGGCGGCGAATTTGGCGGCTTTAACGAACGTGCCAGCTACATGGCGGATATCGCCGAACAGGCGCTGGCCCCGATGATTGTCGAAGACAGCGAAAAAGCCACCCGCAAAATCACCCGCGAGGCGCGTGGCGTAGTGCTGGTCGTGGCCCCGTGGAACTATCCCTATATGACGGCGATCAACACGGTCGCCCCGGCGCTGATCGCAGGAAATACGGTCGTGCTGAAACATGCCACGCAGACCTTGCAAGTGGGTGAACGGCTGGCCGAGGCCTTTCATGCGGTTGGTATTCCGGCGGACGTATTTCAGAATGTGTTCCTTGACCATGAAACGACATCGACCCTGATCGCCGAACGCCAGTTCGACTTCGTCAACTTTACCGGTTCTGTCGGCGGAGGCAAAGCCATGGAGATCGCAGCCGCCGGGACATTCACGCCCGTTGCGACGGAACTTGGTGGCAAAGACCCCGGTTACGTGCGCGCTGACGCCGACCTTGATGCCGCCGTTGACGGGCTGATGGACGGCGCGATGTTCAATGCCGGGCAGTGCTGTTGCGGGATTGAGCGGATTTACGTCCACGAAAGTCTTTATGATGCTTTCGTCGAAAAGGCAGTGGCATGGGTTGGCACCCTCAAGCTTGGCAATCCGTTGGAACAGGAAACGACCATTGGCCCGATGGCGAATGTGCGCTTTGCGGCAGAGGTACGTGCGCAGATCGCCGAGGCTGTGGCTGATGGTGCGACCGCATTGATAGCCCCTTTTGCGCAGGATGATGGCGCGGCATATCTAACCCCGCAGATCCTGACGAACGTGACCCACAAAATGCGCGTCATGCGCGACGAAAGTTTCGGCCCCGTGGTCGGCATCATGCCGGTCAAGGACGATGGCGAAGCGATTGCATTGATGAATGATTGTCAGTTCGGTCTGACGGCTGCGATTTTTACGAAAGACGTTGACGCCGCTGATGCCATCGGCGCACAGCTGGAAACTGGCACAGTGTTTATGAACCGCTGTGATTACCTTGATCCGGCATTATGCTGGACCGGCTGCAAGGACACGGGCAGCGGTGCCGGACTGTCCGTGCTTGGCTATCAGGCGCTGACGCGTCCCAAATCTTACCATCTGAAAAAGGCGTGATCCTATGGAGCTGAAAAACAACTGGTCCTACCCCACCGCGATGCGTTTTGGTGCGGGCCGTATTGCCGAGATTGGCAAAGCCTGTGAGGCCGCTGGTATCAAAAAACCCTTGCTGGTCACCGACAAGGGGCTGGCAACGATGGACATCACGACGCGGACCTTGGATCTGATAGAGGCGGCGGGTCTTGGGCGCGCCATGTTCTCTGAAGTAGACGCTAACCCGACCGAGATTAACCTTGCCGCAGGCTTGCAAGTCTACCGTGACGGCGGCCATGATGGGGTGATCGCCTTTGGCGGCGGGTCGGGCCTTGATCTGGGCAAGATGGTCGCATTCATGGCGGGACAAACGCGCCCCGTTTGGGATTACGAGGATGTAGGCGATTGGTGGACCCGCGCTGATGCAGATGCCATCGCGCCGATCATCGCTGTGCCAACGACCGCTGGCACGGGGTCCGAAGTCGGGCGGGCGTCGGTCCTGACCAATTCGCAAACACACGTCAAAAAGATCATTTTCCACCCCAAGGTGTTGCCGACGGTTGTGATCTGCGACCCTGAACTGACGGTGGGCATGCCGAAACATATCACGGCGGGTACCGGCCTTGATGCCTTTGCGCATTGTGTCGAAGCGTTCAGCAGCCCGTTTTACCACCCGATGTCGCAAGGCATCGCGCTGGAAGGCATGCGTTTGGTCATTGATTATCTGCCCCGCGCCTATGCCGATGGCACGGACATCGAGGCACGCGCACAAATGATGTCAGCCGCGGCGATGGGGGCCACTGCGTTTCAAAAAGGTCTGGGGGCAATTCACGCGATGAGCCATCCGGTTGGTGCGGTATTCAACACCCATCATGGGACCACCAATGCCGTGTGTATGCCAGCGGTTCTGGACCTGAACGAAAGCATGATCCGCGACCGGTTTGACCGTGCAGCGGGGTATCTGCGCATTGATGGCGGCTATGACGGGTTCCGCAGCTTTGTGCAGGATTTCAACGACAGCTTTGCCATTCCGCGCAGACTGTCTGAAATGGGCGTGACGGGGGACCGTATCGATGATCTGGTCGCCATGGCGCTAGAGGACCCATCTTGCGGCGGCAATCCGGTCACGTTGACCACAGAAAACCTGCGCAAGCTGTTCGAGGCGACGATCTGAACTGATCTAAAGACCAAGCATGCCCCGGTGGGTTCTTCGACACCGGGGCATGCGGGCCGCACCGAAATCGGGCGGGCTAACGTCGGCGGGTCGGGGGACGCGCCGACGTGTATCTTCCAGCTTGGACGAGGTAAGCCCGCTGGCAGATGGGTTTACGCCTCTTTTGCGGCAAGGGTGCCGATGGTGACGGCGCGGGTGACCTTGTCGCCCTTGTGCAAGACAACAACATCAGCCGTTTCGTCGGGGGCGGTTTCGGCCACGGCGCGGGTCAGGTCGCGCAGTTCGTTGATCTCAGTACCATTGAAAGACAGGATGATATCGCCGTCTACCAACCCGGCCTCCTTGGCGGGGCTATCGTCGCCGACCGCCTCGATCACCGCACCTTTAGGTGCGTCGTAGCCCAGAACCTGAGCGACTTCTTCGGTCATCGGACGGATCTGCACGCCCAACCAGCCGCGGGTGATGGTGCCGTCATCGGCGAGATCGGCCACGATGGTTTGGACCAGATCAGAGGGCACCGAAAAGCCGATTCCGACAGAGCCGCCACCGGGCGACAGGATCGCGGTGTTGACGCCAATCACTTCGCCCGCGTTGTTAAACAGCGGCCCGCCCGAATTGCCCCGGTTGATCGCAGCATCGGTCTGGATGAAATCATCATAGGGGCCAGCGTTGATATTGCGCGACTTGGCCGAAACGATCCCGGTTGTGACCGTCCCACCAAGACCAAAGGGGTTGCCCATGGCGACGACTTCATCACCGACGCGCATGGCGTCCGATGATCCGAATGTAACGGCAGGCAGGTCAACGTCTGCTTCGATCTTGAGCAGGGCAATGTCTGTCATGGCATCACTGCCCACAACGGTTGCGTCAAAACTGCGGCCATCGGCCAATTTGACAGTGACCTTTTCAGCCCCTTCGACCACGTGATTATTGGTCACGATCTGCCCGTCCTTCGAGACGATGAAGCCTGACCCAAGCCCTTGGACCGGCTGTGCTTGCGTATCACCGTTCGGCATCATCTGTTCGAACCGGCGGCGCAACTCTTCGGGCATGCCTTGGGGCAGGTCCATCTTGGGGCCGGATTGCGCGGATTTACCAGACACTTCGATAAACACCACCGAAGGCGAAATGGTTTCGACCAGATCGGCATAGCCACCGGCAGGTACGGCAAGGGCTGTTGTCGGGGCCAATGCGAGGGCCGAAGTCGACGCGAGTGCGGCTGCCAGTACAAAGGGCATTGCGCGGCGGGGGGATTTGAAAAGGGATGTCATGCGTGTTTCCTTACATCTTCAGGGATGACACCCAAATGGCAGCCCGGTGTTACAGAGTGTTTCGGCGCGCTATACAAATTTGTTAGGCAGCACTGCACCGCTGTCAGGCGTGACTATATGGGGTATCAGAACAGGAAATCGGGAAACGGAGCCGCAAACATGAAACTGCTCGTAGTCGAAGACGACGCCACCACCGGCAGCTATATTGCGCGGGGCCTGCGCGAAGAGGGGCATACCGTTGATCTGGTGGCCCAAGGCCGCGAGGGGCTGTTTCAAGCAAGTTCGGGCAGCTATGATGTGCTGATCATCGACCGGATGTTGCCAGAAGTTGACGGGCTGACGCTGGTCAAGACGTTGCGCGGTGCAGGCAACACCACGCCAGTTTTGTTTCTGACCGCAATGGGCAGCGTAGAGGACCGGATCGGCGGGCTGAACGCGGGCGGTGATGACTATCTGGTCAAGCCGTTTGCCTTTGGTGAACTGTCGGCTCGGGTTGCGGCACTGTCGCGGCGGCCACAAGCGTTGGAGCAGGAAACGGTCCTGCGCGCCGCCGATCTGGAAATGCACCTGATCACCCGCAAGGTGACGCGCGGCGGGCAGGATATTGACCTTTTGCCGCGTGAATTTGCCTTGCTCGAACATCTGCTGCGCCGCAAGGGCAGGGTGCAGACCCGCACCATGCTGCTTGAGGCGGTTTGGGACATCAGCTTTGATCCCATGACCAATGTCGTCGAAACCCATATCAGCCGGTTGCGTGCCAAGGTGGATAAACCCTTTGACCGCGAGCTGATTCATACCGTGCGCGGTGCCGGCTACAGGATCGACGGATGACAGGGCGGATTGCACAGCTTTGGCGGTCCATGCCGGTTCGGTTGGCGTTGTTGCTGGTGCTGCTATTCTCGACCGTCAGCCTGCTGAGCCTTGCGGCCAGCTATGCTGTGACGCAAAATTCGTTTGAAACAGCGATCCGAGCAGATCTGGAGCAGGACCTTGCAGGGTTTCGCGCCGCCCCCAATGCACGGGCTGTCGCCTTGCTGGTCGATGGTGAATCGCGCGATGCTGATCCCAGCCGCGTGATCCTTAGCTATATCACACCGTCCGGGCGCATCTATGGCAACGGGGCGATTGCGCGGGATGATGAAGGCTATCATATCGTGTCGCTGGCCCGCGACCGGGCCGAATATGACGGCGAATACCTGTCTCTCAGCACGCGGCTTTATGGCGGGCAATTGACCGTAGCGCGCAGCCGGGCGCAGATCGAAGCGTTGGGCACGGTGTTCTTGAACATCTTGCTGATCAGTTTGCTGCCGACGGTGCTGATCGCCCTGTCAGGCGGGCTGTATCTGGCGCGGCGCAGCAAACATCACGTCGAGGTCATCGGCGGTACGTTGGATGATCTGACGAACGGCGATCTTGGCGCGCGGGTCAGGGTGTCTGCCCAATGGGCCGATGATCTGGTGCGCATTGGTACCAAAGTGAACCAGATGGCCAGCGCGCAAGAGGCGCAAACCCAGATGCTGCGGCAGGTCTCATCTGACATCGCCCATGATCTAAAAACGCCGATCCAGCGGGTCGCGGTACATCTGGACGACCTTGCCCGCACCGTTCCGCCCGACACCCAAGAAGGCGCACTGCTGGCAAAAGCCCAAGACGAGGTGACCGGGATCGCGTCGGTGTTCCAGTCGCTGTTGCAGATCGCCTCGGTTGAGGCAGGGTCACCCAAGGCGCATTTCAAACCCGTCGATCTAACGCACCTGTGCCAGACCATGACCGAGGTTTATGAACCCGCAGCCATGGCAAAGGATCAGTCGCTGGTCTGCGAGGTACAGGACGGGCCAATCTTTGTGCATGGTGATAAGAACCTGCTGGGGCAGGTGTTGGCCAATCTGATCGAAAATGCGCTGCGCCATACGCCGCAAGGTAGCCAGATCAACATATCGCTTTGCACCAACCATGGCCGCCCAACCCTTGAGGTGGCGGACAATGGTGCGGGTATCCCCGAAGCTGAGCGTGAAAAGGTGTTGCGCCGTCTGTACCGTCTGGATGCCAGCCGACACACGCCGGGCAATGGGCTGGGGCTTAGCTTGGTTGAGGGGGTCGTGAAACTGCATGGTGGGATGCTGGGTTTGCTGGATAACGCACCGGGGCTGAGGGTTCGGATCGTTTTCCCGAAACCTTAGGCCCATTCAAATGGCACAGGCGGATGGGGTTGCAAAATCACGCGCCCTCTGGCCCATTCGCATCCAGCCAAGTGAGAAGGACCCACCCGATGCGCGCCATGCAAGTCACCGCCCATAATCAGCCCCTGACCCTGCAAAATATAGAAATACCCGTGCCCCGTCATGGTGAAGTCTTGGTTCAGGTCGATACCTGCGGTCTGAATTTTGGCGACCTGCTGGTGATAAAAGGCACCTATCAGGAAAAACCGGCGCTGCCCGTCACCTTGGGAATGGAGCTTGCGGGGACAATCACCGCCCTTGGCGACGGCGTGACAGGGTTGCACGTCGGCCAGCGCATTGCAGCCTACAGCGGGTTCCACGGGCTTGCCGAATATGCTGCGGTCGCTGCGGATATTTGCGTACCGATTCCGGACGCCATGACGGCGGTCGATGCTGCTGCGTTTCTGATCGCCTATGGCACCAGTCATGTGGCCTTGGACTATAAGGCGCGGCTGCAGCCGGGCGAACGCTTGCTGGTGCTTGGCGCATCGGGTGGCGTGGGGCTGACCGCGGTTGAGCTGGGCAAGCTGATGGGGGCAGAGGTCATCGCCAGCGCACGCGGCCCGGCTAAGCTTGAGATTTGCCGCGCCGCCGGTGCCGACCATCTGATCGATTCCGAAACCGACGACATCCGCGAAGTCGTCAAGGCGCTGGGCGGGGCCGATGTCGTCTATGACCCGATCGGCGGCGACCAATTCAAAGCCGCGTTGCGCGCCTGCAACCCCGAAGCGCGCCTGCTGCCGCTTGGGTTCGCCTCGGGCGAAGTGCCACAAATCCCCGCGAATATCCTGTTGGTCAAGAATTTGAACGTATTGGGTCTGTTCTGGGGCGGCTATAAAAAGTTCAAACCCTCGGTGCTGACCGATAGTTTCAAGACGTTGATCGACTGGTATGTTGCAGGGCAGTTGAAGCCCCATGTTAGCCACGTGCTGCCGCTAGAACAGGCGAACGAGGCGCTGGATCTGCTGCGCAGCCGCAAGGCCACGGGCAAGGTTGTGGTACAGGTATCGGGCTAAACGCTGCGCAGGGGGCGGGTTTTCAGCAGTCGGCGTGCTTTTTGGCGTTCGCGCAAGAACACAAACAGCCCCGATCCCAAGATAAGCGCAATACCGACCCAGATTTCCCAGACGGGCAGATCACCGAATATGACAAGGCCCCAGAACACGGCCAGCGGCAGGCCGACATATTCAAACGGAGCGACTGTGGCGGCATCCGCGATGCGGTAGGCTTGGCTTAGGCAATAGCCGATAATCGCGGCATTGACCCCGAGACCCAAGAAGACCCACAAATCATCCTGCGCTGGCCAAACCCATTCCCTTAACAAGAATTGCATGGACGGGGGGCTGGTGGCGTCGACGAAACGGCCATCGCCTGCAATCAGGAAGAACCCCAGCGATACGATCAGAAACGTCCCCTGAATGTATATCGATAGGGCGGATGCTTTGCTGTGAACGCCCAGACGGCGGGTCATCAACTGGTTCAATGCATAGGTCAGAGCCGAGATTACCGGAAGCAACAAGACAAGCCTTGAGGCTTGCAAAGCCTGCGTATCGGCCCAAGGCCGCTGCATGATGATCACCCCGACAAACCCTACGGCCACCGCCGTCAATCGCATGATGCCGACTTTTTCGCCCAAGATAGGGATCGACAAAAGCGTGATGAACAGCGGGGCCACAAAGAACAACGCCGTTGCATCCGCCAAGGGAATCGCGGCAAGGGCAAGGAAAAAGGTCATATTCGCCACGACCACCAGCAGGCCGCGCAGAATATGCCAATGCGCTTGGGTGGTTTTCAAAATGCGCCACCCGCCCTCAAGCTGGACCAGCACAAGACTGAACAGAATGCCGATAAAGGCCCGCGCAAAGACGATCTCGTGGAGGGGGTAGCCACCTGAGAGCTTTTTGATCAGCATATCATTGATCGAAATCGCCAGGATTCCGGCCAAAACGAAACCGATGGCAGCTCCCGACCTGTTATGTGCATCTGCATTCATATTCGAGACTTACCACCTTTGGGTATCCTGTCCAGCGCGTTTCATCTTGGCGCGGGGGCTGCATCTGGGTTAGGTTGTCGAAAACACCGCCTGCACAAGGATACCGCCCATGCAAATGTCAGATACCCGTCAGATCGCAGCCACGCCCGCCGAAGTTTACGCCGCTTTGTTGGACCCCGACATGCTGATCAAATGTGTGCCCGGTGCGACCGAGGTGTCCGGTTCCGCAGAAGAAGGTTTCGAGGCGACAGTCGTGCAAAAAGTTGGCCCGGTGAAGGCGACATTCAAGGGGCAAGTTGTGATGTCCGACATGGTGCCTGACCAGTCGATCACGATCACGGGCGAAGGCAAGGGCGGTGCAGCGGGTTTCGCCAAGGGCGGCGCGGTCGTGACGCTGCTGGAAAAAGACGGCGGAACCGAACTGACCTATGATGTCGAGGCAAAGATCGGCGGCAAGCTGGCGCAGCTTGGCAGCCGGATCATTGATGGTTTCGCTAAAAAGATGGCCGATCAGTTCTTTAACAACCTGCAAGAAACGCTTGAGGGGCCAGCCGATGAGGGCGCGCACGCAACCGATGAGGCAGCAGACGGCAAATCGAAGAAAAAGGGCTGGTTCGGCCGCGAAAAGACCTGAACAGCACCTCTGTTAACCCGCTGCTAATCAGGCTAGTTTCCGGCAAAATCATCCGGAGGCTTCGATGCCAGATATTGTAGAAATCAACGACCTGCGCAAAGCCTACGCCGACGGGTTCGAGGCGCTCAAAGGTGTCACCCTCAAGATCAAACAGGGCGAAATCCTAGCGCTGCTCGGGCCCAATGGTGCGGGCAAGACAACCCTTATTTCAACGGTTTGCGGGATCACCACGGCGACGGGGGGCACGGTCAAAGTCGGTGGGCATGACACGATCACTGATTACCGCGCAGCCCGGGCGATGATCGGTCTGGTTCCCCAAGAGATTAATCTTGAACCCTTTGAAAAAGTCATCAGCACCGTGAGTTTTTCGCGCGGATTGTTTGGCAAGCCCAAAGATGACGCTGCGTTAGAAAGAATTCTGCGTCAGCTGTCCCTTTGGGATAAGAAAGACAGCCAGATCCGTGCGCTGTCCGGTGGTATGAAACGTCGGGTGCTGATCGCCAAGGCACTGGCGCACGAACCCCGCGTGTTGTTTCTGGACGAACCCACAGCGGGTGTTGATGTCGAACTGCGCCGCGACATGTGGGAAATCGTGGCCGGCCTCAAGGCCGACGGCGTGACCATCATTCTGACCACGCATTACATCGAAGAAGCCGAAGCCATCGCCGACCGTATCGGTGTCATCGCGCATGGTGAATTGCTGTTGGTCGAAGACAAAGACAAGCTGATGGCGCGCATGGGCAAGAAGCAGCTTCAGGTCCACCTGACCAAGCCGATTGATGCGCTGCCCGCCAGTTTGGTGTCCGATGCCCTGACCTTGTCCGCGGACAGCACCACGTTGATTTACACCTATGATACCCGCGCAGAACGGACGGGCATTACGAAACTTCTGTCGGATGTTGCTGCTGCGGGGCTTGTCTTGACCGATCTTGAAACCTCGCAAAGCAGTCTGGAAGACATCTTTGTGGATCTCGTCAAGGAGGACGCCGCATGAACTGGATCGCCGTCAATTCCATCTATAAATTCGAGATGGCGCGCTTTTTCCGCACAATCACCCAAAGCTTTGTGTCCCCCGTGCTGTCGACTTCGCTTTATTTTGTCGTCTTTGGCGCGGCCATCGGCAGCCGTATCCAAGAGGTCGAGGGTATCAGCTACGGCGCGTTTATCGTGCCGGGCCTGATCATGCTGAGCGTGATCACGCAGTCGATCTCGAATGCGTCTTTCGGCATCTATTTCCCGAAATTTATAGGCACGGTTTTCGAGCTTCTGTCCGCCCCGATCAATTTTATCGAAATCGTTTTGGGCTATGTCGGTGCCGCGGCGACCAAGGCGCTGTTCATTGGTGTCATCATCCTGATCACCGCGTTTTTCTTTGTCGATATCACCATCGCGCATCCTGTCTGGATGGTCGTCTTTCTGGTGCTGACCTGCATCAGCTTTTCGTTGTTCGGCTTTATCATCGGTATTTGGGCCGGCAGTTTTGAGCAGCTACAACTGGTGCCCTTGCTGATCATCACACCTTTGGTGTTCCTTGGTGGATCGTTTTACTCGATCTCGATGTTGCCGCCCGTATGGCAGGTAATATCGCACTTTAACCCCGTGGTGTACCTGATTTCAGGCTTTCGCTGGTCGTTCTTCGGCGCTGCGGATGTGCCTATCGTCACAAGCTTGCTAGCGATTGCGGGTTTTACCGCGCTGTGCCTTGCAGTGATCTGGTGGATTTTCCGCACAGGCTGGCGAATTCGGCAATAACAATCCGGTGCTTGCCTTGTTTGGCGACGGGTCGCACTCTACATGGAGCGATATGATAAACTATATCCCTTTCCTCCCCACGTATCCCACCGTTGCGGTCATTCGCCTGTCGGGCGTCATCGGGGGCCGCACGCGCGGCGGCCTGAATGATGGCGGCATCGGACCCGCAATCGACAAGGCATTTAATCGCGGCAAGCCCGTGGCCGTTGTTCTTGAGATCAGCTCACCGGGGGGTAGTCCGGTACAATCGTCTTTAATCGGTGCGCGGATCCGCCGTCTTGCCGAGGAAAAGAACATTCCCGTGATCGCCTTCGTAGAGGATGTCGCGGCCTCGGGGGGGTATTGGTTGGCCGCCGCAGCCGACGAGATTTACGCCGACCCTAGTTCGGTTGTCGGGTCCATCGGGGTTATTTCGTCTTCGTTTGGTGCAAGTGAACTGATCAGCCGCTATGGGATCGAACGTCGCGTTTATACCGCTGGCCAGTCAAAATCCATGCTGGACCCGTTCCGCCCCGAAAATCCGCAGGATGTCGAGCGCTTGAAATCCATTCTCAATGATATCCATGCTAACTTTATCGACCATGTCAAAACGCG
>NZ_JBFEKM010000050.1:0-24254 GCF_041552635.1 Sulfitobacter sp.
CGATTTCCGCGAACGCAAGCTGACCTTGCCGGTGATCAAAGCCATTGCCAAGGCCGATGCGGAAGAACACGCTTTCTGGACCCGCACCATCGAAAAGGGCCGCCAGCAAGACGGCGATCTGGATCATGCCTTGGCATTGCTCCGTAAGCACGACACGCTGAGCCAGACGCAGGCCGACGCCGTCGCATGGGCAGACCGTGCCAAAGAGGCGTTGGACGCCCTGCCCGACCACGACATGCGTGAAATGTTGCGCGATCTTGCTGATTACGTTGTGGCGCGGATCAACTAAGGACTGGGCCTGCGGCGACCCACCAACCGGGCTGCGCCTTGGCAATCCGGGCGGCGGCATGGTCTGCCAAAGCCGCGCTTTCGTACAGGCCAAAGCATGTCGCCCCGGACCCGGACATCCGCGCCAACAGCGCGTCTTGCAGGGCATCAAGACAGACTGCGATCTCGGGCACGACTTGCAAGGCTGCTGCCTCAAGATCATTGCGCTGCATGCCGAGCCAAGCGGCAAATGCGGGTGCGGTCTCGAAAACCGGTAGAACCTCGGGCATCGACGGGTTCAGCTTGGTCTTAAGCCTGCTGAAAACCTCAGGCGTGGCTGCGGACTTTCCGGGATTGACCAGAACCAGCCAACAGGCCGGCAAGGGGCCGGTTGCGGTCAGCACCTCGCCCACGCCGCGCATCCGTTGGGGGGTGTCATGCAGGCACACCGGCACGTCAGCCCCCAAAGCAGATACGTCGTCGGGCAAGGGCAGCCCCCAATGCGCGGCAAGCAAGCGCAGTGTTGTCGCCGCATCGGCAGAACCGCCGCCGATCCCTGCGGCTGCGGGCAGCACCTTGGTCAGAGTGACCCGCGCGCCACGCCCGACCCCATTGTCAAGCAACCGCGCCGCGCGCACCACAAGGTTACGCCCGTCCAGCGGTGCCGCATCCGCAAACGCGCCATCCACGAAAAGTTCGAACTGATCAGAGGGTGAGACCACAAGCAAATCGCCCACACCCACACGCACCACCAGACTGTCCAGCAGATGATACCCATCACTGCGCTGCCCCGTGACGTGAAGCGTCAGGTTAACCTTGGCCCAAGCACGTGCCGATGCCGCAAGACCAAGCGTCGCGCCGTGTGTTGTCATTTGCCAGCGGAAACCTTGGTCAATGGATCGGCACCCTCTTCTTGCAGGACGACGTCCAACCCCGCCTCAAGCTTGCGGCGCATCCGGTCTGGGTCGGCCTCGCTATCGGCATCATCGGGATCAACAAAAGACAACGCCCGACGCCACTGAAATTCAGCCTCGCGCTCTCGGCCTACGGCCCAGTAAACGTCGCCCAGATGGTCATTCACCACCGGATCGACCGCAATCAATTCGACTGCACGCTCCATCTGGTCGACGGCTTCTTCATAGCGGCCAAGCCGGTATAGAACCCAGCCCAATGAATCGACGATGTAGCCGGAATCCGGGCTGGCAGCGACAGCGCGTTCGATCATGTTCAGCGCCTCGTCCAGATTGCGGCCCTGCTCAACCAGTGAATACCCCAGATAATTCAAGACCTGTGGCTGCTCTGGGTTGATCTCAAGTGCGGCGCGAAAGTCTTTTTCCGCCCCTTCGCCGTCACCGCTGCGCTCTTCGGCGATGCCGCGCGCGTAAAACAAAACCCACCGCTGCGGGTTGGTTTCAGATGTCAGTTCGACCGCACGATCATAGGATTTGATCGCTGCTTCCCAAGCGTCTTGCGCGCGTAACGCGTCGCCCAACGCGGAATGCACAGCAGGCAAGTCGCCATGGCTGCGGGTCAGTTGTTGTAAGACTTCAACCGCCTGATCGGGCTTATCGGATTGGCGCAAGGCCGCAGCACGGCCCAGTTCAGCAGCATGATAGGCGGGATCGTCAGCGGGGACGGCCTGCAATTCTTTGATCGCCAGATCATATTGCCCAAGGCTTTCCAACAGGTCAGCCGTCAACAGCAAGGCGTCAATGTGATCGGGACGTAAAAAACGGGCGACCCGTGCATAAAGCAACACATAATAGTCGCCCGCAGATTCATTCCGCAACACCGCAGCAAAGGTAAAAAACACCTCGGCGATACCGGCCTTGGCATTCTGAATATGGGTGAAACTGACCGGACCATTGCCTTGTAGGGCGGTCACAAGCACGTCCAGTTCGGGGTCGGTGGTGTCACCAAAGCTTGCCGTGATCAGGGACAGCGCGTCGTCTTTGCGTTCCAACTGCCCCAGAATTTCAGCCCGTGCGATCACACCACGCCGGGTTTGTGCCGCGCTGCCGGCGAGGTTCTCGGCAAAAATCGACTCCGCCCCTTCGTAGTCACCGACCGATGCCAGCGCCAAGGCTTTGTGATACAAGACATAGCCTTGCATGCCCGGTTCCTGGCTTAGGTCATCAAACTGCTTGATTGCTGCCGTCATATCGCCGGCACCGATATGGGCCCACGCTTTGACCAGCCCGTCGATCCAAGGGCCAATGCCCGCTTCATCGGCAGGTTGGGCCAGCAGCCCTTCAAAGTTTTCGTCCTGTGCCATGCCAGCGGTCTGCACCAGATACGCCACCTGAGAACGCTGGTTTCTTGCCTCAAGCACCCCTGCGAGCGGGAGAGCCTTGGCGATATCGCCCAAGGACAAATAGGCCAGAATCGTGCTTTCCAGAAACTCGGGGTTTTGCGTGTCGCGCGCCAAAGCCTGACCGTAGTATTTTGCCGCTTCGGCGAAATCGCTGCGCACAGCGGCATGTCGCCCCGCCAAATAGGACCCGGACATGGATTGCGCGGCGACAGGCATCGCTGATGTCAGGCCAAGCGCGATCACGCTTGCGGATAGGAAAAGGTTACGGATCATACTGGCGCGCCTCATGTCATTTTGCCAATTACGCTATCAGGTTCCCCCCCAAGCGCAATGCCGACCACCGCGCCGCACGCTGAAGTGAGCAATATTCAGCAGGCGCAGACGATACACAGACAGAAAAAGGCGCACCGCAGCGCGCCTTTTCTAACAATTTCAACAATCCAACGTCGTGAATTGATCCGCCTACATGTTTGGATAGTTCGGGCCGTCCCCGCCCTGCGGTGTGGTCCAGACGATGTTTTGCGACGGATCTTTGATGTCGCAGGTTTTGCAATGCACGCAGTTCTGAAAGTTTATCACAAAGCGGGGGTCTTTGCCTGCTTCCTCGACGAATTCGTACACACCGGCGGGGCAATAGCGTGCGGACGGGCCTGCGTATTGCGCCAGGTTCACACCGACCGGCACGGATGCGTCTTTCAACGTCAGATGCGCAGGCTGGTTTTCGTCGTGGTTCGTGAACGAAAACGCCACGTTGGTCAGGCGGTCAAAGCTCAGCTTGCCGTCCGGCTTGGGATAGTCGATTTTTTTGTGATCGGCCGCTTTTTCCGTCGCTTCGGCGTCGGATTTACCGTGGCCCAGCGTGCCCAACAGGGAAAAGCCCATTGTGTTGGTCCACATGTCGAACCCGCCTACGGCTAGCGATGTCATCAGGCCGTATTTGCTCCACAATGGCTTGACATTGCGGACTTTTTTCAGGTCTTTGCCGATCTCGCCACTGCGCACATCGTCTTCGTAGGTGGTCAGTTCGTCACCGGACCGGCCTGCTTGGATTGCGTCATATGCCGCCTCTGCTGCCGCTTTGCCGGACAGCATCGCGTTGTGGTTGCCCTTGATCCGCGGCACGTTGACCATGCCCACCGAACAGCCCAGCAGGGCCACCCCCGGAGCGACCATCTTGGGCATCGACTGATAGCCGCCTTCCGTGATCGCGCGCGCGCCGTAAGCGACGCGTTTTCCGCCTTTCAGCAGTTCCGCGACCATGGGGTGATGTTTGAAGCGCTGGAATTCCATGTAAGGGAAAACATGCGGATTTTTATAGCCCAAGTGCACAACAAAGCCGACATAGACCTGATTGTTTTCAATGTGATAGATGAACGAACCACCACCGGCATTCTTGTTCAAAGGCCAGCCCATGGTGTGGGTCACGGTGCCTTCTTTGTGCTTGGCGGGATCGATTTCCCAGATCTCTTTCATGCCAAGGCCGTATTTCTGTGGTTCTTTGCCAGCATCCAGATCGTACTTTGCAATCACCTGCTTGGACAGGCTGCCGCGCACACCTTCGGACAAGAACACGTATTTGCCGTGCAACTCCATGCCCGGCTCATAGCTGTCGCCCTTGGTGCCGTCAGGGCTGATGCCGAATTCACCGGCAACAACGCCTTTGATTTCGCCGTTTTCGCCGTAAACCAGCTCTGAACAGGCCATGCCGGGGAAAATCTCGACGCCCATTTCTTCGGCTTGTTCGGCCATCCAACGACAGACATTTGCCATGGAAACAATGTAATTCCCATGGTTGTTCATCAGCGGTGGCATGGGAAAGTTCGGCACGCGCAGTTTGCCCGCCTCACCCAGCATGTAAAAGTTGTCCTCAATGACCTTGGTCTTGATCGGGGCACCTTTTTCTTTCCAATCCGGCATCAATGCGTCCAGACCGATCGGGTCCAGCACAGCACCCGAAAGGATATGCGCGCCGACTTCGGACCCTTTTTCCAGCACGACGACATTGCAATCGGCATCAAGCTGTTTCAGACGGATCGCTGCAGACAGGCCCGCAGGACCAGCGCCAACGATAACGACGTCATATTCCATTGTTTCGCGTTCAACTTCGGCCATTCGGGGCTCCTTTTCGGGCAGAAAACAGGTTTTGAATTAGCTAAACTGCTGCATCATCCTTTGCAATCAGAACACCACGTTAAAATGAAGCGGCCCGACAGTTTGCATCATTTCAGAGCGGCCATTGGCAAGATTGTTACCGATCGCCACGTCAGCCATTCCCGCGCGGTGTCTGAATGCCGTCGGCGGAGTTCGACACATGCGAATGCTATCCCCTCTTGCAATCACGCGCCAGTTTGGGTCAGGTAAGGACCAATTCAAATCGGTTGCAGCCTCGGACAATGTCCGGGGCTGCTGCCCTCATTGCGTGGACGCCCCCATGGAAAAAATCCCGATGACCCGCGCCGGTCACACTGCTTTGGAAACAGAACTGAAGCACCTGAAAACCGTGGAACGCCCTGCCATCATTCGCGCCATCGCCGAAGCCCGCGAACACGGCGACCTGTCGGAAAATGCCGAATACCATTCAGCCAAGGAAAAACAGTCCTTCATCGAAGGGCGTGTGAAAGAGCTGGAAGGCGCGATTTCACTGGCCGATGTCATTGATCCGTCCAAAATGTCGGGCGCGATCAAGTTCGGGGCCAAGGTTACTTTGGTCGACGAAGACACCGACGAAGAAAAAACCTATCAGATTGTCGGTGAATACGAGGCAAATATCGAAAAAGGTTTGCTGAACATCAAATCCCCCATTGCGCGCGCCCTGATCGGCAAGGAAGAAGGCGACAGCGTCGAAGTCCGTACGCCGGGGGGTGTCAAGTCCTATGAGGTTCTCAAGATCATCTACGCATAAGCTTGGGAATAGGGCATGAGCGATTCATCAGACCCACGGCAGTCCAAGAAAAAGGTAGCGCGCAACCCTGCGCGTTCCACACCTTTTGGTGTTTATTCAAGGCCCACCGACAGCCCTATTTCTAGCATCGAGATTATTGCAATTGCGCTCAGCGCGCTTTGGCTGCTGGCGTCTGCCCTGTTTTTCTTGCTGCAACCTTCGGCACCACCGTCGGATTCGGGCGATCAAGGCTTACGCTTTTTGATGACCATGCTGGCGATCTTCATGCCCGTCGCAATGATCTGGGTCGCGGCCACCGCCGCGCGCGCCAGCCGAGTGATGCGCGAAGAAAGCAGCCGCCTTCAAGCCGCGATCGACGCCATCCGCCAAGCCTATATCGCACAGCAACAAGGCCACAATTACGACGGCGATGCCTCGGTTACGCGCAAACTGGATGAAATTGCTGCCGCCGCGCGCAAAACCGAAACCACGCTTGCCACGTTCCAGACCCGCCGCGAGACGAACATCAGATCTGCCGCGCCTGTGCAAGCCGCGCGTCTGGCAGATGATCAACCCACGCTGGCCCTTGGAACCCAAGCCGATGACATGGCCCCGCCTTTGTCACATGATGATTTCATCCGCGCCGTGAATTTCCCCGAAACTGCCGAGGATGAGATCGGCTTTGCATCCTTGCGCAAGGCCCTCAAGGACCGCAATGCGGCGCAGTTGGTACAAGCTGCCCAAGACGTGCTGACCCTTCTAAGCCAAGACGGCATTTACATGGATGACCTGCGTCCTGATCGCGCTCGCCCCGAAGTCTGGCGCGAATTTGCCCAAGGGGCACGCGGCCGCACAATTGCGCCTCTGGGCGGCATTCGTGACCGGTCGTCCTTGGCATTGACCGGCGCGCGTATGAAGCAAGATCCGATCTTTCGCGATGTTGCCCATCACTTCTTGCGCCGCTTTGATCGCGCCTTTGCAGGGTTCGAAGCCGAAGCCTCAGACGGGGAGATATCCGCCCTCGCCGACACCCGCACGGCCCGCGCGTTCATGCTGTTGGGTCGCGTCGCCGGCACGTTTGATTGATCTAAGCAAGACGGTACAGGCATATCTGCCGCCCTGCCCTCAGAGGTCACTCCGACAATTGAGGGCATGCGGCACAAGCCCCCCCCCAAAGCCCCAATCGTAGCCCGAAATTTGCCTTGAAGCGGGGCGCGCGCGGCGCATTCCGATAAATAACTGGCAACCAAACAGGTTTGGCCCTGCAGGCAGCGCAAGATAATGATGAAATCGTATTCGTTATTGTCAGTATTGTATTTGCGCAAATTCGGTATTTCGCACAGTTTAAGTTAACAGATCATTCGAATCTGTGATTTCTGGGAGGAATGTCATGAAATATTTTAGGAATACGGCTCTCGGCCTGACACTTGGTGTTACGGGTGCATCGTTTGCGATGGCCGATAGCCACGCGGCAGAATTGACCATCGCCATTGTGAATAACGGGCACATGATCAACATGCAGTCCGTTGCCGAAGCCTATACCGCCGACACAGGCATCAAGCTGAACTGGGTTTCGCTGGAAGAAGGCGTGCTGCGCGAGCAGGTCACATCGGATACAGCCACAGGTGGCGGCCAATACGATATCATCAACATCGGCATGCAAGAAGCACCCATCTGGGGCGCGGCAGGCTGGATCGAGCCACTGGAATTCGGTGCCGAATACGAAATCGACGATATGCTGCCTGCCATGCGCAACGGCCTGTCCCATGAAGGTACGCTGTATGCGGCACCTTTCTATGGTGAATCCTCCATGGTCATGTACCGCAAGGACCTGACCGACGCTGCTGGCGTCACAATTGCCGACAATGATTCATGGGACAACGTGCGCACTGCGGCCGCTGCGATCCATAACCCGGATGCAGGCGTTTATGGCGTGTGTCTGCGCGGCAAGCCCGGCTGGGGCGATAACATGGCGTTCGTGACAACCGTCGTGAACTCCTATGGCGGCGCGTGGTTTGACAAGGACATGCGTCCGACCCTCGAATCCGACGAATGGAAAGCAGCGATCAACTTCTACGTTGATCTGTTGGGTGAATTCGGCCCTCCCGGCTCCGAAGGCAACTCCTTCAACGAGATCCTCGCGCTTTATAACGAAGGCAAATGCGGCATGTGGATTGATGCGACGATCGCAGCATCCTTCCTGACCGTTGACGGGGTCGCATATGCGCAGTCGCCAAACGCAGGCAACGCCGTTGGGGCGAACTGGCTTTGGGCATGGGCAATGGCTGTGCCAACCGGGTCGCCAAATTCCGAGGCTGCGCATGACTTTGTCGAATGGGCAACCTCCAAGGCATATATCCAGGCCGTCGCAAACCACCCCGACTTTGGCTGGGGCAAGGTTCCAACCGGAACGCGCGCGTCGACCTATGCCTATCCCGAATTTCAAGCCGCCGCATCTTTTGCAGCAGCTGAAATGGCGGCAATCGAATCTGCGGCCCCAGAAGCCACAGACCTGAAGCCGTACGTCGGTGTGCAATTCGCAGCGATCCCGGAATTCCCAGAAGTGGGCTCCGCTGTGGCACAGGAAATCGCAGCTGCACTTTCGGGCGCAAAATCGGTTGATGAAGCCTTGGCAGCGGCGCAATCCGCAGCAGACAACATCATGTCCGAAGCTGGCTACTACTAATCACGGCGATTGCCGCCAAGGGCCCGGTGCCATTTCGCCGGGCCCTACTTCCAAGCGTCAACGCGTGACCGTCAGCATCGAGAGAGCTGTCGCACATCCGCCGACCGCCGCTTGACCCCTCCCTGAAATTTCCGCCTTGCAAGGGTTATCAGAGCCATGTCCAATAGATCGCTCCCCCGTTTGCTGCAAACGCCCGCCGTTGTCCTGCTGCTTCTCTGGATGTTGGTGCCGCTCAGCATGACGCTGTACTTTTCCTTCATCAGGTACGTCCTGAACAGCACGCGCCGCCCCGAGTGGATGACACCAAGCCTGAGCAACTGGCGTGGGCTGGGCAATTACGAATACGTCCTGTTCAAGACCAAGGATTTTTGGTTCGCGATCCAGAACAGTCTTTTGATTGTTGGCAGCATCCTGATCCTGACCGTTGTCTTAGGGCTGGCCATCGCCGTTCTGATCAACAGGTCCTTCCCCGGTCGCGGCATTGTGCGCGTTCTGCTGATTTCCCCGTTCTTTGTGATGCCAGCCGTTAACGCGGTACTGTGGATCAACATGATCCTTGATCCGGTTCTGGGCTTGAACGGGTTGGCGGTCGCCGGGCTGAACAACATCATAGACGGCTTGCAGACCTTCCCGGTCATCGGCCAGTTCTTTGCGATGTGGCCAGACCTTGAGCCGATTTCCTTCCGCGCCACACAGACATCAGCCTATGCCGTGATCATGATGGTAACGTGGCAATGGACGCCGTTTGCCGTTCTAATCTTTATGACCTCTTTGCAGTCCGAAGATGAATCCCAAAAGGAAGCAGCGACGCTGGACGGGGCCAATGCGTGGTCAAAATTCCGCAATCTTACCGTGCCGCATCTGGCCCGGCCGATTGCGATTGTGGTGATGATCCAGTCGATCTTTCATCTGTCGCTTTACGCCGAAATTGAAATCGTCAGCCGCGGCAACGGGAACAAGAACCTGCCGTATCTTATCGGCGAATTCACATCGAACAACATCGGTGCAGCAAGCGCCACAGGCATCTTTGCCGTAATCCTTGCCAACATCGTAGCGATCTTTTTGCTGCGCATGGTTGGTAAGAGTTTGATGGATTAGGGGACAAAATCATGGCAACCGTTACGCAGCATTCGCGCTTTGGCAGTTATTTCTGGCCAGTGTTGGCTTGGGCCGTCGCCCTTATCTTTTTCTTTCCAATTTTCTGGATGGTTTTCACCAGCTTCAAAACCGATGCCGACGCGGTCAAGCCCGAGAACCTGTTCGTCTTTACCCCCACCCTTGAAAACTATGTCAATATGACCAAGGATTATGACTATTGGCGCTTTGCCACCAATTCGGTAATCACCTCGACCTTCGCCACACTTTTTGCGCTGGTTGTCGGCGTTCCGGCGGCCTACGCCATGGCCTTTGATCCCAGCCGCCACACCAAAGACGTCCTGCTGTGGATGTTGTCGACCAAGATGCTGCCCGCCGCCGCAGTGCTCTATCCGATGACCTTTTTGACCAAGAATTTCCTTGAGGTGTTCGACACGCATTTTCTGGTGATCATCGTGCTTTGCCTGATCAACCTGCCCATCGTGATCTGGATGCTTTTCACATACTTCAAAGAGATCCCCAAAGAAATCATCGAAGCGGGCAAAATGGACGGCGTCAGCACATGGGGCGAGATCAAGGATATTCTGATCCCGCTGGCATGGGGTGGCATTGCATCCACTGCGCTGCTGACATTCATTTTCTGCTGGAACGAGGCCTATTGGACGGTGCGCCTAACCACCATTGACGCGGCCACCCTGTCCAAGCTGATCGAAGGCAACCGCGCCCCCGAAGGTCTGTTCTTTGGCCGTTTGTCGGCCGTCTCCACAGCTGCAGTTGCCCCCATCATCATTCTGGGCTGGTTTTGCCAGAAACAACTGGTTCAGGGCCTAACATTCGGAGCCGTAAAATGACCTTTAACGCTGCCCCTACAGATCTGACGGGTAAAACCTGCCTCGTCACCGGTGCATCCGGTGGCATCGGGGCCAGTGCCGTTGCCCATTTCGCGGCCCTTGGGGCCACCGTCTATGCCACGGACATTACTGACAGCTTTGAAGGCCCGGCAACTTACAAAAGGTTCGACCTGTTGGACAATGCTGATCTGACGGCTTGCAGCGATTGGATTGCGCAGATCAAACCGGATATCCTGTTCAACAATGCTGCTCTTTTCGGGATGGGTAGCATCTTGGATGACGAAGGTGATTTGCAACAACTCGACCGCCTGTTCGGCGTCAACGTCCGTGCGTTTTACGCCATCTTGCAAGCGACGGCCAAGTCGATGGTGGCCCAAGGCCAGCGCGGTTCGATCATTAACCTCGCCTCTCAGGCGGGCCACCGAGGCGAAGCTTTGGTCGCCCATTATTGCGCGACCAAGGCGGCTGTGATCAGCTATACACAATCCAGTGCATTGGCACTGGCACCGCATAAAATCAGAGTGAACGCGATCAGCCCCGGCGTGATCGACACGCCGATGTGGAAGACCGTCGATGCGCTTTTCGCCAAGTTCGAAGGCAAAGAGCCGGGCCAGAAAAAACGCGAGGTCGGCGAAGCCGTACCGCTTGGTTATATGGGCGCGCCCGATGATGTCGCGCGGGCGGCTGTTTTCCTTGCCTCGGACCAGTCCGCCTATATGACAGCCCAGACCATCGGCGTCGATGGCGGCAACGTGCTTAGGTAATCAGATGTCCATTATTATCCCCGAGATCGAAAAAGTCGACCGCAGCACCCGGTCCATCCGCTATCTTGAACATGGCTGGCCAAGTGACTTGTGCCGTTGGCATGCCCACGAGGAATACGAGCTTCACCTGATCACCGCGACGCGGGGTAAGGCCTTTGTTGGCGACTATATCGGTGACTTCAAGCCCGGCGATCTGTTCCTGACGGGTCCCAATCTCCCGCATAACTGGATCACGGATAAAGTCTGGTCAGAACCTGCGCCGGTGCGCGATATGCTAGTGCAGTTCAGCCACCAGAGCGTCGAAAAGCTTGCCGAAGGCTTCCCTGAATTTTCGCAGGTCCTGCAACTGTTGCAGCTTGCCCAATCGGGTATCATCTTTGAAGGGTTCAACCCGACTTTTGCCCGTGGCCATATGGAATCGATCCGCGACAACAAGGGGGCCGAACGTATCTTGGCCTTTATCCGCTGCCTTGTTCGCCTAAATGAACATGCCGAGAAAAAGACCCTGTCTGCCTCAAAGCTGATTCAGCCCGAAGGCGGCAGCAAGCAGGCGCGCATCGCTGAAGTGGTTGATTATATTGTCAAGAATTTCAGCGAAGGGCTTTCCGTCGGGCAAGCCGCGGAACGGGCGGGCATGACCGAGATTACCTTTAGCCGTAATTTCCAGACCGTGACAGGGCATAGCTTTGTCGATTTCCTGAACCGTATCCGCATCGGCGAAGCCTGCGGCATGCTCTACGCTTCTGACGAACAGATCACCATGATTTCACAAGAAGCAGGGTTCAAAAATCTTGCCAATTTCAACAGGCATTTCCTCAAGGTGAAGGGCATGACCCCTTCGCAATATCGTGACACCGCGCGCAAGGATCTTGCGCCGAAAATGGAGAAGACGCCATGACCCCAGCGGCGCAGCCCCCCATCCATGCGACCCGATATGATCGTTCTGCCTGTCAGGTCGGCGTTGTCCATCTGGGGTTTGGCGCGTTTCACCGCGCGCATCAGGCGGTCTATCTTGACGATTATATGGAAGCCTCGGGCGATCTGCGGTGGGGGATTGCAGCCGTCAATTTGCGCGGCTCTGAGACCGGCCATTTTGATGTAGCCAAGGCAGATATCGCACGCCACGACGGCTATTACCTGAAATCCTTTTCGGCAGATGGCGACGTGGATCTGCGACGCGTGCGGTCCCATGTGGATTTCGCTGATTGGAGCGAGACCCCCGCCGATGCAGAGGCGTTGCTGTCCAAGCCGACCGTGCATCTTGTTACGATCACGGTCACCGAAAGCGGGTACTACACCGATCCCAACGGCAACCTGAACCCTGCTGATCCAATACTGCAGTCCGAAATTGCGGGCGGTGCCCCTCGCAGCGTTTACGGTTATCTTCGTGCTGCCCTTGGCCAGCGCGCGGCCAACACGGGCAGCCCGCTGACCATCGCGTGCTGTGACAACATCCGCCAGAACGGCAAGATGCTGCGCCGTACCCTGCTCGCCTATCTCGAGGCATGTGGCGATCAAACGCTTGCGGCATGGGTCGCGGCAAATGTGGCTTTCCCCTGCTCGATGGTGGACCGCATCACACCGCGCAGCCCTGCTGCCCTTGGCCCTGAGCTCTCCGCGCTAGTGGGCCAAGAGGTGACCGCGCCGGTGATGGCCGAGGATTTCATCCAATGGGTCCTACAAGACAGCGCCGCCGCCGAGATGCCCGACCTTACCCAAGCGGGCGTGACTGTCACCCCCAATGTTGACCCCTACGAGGAAACCAAAATCAGGGTGCTTAACGGGGGCCACACGGCGCTGACATATATGGCCGCCCTCGAAGGTATTGCGACCTTTGACGCGGCGATGCGGGTGCCCCACCTGAATGAACATTTCCAGAATTTCGAGGGCAAGGAAGTGCTGCCTGCCCTCACCCTTGATCTGCCTTTCTCGAAAGAGGCGTATCTGGATGATATCGCACGGCGCTTTGGCAATCAGGCCATTGGCGACACCGTCGCGCGAATCTGTGCGGATGGAATGGCCAAGTTCCCGATCTTTATCCGCCCGACGGTCGCGGGATGTTTTGAACAGGGTTTTGTCCCCGTCTATGCCATCCGCAGCATCGCCAGTTGGTATGTGTTTGCGCGCCATGTTGCCGCCGGAAAAATCCCGTTCGACTACCTTGAACCCAGTTGGGACGACCTGAATGCGATGTTGGGGTCCGACGCATTCGTGACCAGCCAACAGCTTTGGGGCGACCTTCCTGAAACCTATCCCGCCTTCGCCGAAACCTTGCGACATGAAATCAAAGAATTGGAAATCAAATGGCCGGTCTAACACTGCGCAATGTGCGCAAGAAATATGGTGAAGCCGAAGTAATGCACGGCGTTGACCTTGATATCGAAGATGGTGAATTCGTTGTTTTCGTCGGCCCGTCGGGCTGTGGCAAATCCACTTTGCTGCGGATGATCGCAGGCCTCGAAGAAATCTCGGACGGGACCGTCGCGATCGGTGATGTTGAGGTGAACGATGTTGCCGCCTCAAAGCGCGGCGTGGCGATGGTATTCCAGACCTACGCTCTTTATCCGCATATGACGGTCTATAAAAACATGGCATTTGGTCTGAAGCAGGCCAAAACCGATCCGGCAGAAATCGACCGCCGCGTTCAAGCCGCAGCCGAGATTTTGCAGATCACCGACTACCTTGATCGCAGCCCGCGCAACCTGTCGGGTGGTCAGCGCCAGCGCGTCGCGATTGGCCGGGCGATTGTACGCGACCCCAAAGTGTTCCTTTTCGATGAACCTTTGTCCAACCTAGATGCCGCGCTGCGCGTGCAAACGCGCCTCGAGATCGCGCGCCTGCACCAACGCCTGAAGACAACGATGATTTACGTCACCCATGATCAAGTCGAGGCGATGACACTGGCTGACAAAATCGTGGTGCTGCGCGCAGGCCGCATCGAACAGGTCGGTGCCCCGATTGAACTGTACGAGCGTCCCGCGAATGCCTTTGTTGCGCAATTTATCGGCAGCCCCAAGATGAATTTCTTTACCGCTGCAGATCTGACCAGCACGGCCCCCAGCGTCTTGGGCCGCGACGTGACTGCGGCGCAACATGCCGGCCTGCGCCCGGAACATCTGGTACCCGCCGAAGGTGCCGCCGCCGTGGTAGAGGGCCGTTTGGAACTGGTCGAAAACCTTGGTGAATATGCTTTGGTCCACCTGATCACAGAGACTGGTGTGGAATTCATCGCCAAAACTGAAAAACCGCCCCTCGCCGCCAAGGGAGAAACCATCGGCTTTGGCATCAAGCCAGAGCTGGCGCATTTCTTTGACCGCGAAACAGGTGCGCGCCTTTAGGGCGACGCGGGAATCAGGCCGCAGGGAAATCCCCTGTGGCCCGATCCTAAAAGCCAGAGGGTCGGAGGGCCTTCATAGCCCGAATGACCCGTAAGGAATAAACCGCACCGGATCACCGGGACGCACGTCCAGCCCGCCGTCGGGTAACTCCACCAGCCCCTCGGCCCAACTTAGCCCACTGATCCGGCCCGACCCTTCCGAGGCAAAAACCTCGGCGTGACCGTCGCGCATACGGGCGCGCAAATATTCCCGCCGTCCCGGTTTCTTGCGTTTCTCAAAGGCGGCGGGCACGTCAAATCCTTGCGGGGTCGTCCACTCTTGTCCCGCCAGCACCGCCAGCGCGGGCCGTGCGAAAATTAACGTGCAGACCATCGCCGCGACCGGATTTCCCGGCAGGCCAAAGACCGGCACCCCCTGCCACATCCCCAAGGCCAGCGGACGCCCTGGTTTGACCGCGATCCGCCACAGCGCCAGCGCACCGGATTCCTTTAACAAGGCCGAAACGTGGTCTTCGTCACCTGCTGAGGCACCGCCGCTGGTCAGGATGGCGTCGACTTGCCCCCCAGCGTCATCAAGCCGTGCGCGCAATGCCGCGCGGTCGTCGCCCACATGGCCCAGATCAACTGGCGTATGGCCCAACTGCGCAATCAGGCCCAAAAGCATGGGACGGTTGGCATCGAATATCTGGCCGTCGGCTGCGGTTTCTCCGGGCTGCACAATCTCGTCGCCAGTCGAGATCACGCCGACGCGTAAACGTTGCCGCACCGACAGCACCGACACCCCAGTCGCCGCCAAAAGCGCCAGATCGGCGGCAGTGACCTTGCGTCCGGCTGTCACAATGGTCTGACCTGCGACGACATCCTCGCCCGCTTTGCGGGTGTTTGATCCCTGCTTGATCGGGCCTGTGAACTGCAAGCTGTCGCCGTCGATCTGCACGTCTTCTTGTAAAACGACCGTGTCGACGCCCTGCGGCAGCGCGGCCCCTGTCAACACGCGGATCGCATGGCCTGTTGGCACGGCTCCCGGGGCATCCCCTGCCGCAGCCCGCTCTGCCACGATGGGCAGCACATGGCGGCCCGCGCCACGACCACCCGCAAATCCGTATCCATCGACGGCGGTGTTGGGCAGCGACGGGTTAGCCCGGCGCGCGGTGACATCCTGCGCCATCACCCGCCCCAAAGCGGCATCAAGCGCGGTGTCCTCGGGTTTTGTGACCGCAGAGAGCCTCTCGCGCAGCAGAGACAAGGCCTCCTCCACCGGGGTCCAGTGGACACCGGGCGGGAGCGCAAAGCAATCATTGCGCAAAGGGGCGAGCGATGTCAGGCGATCTTCGAATCCCAGACCAAAAATAGCACCTTCTTCGCGGGCTTCGGGCGCGTAACCGTCCAGCATCTGCGCCAGATCATCGGGGGCCAGTGCCGCGATCTGGCGCGCGATCTCTTGCACCTGCCACGCATCTTTTATCATGCCATCGGGGGCCGGACCTGCCGTCAGAGAGGGCCATATTTCGACAAAGGCAACTGGCGTGTCCAACGCTTCAAACGGCCAGACGGCCACCTGCCCCGCAAAGCGTTTGCGCAGCCGTGACAGCACCGGCAACCCCATGAACACTTGCGATCCCACGGCACCCGCCCCGGCCATTTGCCAACAGGTAAACGCGCCTTTCGCAAGGGTTTCGGCGTGGCGGCGATCTGCAAACGGGTTATCGTAGCCCGCTTTGGTGCGCGGCAAGCCAGGAATATCGCGGTTTGGCAGACCATTGGCCCAAAACGGTCCGTTCCCACTGCCAAGCGCAAGGTTCAATTCGCCAGCGAGATCGAACCGGTTATTTGCCTGTGGTGTATCTTTGACGCGGGCTTCGAACCAATCCCATAGGGTAAATACAGTCGGTTCGCCGGTCACCGCCTCGGCAAAGCCTGCGGGGTAGCCAAAGGGGAAGTCAAAGCCGATGAGGATGCGGCGGCCCGCCTGCGTTTCTGCGTCGATGAGGGCAGCAATCCAGGTTTCAGCTTCAATACGGTTGCGCAGATAAACCGGCGCTTCTAATTGCCCTGACCGCGAAACGCCTGCCCAGATCGCATCTTTGCGCGGGCGGGCACCCGTGTCATTTCCGCCGGACCAATCTATCATCACAATTGTATCGAAGGATGTCACAGACCGACCTCGGCCAAGATGAAATCCGCGATCGCACGGGTGTCGTTCAGATCGAAAACCGGCCTATCCAGCGCCATCGCCGTGTCACTTGCCACCGCGCGCACCGTCAAATCATCGGGCGCGATCAAGGCATTGCCCGTCTCGGCCCTGTGCGCCTCGACCTTGGGGTGAGCGTCGCGCTTGTATCCTTCGATCAACACCAGATCGACCGGGGACAGCCGCTTGAGAAGTTCATCCAGCGTTGGCTCGTCTTCGTCGCGCAGCTCGTGCATGAGGGCAATGCGGTTGCGCGACGCCAACAACACCTCGCGCGCGCCGGCGATCCGGTGGCGATGGCTGTCCTTGCCCGCGTGATCCACGTCAAAGCTGTGATGCGCATGTTTCACCGTTGAGACGCTGATGCCGCGCCCGGTGATCTCGGTCACGAGCCGCTCCATCAGGCCGGTCTTGCCTGCGTTTTTCCAGCCGACAACGCCGTAGATTTTCATAGCATCCCTTCCGCAGTTCTCAGGTCTTCGGGCGTGTTGATATTAAAGAATGACTGCTCGTCGGGGAACAGTGCCTCGCGGCCGTGGTGGGCTTGGGTCCACAACACGACCTTGCGCAAACCACCTTGCAAGGCGGCGCGCAGATCGTGGCGCAAGGCGACCGGCCACAGCCCAAAGGTCGGGTGGCGCGCCGTGCCGCGTTTGGCATCAGGCGTCGCGGCCAAAACCAGCGGATGGTCCATCCCTTCGCTGGCCAGCAGCAATTGCGGCACCAGATCACCGGGAAAAAACGGCGTGTCGGCGGCAGCGGTCACAATCGTATCGGCCCCCTGCCCTGCTGCCCAATCAAGCCCCGCCAAAACCCCCGCCAAAGGCCCCGCGAACCCGTCGATGCTGTCGGGCAACACTGGCATATTCAACGCCTCAAACCGCGCCGCATCGCCATTGGCGTTCAAGGCAAGCCCAGCGACCTGAGGCAACAACCGTTCAACCACATGGCTCAGAATCGTCTGCCCGCCAAGGGTCAGCATGCCCTTGTCACCACCCCCCATGCGCGTCGCCTGCCCGCCTGCCAAAATCACTCCAAGAGGTTGCTTCATGCGGAGCCCTTTCTGCCGGATCGTTTCGGTTCGTCCATCACTTGATCGGGGTCTGCATCGCGCACCAGACGGTCTTCGCCCGCAAGGCAGATGAACCGTTTTCCCTTCATCCGACCAATCAGTGTCAGGCCGACCTGATTGGCGATTTCGACGCCCCAAGCGGTAAAGCCAGACCGTGACGCAAGCACGGGAATGCCCATCATCGCGGTCTTGATCACCATTTCCGAGGTCAGGCGGCCAGTCGTGTAGAGGATCTTGTCATCGGCGCTGACACCTTCCGACAGCATCCAGCCCGCGATTTTGTCGACGGCGTTGTGGCGACCGACATCTTCCATGTAAACCAGTGGCTTATCACCTTGGCACAGGACAGTTCCATGGATCGCACCCGCCTCAAGGTACAGGCTGGGGGTGCGGTTGATCTGCGCGCTTAGCGCATAGAGCCATGAGGTATGCACAGGCGTGACAGGCAAGGTCACGCCCTCCAGCCCTTCCATCATGTCGCCGAAAACAGTGCCGACAGCACAGCCACTGGTGCGGGTTTTCTTGCGCATCTTGTCTTCGTAGTCAGTCTTGCGGGCGGTGCGGACCACGACGACCTCAAGCTCTTCGTCATAGTCAACGCCGGTAATTTCCTCGCCGTCGCGCAGCATGCCCTGATTGCGCAAAAACCCCAACGCAAGATATTCGGGATAGTCGCCAATGGTCATCGCGGTCACGATTTCCTGCGCGTTCAGGAATATTGTCAGCGGCCGTTCCTCGACTACATTGATCGTCGTTTCGGCCCCGGTGTGATCGCGGCCCACCACGGCACGGGTCAGCCGCGCCAACCCCGGTTGTGGTGCGATCAAATAAGCGTCGGTGTCGGTCTTGACGGACAATTGCATCCCCCTTGGGTGACAGTTAAGCATGTCCTCGTAATCTAGGGGCAACGCATGGCCATCACCACCACGAAATCGGCATTTCGCAAAGGTCTCGCCGATGCGGCACCATTTATTCTGGTAATCATCCCGTTCTCATCCCTGTTTGGCATTCTGGCCACCGAGGCAGGCCTTAGCGTGTTTGAAACGCTGGCTTTTTCCGTGGTGGTGATCGCAGGGGCAGCGCAATTCACAGCCCTGCAGTTGATGCAGGAACACGCGCCAACGGCCATCGTTCTGGCCTCCGCTCTTGCTGTGAACCTCCGCATGGCGATGTATTCGGCGTCCCTGACCCCCTATATCGGTGCGGCCCCTTTGTGGCAGCGCGCGCTGGCGGCCTATCTGACGGTTGATCAGTCCTATGTCTGTTCGATGGCGCAATATGAAAAAGAACCGGACATGACGATCCCGCAGCGCATGTCGTATTTCTTTGGCTGCGTCACGCCGATTGTGCCGCTGTGGTATCTGTTCACGCTGCTGGGTGCCTTGCTGGGCGCGCAAATTCCAGAAAGCTGGGCGCTGGATTTCGCCCTGCCGATTACCTTTCTGGCGATGATCGCACCGATGTTTCGCACGTCGGCCCATGTGGTCGCAGCCCTTGTCGCGTCGGTCGCAGCCTTGCTGACGGCAGGCGTGCCCTATTCACTGGGGCTGATTTTAGCGGGACTTGCAGGAATGATCGCCGGGGCACAAACCGAAGTCTGGCTGACACGCCGCGCAACAAAGGCAACCCTATGATTATTGAGAAAAGCACACTTTGGTTTGTGATCATCGGCCTTGGCATCGGCAGTTTCGGCTTGCGCTTTGTCTTTACGGGGCTGGTGGGCGACCGCGAAATGCCGGCGTGGCTGCTGCGTCATCTGCGCTATACGGCGGTGGCGATTCTGCCTGCCCTGGTGGCCCCGCAGGTGTTATGGCCTGCCGCGACCAACGGTCAAACCGACCCTTCAAGACTGGCGGCGGCCGTTGTGGCGCTGACAGTGGGCGTCATCACGAAAAACGTTCTGCTCGCAATCGTCAGCGGTGCGGCGACGCTTTATGCATTGCTGTGGTTACTGCACTAATTGCTTAGCGCGCACAGCGTCGATGACATCACCGTCATCGTCTTCGTAATATTTGGTCGTTGTGACATTTGGCAGGCTTGCGAAATTCTCTGACAGTTTGACCGGATAGAAAGTCTTGCCCAGTTCCTCGAACCCCTGCACTTTTTGCAGCAGCGACGACGTCGCGTTCGCGCAATAGGCACCCGGAACTTGGCCGTTAGCCATCACAAGGTTCAAAACCTGTTCGGCTTGCGCGTCTGAAACAGTAATTTCCTGACTGACGACATGAAATGTGCTGCGGGCGTGGGCGGATTTATAGGCCTGTATCCACGCTGGCGACATTCCATATAGCACATCACCCCGTTCTGTCACACGCGGATCACGGAATGATCCCGCAGGATCAAATATCACCTGCTGCGACCCGTTCACAATCAATGCCGTATGACCGCCACTGCCGCTTCGGTTGTTGACCATCGTCAGCAATGTCAGTGTTTTCGGACCGGAAGCAGCATACGCCGCGCCTGCTACCTCGGATACGGTGCTATCGATCCCGGTGTCGTTGGCACAAGCCGCAACAAAGCAAACGCAAGCAACTGCCTGCCAGATACGCATAAAATTACCCTACAAAAACGATGCGGCGCTTTAGCGCGCAAAAATCGCCATAAATACAAGAATACCGATGATCACGATGCAGGACCATTTGACCCAGTTCATGAAGCTGTCAAAGGTCTTTTCCTGCGATGTTGTATCCATCGAGCCGTGTTCGTGTTTGGCCATCTGCGCAATCCTTTGTCTTGGTGTTCGTGCGATTTGAAAATGTGGTTACTGCATTCGCACGGTCATGTCACGATATGATAGAACATGATCTGATGTGTTTTTACTTAAGCATCTTGGGAACTGTCGGTTTTCGGGGGTGCCGCCGCCCGATCCGCCTCTAGGTCTTGGATCAGTCGAAAGCCGATGCGATTCGCAGGTGCCGGGCCGGTTGCCTTGGGCAATGCGCGCAAGGCCACGTTCAGCTGGCTGACGTGCTGGACAAGCTGCATGCGCGTGCCGTCACCGTCAGCGCCATAAAACGTAACAATATCCGGGTCGAAATACCCCATTCCTTCAATCCGCAGCACCCCTGCGTTGCCGCCCACAAACCCCATCGCGACTTCGTGTTCGCTGTCCAGCTGTTCTTCGAAGTTCTTGAGGTACACAACGACCCGTTCATAGGCCCATTGCGCCGGCGATTTCTTGGTGACGGGCGTGTCGGTCACGGATTTGGGCACGGGCTGCTGCGCCGCATTGCGCTGCGTCGGGTCAGAATGTACCTCGTGCAAACGCGGCAGGGCGTCGGCCTCGGCGGCTTCGGCAGCGGTTTTGATCTGGTTGTCCATGATGTCAGTCCCTTGCCTGATACACCCACGCCCCATCTTCGGCCCGCAAACTGCGGGTTGCAAGGCCGGTTTGGTAAAGATGGCTTAGATGCGCAACCGCCTCAACCAAAGCCAAGCCATATTCACCCTCGCCGATCTTGCGTTTGAACAAGGTTGGAAAGCATTCAGAGGCCGATTTTGGCGTGTCGATAAACTTGACCAACCGCTTGAGCGCGCCGTGGTGATTGTCGATCAACTGACGCATCCGTGTGGGCAAGCCGGTAAAGGGCAATTTATGGCCGCCAAGCACCAGATGATCTTCGCGCGCTATCGGTGCCAGCCGTTCGCACGCCTCAAGCCATTCGCCGATGGGGTCGGCCATAGGTTCGGTTGCGTAAACCCCGACATTCGGGCTGATCGATGACAGGATCTGATCGCCTGCAATCACCAGGTGGTCATCACGGCTCCAGAATGTGGCGTGTTCGGGGGCGTGGCCATTGCCCATATGCACATCAAAAACACGGCCCCCGATGGTGATCTGATCGCCTTGTTTGATCCGCGTGAACCCCAGCGGCAAAGGGTCGACGACGTCCGAGAAATTGAACGGCCTTTCAGTGGCACGTTTGTCGTACAAATCGCGGTCCATGCCAGACAGTTTGTAAAACGCCAGTGTTTCGGCGGCAGGTGCCACTTGGGCGTCCAGCGTCAACATCCGCGCGGTCAGCCAAGCAGTGCGGGTTGTGACCAATTCGGCCCCGTGGACCGTCTGAAACCAGCCCGCCAACCCGATGTGATCGGGGTGGTGATGCGTGACGATAACCCTTGAAACGGGTTTGCCCCCCAAGGGCCCTGCCAACAGATCGGCCCAGATTGCCTTGCTCTTTTTAGACGAAAACCCGGTGTCTATGATGGTCCAGCTGTCGCCTTCATCAAAGGCATAGACATTCACATGATCCAGCTTCATCGGCAGCGGCACGCGCAACCACAAGACACCGGGCGCGACTTCGATTGCGGCGTCATGGGCGGGCGGCGTTTCCCACGGATAACGCAGGCCGACGGGCTTTTTATCTAACATCAAAGGGCCAGTTCATCAGGGGACATGGCAAACAGATCGGCTTTGCCGGCCTGCGCGTGGGCCAGAAGCCCGACATGTTCTGGCAGCAAGCGCAGAATATAAAACCGCGCCAGTTTTTCGCGGGCACCGCCCTTGTCGGCCAGTGCCGCCTTGAGGTGCAAATGACCGCCCAAGACCCGCGCGAATGCCTTTAGATAGGGCACAGCCCCGGCGAACCGGTTGTCCATATCGGTCTGCGACACCAACCATTCTGTCGCCTCGCGCAGCGTTTCCGAGGCCTGCCAAACCGCGTCGGCCATATTCGGGAATGCCTCCCGGGCAGCTTCGGCATCGGCTTCGATCTCATCGAGCAGGCGGTTCGCAGCCTCGCCGCCATCCATCATCTTGCGCGCCACAAGGTCCATCGCCTGAATGCCGTTGGTACCCTCGTAAATCGCTGTCACCCGCACGTCGCGGCAATATTGCGCGGCGCCGGTTTCTTCGATCACGCCCATGCCGCCATGCACCTGTACCCCCATATCAGACACGGCAATGCCGGTGTCCGTGCAAAAGGCCTTGGCAATCGGGGTCAAAAATGCGGCGCGGGATTTCCAGTCGGCCTCGCCCGTGGCGTTGGTCATATCGATCGCCACAGCACAGCTGAGCGCGATGGCGCGGGCGGCAAAGGTGTCTGCTTTCATCGTCATCAGCATGCGGCGCACATCGGCGTGTTCGACGATGCTGCCAGTGCCGTCGACGGTTGTGGTCTTGCCCTGTTTGCGGTCGAGTGCATAGGCCAGCGCGTGTTGATACGCGCCTTCGGCAATGCCAACGCCCTGTTCACCAACCCCCAGACGGGCGTTGTTCATCATGGTAAACATCGCGGCCATCCCGCCTTGTTCGGGCCCCACCAACCAGCCGATTGCGCGGTCATATTGCATCACGCATGTCGGCGATCCGTGCAGGCCTACCTTGTGCTCAAGGCTCACCACCTTGAGGCTGTTGGCCTTGCCCAGTGTCCCGTCATCATTCGGCAGAATTTTTGGCACAAGGAACAGGCTGATCCCCTTGGTCCCCGCAGGGGCCCCCGGCAGACGCGCCAACACCAGATGGCAGACGTTTTCCGCAAAATCATTATCACCCCAAGTAATATAGATTTTCTGCCCCGAGATGCTGAACGTCCCGTCGCCGTTGTCTTCGGCCTTTGAGGCCAGCGCGCCGACGTCTGACCCCGCTTGCGGTTCGGTCAGGTTCATCGTTCCGGTCCATTCACCGGAAATCAGCTTGGGCAAATACAGCTCTTTGATCGCGTCGCTGGCGTGGTGTTCCAGCGCTTCGATCTGGCCTTGGCCCATCAGCGGGGCCAGTTGCAGCGACAGACACGCGCCGCTCATCATCTCGTTCACCGCACTGGCAAGGCTTAGGGGCAAGCCCATGCCGCCGTATTCCGGATCGGCGCTGATCCCGATCCAGCCACCGTCCGCGATGGCCTTGAACCCGTCAGCATACCCCTTCGAAGTCCGCACAACACCGTTTTCCATCCGCGCCGGATCCAGATCACCGGGGCGTTGCAGGGGGGCAAGGACCTCGTTGCACAGCTTGCCCGCCTCTTCGAGGATCGCGCGGGTCACGTCATCCGTAGCATCCTCGAATTTATCGGTGCCGCGGACACCGTCCAGCTTGACGACATGGTCAAACAAAAAGTTATAGTCTTCAACGGCTGCACGATATGGCATGGTTTTCCCCTTTAAGCGCATGGGTTCGCGTGGCAAACCGGACAGCGACCTGATAAGCCCAAGTATAAAATCATGGGCGGTTTTTGTCAGAATGATGTGCAAGCCATCCCGCCGCAACCCGAAACGCGGCGTCAAAGAGGTGATGAAGACCGAGATGACCGAAATTCTGCGTCCTGATATGGCCGGTATCGACCGCGCCGCGACCCTTTTACGCAGTGGTGGACTGGTCGCGATCCCAACGGAAACGGTCTATGGATTGGCCGCTGACGCGTGTAATGGCGCGGCCGTCGCACGCATTTATGCCGCCAAGGGCAGACCCAGCTTCAACCCGCTGATCGTCCATGTGGCAGATGCGGACGATGCCCGGCGCTATGGCGTCTGGTCTGATATGGCCGAGGTTCTTGCAACCGCTTTTTGGCCCGGCCCCCTGACTTTGGTGCTGCCTTTGGCCTCTGATCACGGGCTGTCGTCCCTTGTCACTGCCGGTCTGGGCAGCGTCGCATTACGCGTGCCTGCGCTGGACACGGCGCAACAAGTTCTGCGCGCGTTTGGCGGGCCAGTCGCAGCCCCGTCGGCCAATCCGTCGGGACGGATCAGCGCCACGACAGCCCAACATGTGCTGGACGGCCTGAGCGGTAGAATAGACGCTGTTCTGGACGGTGGTCCCTGTGCCGTTGGACTGGAAAGCACGATCATCGGCCTGAAC
>NZ_JBFEKM010000051.1:0-23339 GCF_041552635.1 Sulfitobacter sp.
CCCGCATGATGCGATCCCAGTTTGCGGCGTCGAAGGCGATGATCGAGATGTTGGAGGTATCCCCCTTGTCTCCCGTGCGGCCATGGGCGATCTCATGCAACTGCATCTTGGGTCTCCAGCATTTCAAAACTTGTGCGCACGTTTTTGGCAGGCATCAATGTCGATGCAATCGCGATGATTTCTCCGACATTCCGGGTCACGCCGCCGCCGCCTGCGGGGCCGCACAGATACAGGCCTTCCACCTCGTCAACCACAAGCTGGGCGATTTCAGGCGTTTTGCACCGCGCGACAAAGCGCAGCCTGACTTCGTGCGGTGGTGCGGCCTGTTCATTGGCCACGGGGCGGGGGACTGAATTGTATCCAATCAGATCGGCGCGGCTTTCGATCAGGTCGATGCCTGCATCTTCAAGCCGTTGCTGTACCAGCTCGGCGGCAAGTCTGGCTCGGGCGACACAATTTGCACCGGCATAGCTGATCTGGCCGTCGGCCTTCCAACCGTCGCGGTAGCCGACAGAGATTTTCAAACGGCCGGTCGCCGCACGCCCGTCCGCCCCTGAAACCGCGACACGGTCGGGACCAATCTGTTCGATCATGACCTTTGAGAAATCAGCAACCACATCCGGCTGGAGATAGCTTTCCGGATCATGGATTTCATAGAGGAGCTGTTCCGTGCAAGTTGCGCGCGTCACGCAGCCACCTGTGCCCGCGACCTTGGTGATGACCGCATTGCCGTCTTCATCGACCTCTGCCAGGGGGAAACCGACACGGGCAAGGTTTGGCACATCCTTGACGCCGGGATCGGCAAAGTACCCGCCGGTAACCTGTGCGGAACATTCCAGAAGATGCCCGACAAGGGTGCCACGGCCCAGCCGGGTCCAGTCGTCCATGGACCAGCCGAAATGATGCACAAGCGGGGCAAGAAACAGCGCGGGGTCGGACGCGCGCCCACAGATCACCACATCGGCACCCGCATCAAGCGCCGCAACGATCGGCGCGATACCGATATAGGCGTTGGCTGAAATCAGGCGTTTTCCCATCGCCGCCGCCGTGGACCCGGTTTCATCAAGCTGACACGGCCCGATGACATCCAGAACGTCATCCCCCGTCACGGCAGCGATCTTGAGGTCGTGCAGGCCAAGGTCATGGGCGACCTTTCGGACCAGCCGCGCTGCAGCCTGCGGGTTTGCAGCCCCCATGTTGGTTACGATCCGCGTGCCATTTCGTGCCGTGATGGGAAGGACAGCGCGCATCCGGCGTTCCAGCATCGGGTCAAAGCCCGAAGCGGGATCCTTTAGCCGTGCGTGTTGGGCGAGGGCGATGGTCCGTTCGGCCAGACATTCGAACACGAGGAAATCAAGGTTCCCTTTTTCTGCCAGTTCGACCGCAGGTGCGATGCGATCGCCTGAAAAACCCGCACCGGCCCCTATTCTCAGCACGCTCATGTCGCGACCCCTCTCTTCTCAGACCCGATCATGAAGATCCCCGCCAATGCCGCCAAGGCGATGAAGGGCGTCACAGGGTGGGGCCAGATTGCAATGGCGATAACCGCGAGCAGTATGGCAATATCCAGCCCGCGCGACGCGGTCAGCCGCGTTCCGGCCAGCAGCGCAGGGATGGCGATGACAAGGACAAGACCGGCGGTGATCGCCTCGACGGCATCGAACCAGCTGCCTTGCAATGTCATGCCGGGATACAAAAGGAACAGGAATGGCACCACATAGGTCACGGCCCCCAAACGCACGGCCTCTCCGGCGGCGGGCAGCCAGTTGGTCCCTGCAATCCCCGCCCCGACAAAGACGGCGACACAGACCGGTGGTGTGATGACCGAAATGGTGGCGAAGTAGAACACAAACAGATGTGCCGCCAGCGGATCGACCCCGACCGCAGTCATGGCGGGCGCAAGCACTGCCGCAACAAGCACATAGGCGGCGGTCGTCGGCAGGCCCATGCCCATGATCAGGCAGACGCCTGCGACGATCACGGCGACCATGGGCACGGAATCTCCGGCCATGGTGACGATCAGCGACGACAGCGTGACGCCGATACCGGTCAGGTTGATCATCGACACCAGTACCTGCGCGCCCGCCAGCAGCACGCCGATGATGACCATACCCTTGCCCGCATCCTCAAGACCTTCGACGATCATATGCGTCATCTCTTTGATCGACAGGCGGCCCGCCTGCGTGGCGACAAAGGCGATCAGCAAACCGACCACACCGTAGAATGCCGAGGTTGAAATGGACCGGCCCAGATAGATGCCAATGCCCAGACCGCCCAATGCGGCAAGGATCGGCAGCACCCGGCGCGGTGCCGTGATGACCGCCCAGTCGGGCAGGTCCTCGTCGGGGACCACAGCCAGATTGCGGCGCAGGGCGACAAAATGCACGGTCATAAAGACCGACAGATAAAACAGGACAGCGGGAATGATCGCGCCCAGAATGATGGTGACATAGGGGATGCCAAGAATTTCAGCCATCACAAAGGCCGCGGCCCCCATGATCGGCGGCGCGATCTGGCCACCGGTTGATGCCACGGCCTCGACTGCGGCGGCGAAGGCGCGCGGATAGCCCAGCCGGATCATCATGGGGATGGTAAAGTTCCCCGTCGTTGCCACATTGGCCACAGCGGAGCCCGAGATCATCCCGAAAAGGCCACTGGCGATTGTCGCGATCTTGGCGGCCCCGCCGGGCTGACGTCCGCCCAACCGCATTGCAAGATCCATGAACGCTTGGCCGCCGCCGGTATGCAAAAGCAGCGCACCGAACAGCACAAATGAAGCAATAACCGTGGCGGCGACCCCCGTCAGCATCCCCCAGATGCCAAGATCGCCCAGAAAGATCGTTTCCGTGACAAAGGCGCTGTCAAAGCCACGGTGGTGCAGCGGGCCGGGCAACAGGTTGCCGAACAAGGCATAGCCAAGCCCGATCAACACCAGCACGGGAAAGATCAGCCCGACAGTCCGTCGGCCCAGTTCAAGCACCGCAAGGACAAGCCCGGCGGTCAGGGCCTTGTCCAGCGTCGTGGCCCAAGGCAATGTTGTCATGATCTTATCGTAGTTCCAGACCACATATCCGCAGGCGAATATTGCGATCGCGCTGAGGGCCAGATCGATCAAGACCCCGACCGGGCGCCAGGATTTCCCGGCACCCAGAGGATAAAGCGCAAAGCCAAGGGTTGCGACCAGCGCCAGAAAGATTGCTCTCTGGATCAGACCCTCGAAGGGGCCTGTCGCGGCTGTATAAAAGACGAAGGCCCCGACAAGGATCGCAAGCCCTTTTTGCATACGCTTCAGTGTCATTTGCTTAGTTGCTTTCAGACATCAGCTTGGCCGGCAGGTCGATGCCTTGCTCTTTGAACCAACGCGCAGCACCGGGGTGCAGTGGAATCGTGCCAAGCTGGACGGTCATATCGGCGATGCTTGCGCCCTTGAGGCTGGCCATCGCGTTGGCTTGGGCCGTTTTGTCCGCCATGATCGCGCTGACGATCTTGTACGCGGTATCCTCATCCATCGTGGCGGGCGCAGCGACAGCGACGCCAAAGCTCCAGGTGGTGTAGGCCGCAAGCCCGTCTGCCGCGCCTTCGGGAATGTCGACAACAGAGATGTCAGGCATATCAGCGCGCAATTTATCAGCCTGTGCGCTGCTCAGACCCAGAACCGAAATATCGGTCGCTGTGGCAATGTCCATGGTTGATCCGTCCAGCTTGTTGCCGGAACCGGATTTGACATAGCCCGCGACGCGGTTGTCCTTGATCGAATTGACGATGTCTGTCGTGGATCCGCGCACATAGTCAGCGGTCAGGCCAAGGGTGTCGAACACGGCTTCGGTGGTGGATTCGGTCGCTGACCCCTTGATGCCGGGGTTGAACTTGACGCCCACCAGACCTTCGAGGCTTTCGACGCCTGCATCCTTGCGTACCACGACGTTTTGCGGCGCACCGGTATAAACCCAGAGCAAGCGCAGATCTTGCGCATTGCCTTCGAATGCATTGGTTCCAGCATTGGCGTGCTGGGCGACGTTTGTGGTAACAAGACCCAGATCAATCTGTTCGCGCTGCATCCGGCGGATGTTGTCCATCGTGGCACCGGTTTCAACGACAGTGGCGTTTACGCCTTCTGCATTTTCGTTGATCAGCTGGCCGACCGCTACGAAATATCCGTAGTGGCTGGATGACGCGGATGTTGATCCGATCAGCAAATCCTGAGCGTGAGCGGTCACCGCAGTGCCCGCAAGAATGGTTGCGCTGATAAGCGCACGCATGGTGTGTTTCATGATATCCTCCCAATGATATGGCCTGATCAAGGTACATCTGTGTGGACACCGATCAGGTCGCAAACATCAGTATGGCGAAAGGCATCTATTGCAAGAAGTGAAGTATTCGACATAATTGATGCATGAAACGCAGCAATCCAACGCTTCTTGATTTTCAGGCCGTTCTGACCCTGTCGCAGGAACGGTCATTTCGCGCAGCGGCGGATTTGCTCGGGCTGTCGCCTTCGGCACTATCGCGGCAGATCACCGCGCTTGAGGGGCGGTTGGGCAGCCGGTTGTTTGACCGGGACACCCGCAGCGTAGAGATCACGGTTGCAGGCAGTGCCTTTGCGTTGATCGCCGAACGGATCGTCAATGCGGCCAATGACGGCATGGCTGAATTTGGCACTTATCAGTCTGCGCAACGGGGGCGGCTGACCATCGCAGGCCTGCCATCAATCACGGCAAGCTTGCTGCCGCAGATCCTACGTAACTTTACCGCCGATCATCCTGAAATTGACCTCAAGATCATAGACGCGCTGTCGGGCAGCGTTCTGGATGCCGTGGATTCAGGTCAGGCCGACATCGGATTTACTGCCGGCACTGTGACGGCGCGTTCAAGACTAGCGTTTGAGCCGCTGATGGAGGACGAATTCGTGGCCCTCGGGATGCCTGACGGCCCCTTGGCCGAAGATCGCGCCTATGGGTGGGCCGAACTGGTCGCCATGCCGTTTATCGTGATGGAATCAGGGACCAGCGTGCGCGAAATTATTGACGGTACCTGCCAGCGGTTCGGCCACAGCCTTAGCCCGCGTTTCGAGGTTGCCCATCTTGCGACAGCCGGTGCCCTGGTTTCCGCAGGGTTGGGGATCACGGTTTTGCCAAGGTTGACGCTGGCCACCTTGCGGTCCGAAACATTTGCAATTCGCGATATATCCGATTTTGGCACGCGCAGGCGCATCGGGCTTGTCAGGCGGTCAGGGCGCAGCCTATCGCCCACAGCAGCTGCTTTTCTGCGCTATGTCCGGGTATCTTCGGAGTAAGAAGGTGACTATGGGCGGGGTGTTGCAAGTCCAAGCGGGTGAGGCGGGATTTCATCCTGTAGGTCCCACAGCAAACAGGCCCGAAGGAGAGTTTCCTTCGGGCCTGAGATTTTCAACGTGAAGCGCTGTTAGCGGATAACGCGCACAATTGTGTTGGTTTCCGCATCAACGATCACCGGCTGACCGTTCAGGTTCAGATAGCGATATTCTTTCTGCGGCAGTTCGTAGGTCTGAACCGTTGTCGGTACACCGGCACCAACGACCACTTCACCGTCCACGTAGACAGTTTCGACGGGGTTGGTTGTGACATATGTGATCGTCTTTTCTTCTGGTTCAGCAACGGCCGACCCTGCTGCACCGCCCAAGATACCACCGGCGATGATACCACCGATCGGACCACCAACCGCCACACCTGTCAGCACGCCCAAGGTCGCACCAACAGCGGCACCCTGTGTCTGGTTTTTCATTGTGCCATCGACATCCTCATAGGTCACCGAATTGACTTCGACACTGGCGGGGCGTGTTGTCAGCGCCATCGCTTGTTCGTCCACGTTAACGGCCAGATAATCAGAGCTGGACCAGCCTGTGACCTCGCCGAATTTTACCTGACACCAAGAAGAGGTATCCAGACAGCCTTCAACCATGGTTTCTGCACCACCGGGGATAACACCGACAACGGTGAACTGTGGGCCAGGGCCCGAACGGATGTTCAGGTCAGTCGCGGCAATTGCATCGGTGGACTGGGCGAATGCGGGCAGTGCGGTCGAAAGCAAGAGCGCAGTGATCATACCTGTTTGAGCGATTTTCATAACTAATTACCTTACATTTGTTTCCCAGCGACCGTGAGCCGTGTGGCTTCACTTTTCTCCACCGGGTTGAAGTGTGGATACAACGCAGGATATTTGTTTTGGTTCCGGCTGTTTGACGGGGGGGGGTGCAAGGTTTTGTAATGAAAAGCTTATCTTGGGCGGTTTCGTGCCAAAGCATTTTTATCACCAGTGCGGAACATGCTACGCTGGGCCTGACACGCAGGTGGCGATCTTCTCAAGAATGCCCTGACGCAGGTGGGGCCGTGCTGGTTGCCTTACAGCGTGCCCAGAATGTCTTTGGCGACGATCCGGCCAAGGTCGTCACAATTGGGCAAGCCTTGCGAAAACGGATGTCGTTTGAGGATCTGCGGCATTGCAAGGCAATAGACGCTCCCGTCTGCGGCGTCTGTCAGGTCAAGTCTGAACGGCTCCATCAGGTTACTGTCGGGATCGGCCAGCGCATCAACCAACGAAGCAAAAGGCAGATCGGGCAGGCCTGCGGATGCTTGGCCTCGGGCATCAATCAGCGCGTCAACGTCGATATCCCCGTCAACAGTGGTGACTGTCACGCCCCCAGCCGCATTGTTCTTTATGGACGACTCTGTCCCTGTCGGGGCGATACGCAGCACCCCTGCGTCATACAGTGCCAATACACGGCGCACCGAAATATGGGGAATAGCAGCATAGCAATCCCCGAATACCGGCATCAGTTTTTCGTTGAAAAGCGTCCAGTCATCTTCGTTCAGATGCTCTAGGATCAGCTCGAAATTCTCGTGCCCGCGCAAAAGCGCATATCGGTGGTGCTGGGTTTCTTTCATCTCTTTGGATTTGACTGCTGCCTGCAAAGTCTCGCGCAATGCGCGTAGGCCGCCTATGGTTTCGCGGTGCAGGAAATAGGCATCCGAAAATCCGTCAATCGACTGTGCCTGAGGGCCAAGGGCGGCCATGTAATCCGGGGCGACCTCGTTCAATTCGGCCAACAACAGACCAAAGACCCGCTCAAGAAGGGCCTGCGGACCCTTGGCAACCTCGGCCATGACGGCTTCGGGATTCAGATGGATCAACCTTTCGTAGGGAAACGGATAGTAGAAATCGGGTTCGGGGATAATCCCCTTGTGGGACACCATCGTGATCGCAAGCGCCTCTTGGCCCGTCTCGGGGAACCAGCTGACTTTGTCATTCTCTTCGGTAAAAGCGCCATGTTCCTGTCCCAAGGCGACGACCACATCGATTGCTGACAAGGATGATCCCAACACCCCGATGTCGCCCGCCGGCTGGTCTGTGATATTCGTATAGGGCCATGGCGATACAAGATCGGCGGTGCCAAGCTGTGGCGATGATGGCCAAACATGTCCGGTCGCCAGCAAGACTTTGTCGAACGCGAAAACCGATTTACCATCCGGCGTCGCAACGTCGAGCGTCACGCTGCCCCCGGTCGGAACAACATCGACGACCTCATGGGCGGGCAGCACTCTGATGTCGTGGCCGGCATGCCGACCCGCATCACACAAATCGCTGAATTCGGATGTCAGATAGTCGCCCAGCAGCACCCTGGGATAGAAATCGCGTGCATCAATGTCTGTGCGGTCAAGGTCCCAGCGTGCCAGAAATGCGTCATCCTGATCGTGCAACCACGACACAAGAGGCCGGGTGATCGACGGAATTTCCCGGCTGAACGCATTGCAGTACATGTAGTCAGCGTTCATTCCCGCACGGTAAGGCATGCCGCAACCGACCTGATCGGCGGCGTCAAAAATGGTGATATTAAGCCGCGCCTCACCGTTCAAAAGGCCCTTGACCGTATAAAGGGCCATAGGGCCCGCGCCGATAATCGCGATTTTCTGGGTGGTATTCATGATGGCCTTGTCCAAATTACACGCCCGCACGTGTCAGCGGTAAGGCGCTACGGCTGTCCCGACACGTGCAAGGCATCTGGCGTGACGACATAGCCCTGCATGAGACCCCTTCAAGGCATTGTGGACGCCCTGTTCAGATGGCTTTCGCAAGCGGCTCAGAATGAAGTCATTGGCCCCTATGGAATGCTGATTTCGGGGGGCGTCTATCGGGACCTCACGTTTAACGGCAGCGGGGGCGCATGCGTCGAAACGGGTACCAGACATGTCGAACGCGCATTGGCGGCAAGGTTTGGCCGAGCCGGTCAAAACCGCTTTGGCAGATTGATACGTATCAATCCCAACAGACATCCTGATCATATTTCTACCTTTACGATTATTTACCTTATGGAAAGGAAAACAAATGCGTTGGACATTTTTAGCCCCTGTTGCGCTGACCCTAAGCTTGGCCATTCCCGGTGCGAGCTATGCGCAAGATAAAACAAAAGATCAGGACGGGGACCAATTGCAAACCTGCGGCGCACTGAGCGGGGCGGATTGTGCCCTTTTGCTGGAAATTCGCGAAAAGCTGAAAGGCTGCGATGGGTCGGGGTCTGCTGACTGCGCCGATTTGCTGCGCGAGCGCGACCGCCTGCAAACATGCGCCGATGCTGACATGGATCAGGATCGCGATCGGGACCGCGACAGGGACTGCGATCCCGCCGCTGACGGCTCGGGTGGGTCCGGCGGGGCTGGCGGCTCCGGCAAGAACTAGGACGAGGAGTGTGACCGCAACCGGCTCAGCAAGGACCGTTGCTGTCGCACATACCCACATCATTTTGCAAATCCACAAAGGAAAGAAAGAAATATGAAACACGATTTTACGTTGAGCGGCCTTGTTGGTGCCGTCGCGGTGATGGCCGTGATGGCCGCGTCGGTGCCGGTTCTTGCAGGTTCCGACTCCGACGAAAAATACGATGATGACAATAATGCATTTAGCATGCCGTATGGTGGCGGTGCCTTTGGGCACATGAACTTGATGGGGATGCGTGTGGATGACAATGCCGATGGCATCATCACCGCATCAGAGGCATCAAGGCATGCCAGCACTGCATTCGCCTTTTTTGACGGGGATGCCGACGGGCAGATTTCCATGGATGAATTTCTGGATAGCGCCCCCGCGGCAATGCCGATGGGGCGGCGCAATCAGGAGCGGCGGTATGTGAACCGCACGGCACGTTTCAAGGCAATGGATGGCGACGGTGACGATACCGTGACACTGGCCGAATTCATGTCAAAGGTTCAGGCAAACTATGACGCAGCCGACGCCAATGCCGACGGAAAGGTGACCATTTGGGAATTCCGCGCACAGCGAAATCCGTTTTGACAAAGGCTGAGTGAGCGGGCGGGCGCGTCGCCAGTGATCTGGCGGAAAACAAGCGCCCGCTTGTCAGTGCCGCCCATTTGCCACGCCTTGTCCGCGCCATGAATGGAGGCCGCACAAGATGTTGCAGCATATGTCTGCGGGATGGTCTGACGTCTGATCGCAAGTGAAATCCGGCTCTTTGTGCCAGCCTTTGCGGCAGATCAATTTGCGCAGGCCGTCACGCGCTAAAGTGTTTCTAACCTAAGGAAGTACTTATGAAATATCTTAAAACGATTATCTCGGGCCTCTTTGTATTTGGGGTGGCCGGGTGCAACATGGAAATATATCCGCAACCCTATCGGTCCCCTGTGGTCTTGAGCACACAAGTGTCACCACATGTCTATCTGGTGACACCCTTAAGCGGACTGAGCTATTCGGTGCAGTACTTCCCCGGTGCCATATCCGAGCGTGCCATCGTGAACAGCTTTGCCCCCCATTGCACCACATTGGGCCGGCGTGCCGTGCGGGGACCTGGTCCGACACGGCGACAGTTCGTCAGGCGTAACAGGTGGCAACGCGGTCAAACAGTGAATATGTTCACCGTTATCTGCCGTTAGGTGACAGTAAAGTTCGTGCGGATTAGGGCGCACAACGGCCGTGCAATTGGCGCAGATCGCCCTGGTCTGGCACGATCTTTGCAAGGCCCGGTCAGATGCCGAGCAGACCGATCAGAATACCCCAGATGACTGGCAAGAGCAGTGCCGTCGCGAGGGCGTTCAACCCCATTGCAAGGCCCGAAAACGCGCCAGCTGTTTCGTTGACCTGAAGCGCGCGCGCCGTGCCAATCCCGTGGCTGGCGGTGCCCATTGCCAGACCGCGTGCACGCCAATCCTTGACGCCGATCAGGTTCAGAATGCCGGGCCCGAACATGGCACCGATGATGCCTGTCGTAATCACAAGGACGGCCGTCAGGGATGGGAGGCCGCCAAGCTCCTCTGCGATTGCCATTGCGACGGGGGCCGTGACCGATTTGGGCGCAAGGGATGCCAATATCGGCAACGATCCCCCGAAAAACCAAGCCGTTGCCACGGCAGTCACAATCGCGGTGAAAGATCCGGCAATCAGGCTTGCCAATATTGCCACTGCGGACCGACGCACCGTGTGCCATTGCCGGTAAAGCGGCACCGCCAGAGCGACAGTTGCGGGGCCAAGAAGGAAGTGAACAAACTGCGCGCCCTCGAAATACGTGCCGTAGTCCGTATCGGTCAGCAAAAGCATCGCAACAAGCAGCAAAACTGCGCCAAGAACCGGGTTCAACAATGGATTTCGCCCGGCTTTCTCGAAGGCAAAGTTGGCGACCTGAAACGCAACCAGCGTCATCGTCAGGTGGAACAGGGGCGTCGCACTTAGATACACCCACGTGTCTTGCAAGCTATTCACCGGTGCCCTCTTTTCCAAGCCATTGCATCAATCGTGCGGTCACCACAATCGTGGCCAACGTGCTAAAGATCAGGGCAAGACTAAGCGGTATCAATGCCTCGCCCAGCAATTTGAAATGCAGCATCACGCCGGTACCTGCGGGCACAAAGAGCAATGACATGGAATTCAAAAGACCATTGGCCGTTTGATCGAGCCCCTTGGGCACTTTTCCAATCAGCATAAGGATAATGAACAGCAAGAGCATGCCAACAACGGGGCCGGGAACAGGTATGGACAAGGCTCCGACAGCAAGCTCTCCGGCCAGTTGGCAAACAAGGATTAAGGTCAGATAGGCTAACATGGCGTTCTCGTATTCCAAGCACACAAAACGATGGCAGCTTCGACCTGTTCAATCAACCCCGTTAAACGGTCGGGGGTATGCACCGTCCCGCTAGGCTGTTGGGCTGGATGGTTATGCCCGTTGATATCACCATTGTATTCGTGGGGGGGGAGGCGTGGCGATCACACAGGTGCGCGCGATGAAAAGGAACGGGCCAAACATGTCGGGGCGTGGGGTGTGTTACCATCTGCACCCTCTGGTGGAAAAAGGGGCGTTGCGGGTTTGATCCGCGAAAAAGAAACGTATTCGACTTGATGAATATCAATAGTCTGCTCCGTCACGGTCCTAGGCTGAAATCACCTCATATGAACGGAGATTAAATATGAAATTTCTAGGATCGTTAAAGAACAAGCCATCCGGCGTTGGAACTTGCGTATCGGCCTTTGCCGTCGCGGCGGTGCTGACCGTTGCGTTGCCCATCACATTCCCGGCTGAAACAGGCACCTTTGCATTCGCCCAACAAGGCGGCGGCCAAGGCGCTGGCGGCGGTGGTGGAAATGGCGGTGGCGGAAACGGTAGTGGCGGAGATGGCGGCGGTCAGGGCGGCGGCGCTGGCAGTGGGCAGGGCGGGCCCGGTGCAGATTCCGAAGGCAAAGGCCCGCAAGCGGGCAGTTCGGGCGGGTCGCAAGGCGGGAAACCTGTATGGGCCCAAGAGGGCATCCCCGAGGTTGAACTGGGGCGCTTGAATGTCGCACGGTCGCCGGACCGCATTCTGGAAAAGGCGGTTGCGGAAGAGATATCGAACCTGACACCTGACAAGATCGCGTTCTATTCAATGTCTCTCGCAGAGATGATCGAGGCTTTGTCGACCGACTTTGACAATGTTTCGATGATCGATTCACCGGTGGCAAACCTTGGATTGCTCAAGGATGTTCTGGATGGCACATCCTTGCTAAGCGCCGAAGGGGTGGTCAACAGTCCCGATGTTCTGGCTGCCGTGTTCTTGGGGACGGCGTCGGACAAGACAGTTTCGATATCCACAGAAACTGCCGACGCAGTGGCCACAATCCTCGGGTTTGACCTGACACCAGCAGAGGCCACGTCCCTTGCAGAAGATGCCGAAGCGATCCGCGACGCCATCCTGACTGGGCATGGCTAACACGTATCGCTTTTGAAGCTGCCAGACTGGGCCGAAACATTCGGCCCATTCTAAGTATTCCGGCTTGGGCAGAATGGTATGGCGAACTGCCCAAGCCGCTTTCAATCAGTCGAAAGACTGGCCCCTTGGGGTCCGGGATCCCATTCCCAATACAGGCACCGCTCGATCGCTTTGGGGTGGCATCAGCCGGGTTTGCGTCAGCGTTTACCCTTGGCCATAGATGCGGCCTTGGCGACTGCAGCAAGAAGATCGGTGCGCTGTACCGGTTTCATCAATCTGATATCCTCGGGCCTCAGGCCGTTGCCGTGAACTGTGGCTTCACTTGCATAGCCGGACATGAACACGACCGGCAAGTCGGGCCAGCGTTCCCTAAGCGCCTTGGCCAGCCCCGTACCCTGTAGCGTTCCGGGCATAACGATATCGGTCAACAGCAGATCAAACGTGGGGTTGGCTTGAAACGTGGCAAAGGCCTCGTCCCCCGATGCGGTCGCTGTCACCTGATAGCCCTCCCGCTCAAGAATAAGGACCATGGTAACGCGCACAGCATCTTCGTCCTCTGCCAAGAGCAGCGTCTTTCCGTTGCCTGCCGCCTGGCTTTGGGGGGGCAGTGTAAGGGCGGGTTGGTCTGTCTCGGCTGTCGTCGCGGGGAAGTATAATTTGAACGTCGTGCCTTGGCCGCGTTCGGTATAAACCTGCACGGTGCCATTGGACTGTTTCATGAAACCTTCCGTCATAGACAGGCCAAGACCTGACCCCAAGCCGGGGGCCTTGGTTGTGAAGAACGGCTCGAAAATCGAACTGATGACATCGTCGGGAATGCCGGGGCCGGTGTCGCTGACGTCCAGCATGACATAACGACCGGGGGCCAGATCTTCTTTTCGGTCAACGACATAGGCGTTGTCGATCCGCACATTGGCGGTCTCGATCGTCAGGCTGCCATGTCCGTTCATTGCGTCGCGCGCATTCAGCGTAAGGTTCAGCAGTGCACTTTCCAGCGACGAACGATCCGCCTTGATCGGCCACAATCCAGCAAGCAGCGATGTTTCGACCACGACGCTTTCCGGCAGGGCGCGTGCCGTCCAGTTCTTGGCCTCGCGTACCACGTTGTTAAGGTCGAGACGCACGGGGTTCAGGGGGGCCTGACGCGCAAAAGCCAGCATGTTTTTGGTCAGGTCGGCCCCGCGCAGTGTTGCTGTGATCGCAGCGTCGATCATCTCTTTTTGCGCCACAGGGTCCTCATCTTCGCGCAACAGCTCCAGATTGCCCAGGATCACCGCCAGCAGGTTGTTGAAATCATGCGCCACGCCGCCGGTCAACTGGCCGATGCTCTCGTTCTTTTGCGCCCGCCGCGCAATCTCGCGCTCTTCTTCCATCCGTCTTTGCAGTTCCACCTCGCGGGTGACATCCAAGACGATTGCTTTGACATACAGCCTGCCATCTTCGGTCGATGACCCACCGTGGTGGTCCAGCCACCTGATTTGTCCGTCGCGGGCCTTGATCATATAGCGCCACGAAAGCGGTTCGCCGGTTTCACAGCTCTTGCGGCTCGCTTTGAGAAATGTGGTCAGATCCTTGGGGTCGTGCATCTGCGCAAGAAGGACCGGATTGTCGTAAAGTTCCGCGTCGGTATAGCCCCAAATTTCAACGCATTTGGGGCTGATATAGAGCAACTTGGGGTTTTCCCATTCTGTGACGTCATATTCGATGATGACGCCGGGCAATTTCTCGGCAACCGACGCAATCCGGTTCCTGGAATCGCGTTCTTTTTGTCTGGCCTCGCGAATATCTGTCAGGTCGCTGTTGATGCCGGTAATCCGGTTAACTCCGCCGTTGGCATCCAGTTCCGCAAGCCAGCTTAGACGGATATATTGTATCGTGCCGTCTGGCCGAAATGCCCGGTAATCCGTATTGCCCATGTATTGTCCGCGCGCCCATGATGTGTTCATTTCTTCGCGCACGCGGTTCATATCATCGGGGTGAAACAAAGGTCGCCATTCCGACTGCTGGATCATTCCGGGTTTTCGGTTCAGCCCCAGCATCGCAATCATTCCGGCATCATAATAAAGGGCGGTTTCGCCAACTTTGTAAACGAACATGCCCACACCGGACGCGCGCATGACCAAGTCCAGCCTGTTTGCAAGGTCTGCGGTCTGATTGGTATTATCGGCATATCGCAATGCGTATTTCAGGGTTTGCCAAGTGATCGAAATGGAAAGGCAACTAATGATTGCGAACCCCAACATGGTCCAAAAGCCGTCCGCAACAGTATCTTGGGGTTGATCAACCAGAGTTGGCAAAAAATAGGGCGGAAAATGCAGCAGAACGCATCCGGATATTAGGGCAACAATGGCCGACTTTCGAACCTTGGGCCAGTCAGGCAGTGGGATCAGATAGCTGACCACAAGACCCAAAGCCGGCATGGTTATGTTCATGAAGACGTCTGTGTTGCTTGGTGGACCAACCATCAGAAACCGAAAAAGCGCAGTGCAAAGCCCTGCAATCACGGCACCAACCGGACCGCCTAGGTAGCCCGCGAACACAAGCGGCCCTGCCGCGAAATCCAAGTGCGCTGAATAAGAGCCAAGCTGCATGGCGACAACGTCCAGAGACACGGCCGTGACGCTAAAAATTATCGCTAGCAGGATTTGTTGTAACCGTTCGCGGTTTTTGATGCGGGCCCACGTGAAGACCACATAAACGAGCACACCCGCCAGAAGCAAAGATGTCAGGCTTTCCAAGATAAATGCGAACAATTTGTCTCCTGACCGGGTCGACCTATACTAATGGGCACCACTTAAGCATGTAAGAAATCGTGCGACAAACCTATTCGTCTGGCCTATTCGTCGGACCCATTCATCGGGCCCATTCGTTGGGGACGTGTTTCGATTGATATGCGTCAGGTTTTCTTTGCGCGGCTTCTTATGCGTCGGATATATAAAACAGAATTTTCGCTTTGTGCTGCACTGGATGACGCGATATGAATTCGGAATGATAATCCCCAAAGCGATCATTTTTGATCTGGACGGCACCCTGATCCACAGCGCGCCCGACCTTCATTCTGCCGCGAACGCCACGCTATCTGCGCTTGGACGTGAGGCGCTGGATTTGCCGACCATCATCTCGTTTATCGGCAACGGTGTCGAAAAACTGGTCGAACGCAGCCTTGATGCGACGGGGGGCTATGACGCTGCGCTGAGGGGCACAGCACTGGATATGTTTTTGAACAGCTACAATCAGGACATGACAACCCTGACCCGACCCTATCCCGGCGCCATGGCAGCGCTTGCGGCATTTCAGGGTGCCGGTGTTCCTTTGGGCATCTGCACCAACAAGCCAACCGGACCCGCGCGGGAAATCTGCGACAGGCTGGATCTAACGCCGTTCTTTCAGGTGATTGCCGGGGCCGAGGATGGACTGGCCAAGAAACCCGATCCGGCCCCTTTGTTGGGCTGCATCAATGATCTGGGGGCAAAACCGTCGGAAACATTATATGTCGGCGACAGCACGATTGATTATTTCACGGCGCGCAATGCCAACGTGCCTTTTCGTTTGTTCACAAGCGGATACTTGAACGCGCCTTTGCCAGACCTGCCGGATGCCAACCGGTTTGCGGATTGGGCGACCCACGGAATCGAAACCGACTGAAAGCGAACAGAAACGCGCTTGCAATGTATTCGTTTCCGGTTAACCTCTCGCATCTGGGAGGATATCTAAATGAAACTAATGAATTCACTTTTGTCCGGCGCTGCCGTGGCATTTGCACTGTCGCTGGCGGGTCCCGTTGCGGCGCAGGATTGCCCGCATGGTGATCTGGACAAGCGTTTTTGCGACGTGGACGGCGACCTGATCGCCGATACGCCCACCGATCCGGCAGAGCTGGCTGATCCTGACACGCTGATCTTTGCTTATACCCCCGTCGAAGACCCTGCGGTCTACAAAGAAGCATGGTCCGACTTTCTGACCCATCTTGAAAGCGAAACAGGCAAGAAAGTCATGTTCTTCCCTGTGCAAAGCAACGCCGCCCAGATCGAGGCGATGCGGTCAGGACGTTTGCATATTGCGGGCTTTAACACCGGATCGAACCCGCTGGCCGTCAACTGTGCGGGCTTTAACCCGTTCACCATCATGGCGTCCAAGGATGGCAATTTCGGCTACGAGATGGAAATCATCACCTATCCTGGCTCCGGCATCGAAAAGGTCGAGGACATCAAAGGCAAGCAGTTGGCCTTTACCTCGCCCACGTCGAACTCCGGCTTCAAAGCGCCAAGCGCTATTTTGAAGGGTGATTTTGACATGCTGCCCGATCGTGACTTTGAACCGGTCTATTCCGGCAAGCACGACAATTCGATCTTGGGTGTCGCTAACAAAGATTACGCGGCCGCGTCCATTGCGAATTCGGTCAAAGCGCGGATGCTTAGCCGTGACGTGATCACCGAAGATCAGGTTGTGACGATCTATAAATCGCAAACTTTCCCGACCACAGGGTTTGGCACCGCGCACAACCTGACGCCTGACCTCAAGGAAAAGATCCGCAATGCGTTCTTTAACTTTGAGTGGGAAGGCACGTCGCTTCAGGCCGAGTTCGAGAAGTCGAACGAGGGCCAGTTCCTGCCAATGACCTACAAGGAATTCTGGGAAGTCATCCGTAAGATCGATACCGCAAATGGCGTCAGCTATAGCTGCGAGTAACGATTGATTGGGCGGGTCTTCGGGCCCGCCTTTTCCAATAATAATATTTGGGGCGGGGGTGCTGTCATGCTGCGGCTTGAGAAGCTTGTTAAGACATATAAAACGGGCGATCAGGCCCTGAAATCGGTGGAACTGAATGTGCCAGAGGGGCAGGTTCTCGCTTTGATCGGTCCGTCGGGCGCAGGGAAATCCACGCTGATCCGGTGCATCAACCGGTTGGTTGAACCGACAACAGGCAAGATTTTTCTGGGCGATGTCGAACTGACCGGCCTGTCCCAAGGCAACCTGCGCCGCGAACGTCGCCGTATGGGGATGATCTTTCAGGAATATGCATTGGTCGAACGGCTAAGCGTGATGGAAAACGTGCTATCTGGACGCTTGGGCTATGTCGGTTTCTGGCGCAGCTTTCTGCGGCGGTTCCCGCAAAAAGATGTGGACGAAGCGTTCCGCCTGCTGGATCGTGTCGGCCTTGCCCATATGGCCGACAAACGCGCCGACGAACTGTCCGGCGGGCAACGTCAACGCGTCGGCATTTGCCGCGCGCTGATCCAGAACCCGGCGCTGTTGCTGGTCGATGAACCCACAGCGTCACTTGACCCGAAAACATCACGCCAGATCATGCGCCTGATTTGCGAGCTGTGCAAAGAACGCGGGCTGGCGGCGATCATTAACATCCACGATGTGGCCCTTGCCCAGATGTTTGTGCAGCGCGTCATCGGCCTGCGCTTTGGCGCGGTCGAATTTGACGGCCCCCCTGACGGGTTGACCCCCGAGGTGCTGACAACGATCTACGGGGAAGAAGACTGGGAAGCGACGATCGAAGCGGTCGACGAGGACGAAGCCGAGGCAGCAGAATGAGCGAGCTGCACACCCTCATTGGCAAACCGTGGCGCAAACCGTCTTTCATCAAGCGGCCATGGCTTCGGTGGGCGCTGATCCTTGGGTTCTTTGCCTATCTCATCGCGGCCTACATGACGATCGATGTCAATTGGTCCCGCGTTTACGAGGGGCTTGAGCGCGGCAAGAAATTCGTTCTGGCCTTCACCAGCCCTGATTTCACCACACGGTCGTCGGATATTTACGAGGGCATGGTGGAAAGCATCATCATGACCATCGCATCATCGGTTGTGGGCATCGCGATCTCGATCCCGATTGCCTTGGGCGCTGCACGCAATATTGCGCCGCTTCCGGTCTACCTGATCTGCAGGTCTATCATCGCCATCAGCCGCGCCTTGCAGGAAATCATCGTGGCGATCCTTTTGGTCGCGATCTTTGGCTTTGGTCCCTTGGCAGGCTTTCTCACGCTTAGCTTTGCGACCATCGGTTTCCTGTCCAAACTGCTGGCCGAAGACATTGAAAGCATGGACAAAGTACAGGCCGAAGCGATCAAGGCGTCGGGGGCCAAGTGGACCCAGTGGATCAATTACGGGGTGCAGCCTCAGGTGATGCCGCGTCTGATCGGCCTTAGCATCTACCGGCTTGATATCAACTTTCGCGAAAGTGCGATCCTGGGGCTGGTGGGCGCGGGGGGCATCGGTGCCACGCTCAACACCGCATTCGACCGTTATGAATACGACACGGCGGCTGCAATCTTGATGATCATCATCTTGATTGTGATGGGGCTGGAATACTTGTCCGGCGTGATCAGGGCGAGGGTACAATAATGCCGGTACAAGATCTAAAGGGCCAAAAAATCTGGCACCGCCGCACGGGCCGCGAAAGCCTTGGGCATTGGGTCATGTGGCTGATTGGCGTTGCCATATTTGCCTATTGTTGGCAGCAAATTTCAGCATCGACCACGTGGTTTTTCGTCTGGGATGCGCCGCGCATTGCCGATGACATCTGGACCCGCGCAACGCCGCCCCGCTGGGAATACATCACCCAATTGGGCAAGCCGATCTGGGACACGCTGAACATTGCGACCTTGGGCACGATCTTTTCGCTGATGCTTGCCGTTCCGGTGGCGTTTCTTGCGGCGCGTAACACCACGCCGTCGCGCCTGTTTATCCGTCCCATCGCGCTGCTGATCATCGTGTCCACACGCTCGATCAACTCGCTGATCTGGGCATTGCTGCTGATCGCCATTATCGGCCCCGGTGTTTTCGCGGGCGTGATTGCGATTGCGATCCGGTCCATCGGCTTCTGCGCCAAACTGCTTTACGAGGCGATCGAGGAAATCGACCAGACCCAGGTCGAAGCCGTAACCGCCACCGGCGCGTCGCGCTGGCAGGTCATGGCCTATGGCATCGTTCCGCAAATCTTGCCCGCCTTTGCAGGCATCGCGGTGTTCCGCTGGGACATTAACATCCGTGAATCAACCGTGTTGGGGTTGGTCGGCGCAGGCGGCATCGGGTTGCAGCTGTCGTCATCGTTGAACGTGCTTGCATGGCCGCAGGTATCGCTGATCCTGCTGGTGATCCTTGCGGCGGTCGTCATTTCCGAATGGGTTTCTGCCAAAGTGCGCGGCGCGATCATATGAACCTCGCACAGGCGTTTGAGAGCTACGAGCGCGTTCGCCACCGACTGCCGGTGGCAAAGGCGGGCGCGTCTTGTACAAGGCTGCCGGACCTTGATGCGCTGGCCGATGACATGGATGTTTTCCTGCTGGATGCTTTTGGTGTGCTCAACATCGGTGAAACCGCGATCTCGGGCGTGCCCGAACGGATCGCGGGGCTGCAAAAGGCCGGCAAGCGGGTCATGATCGTGTCAAACGCCGCCGGCTTCCCCCATGCCAAGCTGATGGAGAAATACAAAAACCTCGGGTATAATTTCGCCCCCGAGGACGTGATCACCAGCCGCAAGGCCACGCTTCATGCGCTGCGAAATGCACCGCCGATGAAATGGGGCTTGATGGCGACCCAAAGCCTTGGCCGGGGGGATATTGAACCCTTTGACATGGTCTATCTTGCGGAAGACCCAGCAGAGTATGATGCCGCCGAGGCATTTGTTTTGTTGGGCAGCGCCGTTTGGACGGAAACGCGACAAGCGTTGTTGGAAGCCTCGCTTAGAAACGCGCCGCGTCCGGTATATGTCGGCAATCCCGACATTGTTGCCCCCCGCGAAGATGGCTTTTCGATCGAACCGGGCCATTTCGCGCACCGTCTGGCTGACCAGACCGGGGTTGAGCCGCAGTTTTTTGGCAAACCCTTTGGCAACATCTTTGATCTAGCTTTTGCGCAGATCGACAAGATCGACCTTGGCCGCACTGTGATGGTCGGGGACAGCCTTCATACCGATATTCTGGGCGGGCAGGCGGCCGGGCTAAAGACAGCCTTGATCGCGGGCTATGGTTTCTTTGCGGGTCATGATGTGGCTGGTCCCATTGCGACATCAGGCATTCAGCCAGACTATATTTTGCAACGTCCCTGATTGGCCGTTCGGTCATGGCGGCAAAAGTTGGCGGTGCCATGCATTGCGCAAATGCCGATATCCGACGGTATTTCTAACTGCCATCGCCTGCGGTGCAATCTTGATATTTTGACTATGAATTCCGTGCCTTGGGACATGGCCCGATCCGGGCGATAGTCGCATCACGGCTTGGGAGAGATGTGATTCGACATCGGGCAGTTTTGTTTCCGCTAACATTTTTGAACGCTTGCGAAATTGAGAGCCAAGGCGCGGATCGTCGCTGCGTTTGCGGAGCCGTTGCGGGTTTTGTAAAAATTCGGCGCTGTACAACTTTGACGCAGGTTCGGAGCGTCAACGAAGGATTCCAGAGCGCGGCGGCGTCACTGCGGGACCGGTCGGTTAGGGGCGCAAAGCAGTTGAAACCGTTAACTTTCTGCCTTGGGTTGCGAAACCTTTGCCCGACAAGCAAGGTGCCGTCTGTGCAGAATAATTTCCTGATATTTCGCCGAAACGGCTGTTTTGAAAAAAGAAGTTCTTGCCTAAAGCCCCTCAAACAATATCATTGTCCTTGGGTAACGTTGTGCTGCGTTCTGTGATCGGGGGGAGAGCCAAGATTACAGACAACACAAGCGGCTGAACGGGGTCCGAAAAATTGAATGTGGACCGCTCGACCGAGAGGCTACCGCATCGAATTCCTTGGGAGGAAATATGACAAACTCTATCAATCGCAGAAAGTTTCTGCGCGGGTCGGCTGTTGCCGGGGCTGCGGCGCTTGCCACACCTGCACTGGCGGAAAGCCATGGCACAACAATCAAAATGCAGGCGGCTTGGGGCGGCGGCATTTTCCTTGAGAACGCGCAGTCTTTTGCGGCACGTGTAAATGAAATGTCTGGCGGTTCGCTGACCATCGAAGTCCTTTCGGTCGATGCGGTCGTGAAGACCAGCCAGATGCAAGATGCAGTCCACCGCGGCGTACTGGATGCGGCGCACTATGTGTCCGCCTATTGGTACGGAAAATCCAAGTCGGCGTCGCTGTTCGGCACAGGCCCTTGCTTTGGCTGGTCCAGCCAGGAAATGCTGGGCTGGATCCATGCAGGTGGCGGTCAGGAACTGTTTGACGAACTGATGGGCGAACTGCGTTTGAATGTTGTCTCGTTCTTTAACTCGCCGATGCCGGCGCAGCCGCTTGGCTGGTTCCAGCAGCAGATCACCGATGCGGAGCAGATCAAGGGCCTCAAGTACCGGACTGTTGGTCTGGCTGCCGACGTCATGCTGGAAATGGGCATGTCTGTTGTTCAGCTTCCCGGTGGTGAAATTCAGCCTGCAATGAAATCTGGCCTGATTGACGCGGCAGAATTCAACAACCCGACGTCCGACCGTGACTTTGGTATGCAGGATGTTTCCAAGGAATACATGCTGGCGTCCTATCACCAAAGCCAGGAATGTTTCGAGGTCACGATCAACAAGGACAAGTGGAACAGCCTGTCCGACGAACACAAAGCGATCATCAAGAACGCCTCGATGGCTGAAAACTCCGGTTTCTACTGGGGCAACACCAAGCGGTATTCCGATGACCTGATCAAGCTGCAGGAAGCAGACGGCGTCAAGGTGCACCGCACCCCTGATTCAGTCATGCAGGCGCAGTTGGTTGCGTGGGACGTGGTTGCAAACCGCATCGCGGAAGAGGACCCGTTCTTTGCCAAGGTGATGGAATCGCAGAAGGTCTATGCCAAGGAAGTCATGGGTTATCTCAACCTGAACCAGCCCAACTACCAAATGGCCTACGACCACTATTTCGGCTGATCGTTTCGCGAAAACAAAGATGTCCGGGTGCCATGTCGGTGCCCGGACATCCTATGCTTGCACGCGTGAACACAGTTCCGCGCATCTGTTAAGGGAGCAACAGACACATGAAATTCGTACACGCCATTGAAGGTCTCAGCCTTTGGGTTGGACGCGCTTTTGGATGGTGCATTCTGATCCTGACGCTGTCGGTCTCCTACGAGGTTTTCGTACGCTACGTGCTAAATGCGCCAACGGTCTGGTCGTTTGATATGATGGTCCAGATGTATGGCGCGCTGTTCTTGATGTGCGGGGCCTATGCGCTGGCGCAAGATACGCATGTGCGTGCGGATGTTGTGTACCGGTTGTTTCCGGTCAAGGTTCAGGCGGGATTGGACTTTGTCCTCTACTTCTTGTTCTTCTTCCCCGGTATTCTTGCGCTGGTCTGGTACGGCTATGAGATCGCTTCTGACAGCTGGCGCTACAAAGAGGTCAGCTTTAACAGCCCGGCCAGCATCCAGATTTACTTCTTCAAATCGCTTATCCCGCTTTCCGGGGGGCTTCTCGTCATCCAGGGTATTGCCGAACTGGTGCGCTGTGTGATGGCCATGCGCTCAGGCGTCTGGCCCGAACGCCTCGCGGATGTGAAAGAAACCGAAGACCTTCTGACCACTGCCGATCTTGACCAGATCCGCGCCGTGGCCCCAGCCCGCAAATAAGCTTTTCAGCGCTTCACGAAAGAGAAAAGATGTCAAATCCCGAAGTCGCCTTGGTGATGCTTGGACTGTTTATTGTCTTCGTTTTACTTGGTTTTCCGATTGCCTTTACCCTGCTCGCGATGGGGGTTGGCTTTGGCTATTACGCCTATTATCAAGGGCACCCGATCGAAACGTTCTCGGATATATTCAACAATAATATCTTCTATCTGGTGAACCAGAACACCTATTCCGTGATGGAAAACCCGACCCTTGTGGCGATACCGCTGTTTTTGTTCATGGGCTACGTGGTGGAACGCGCCAACATCGTGGATAAGCTGTTCTTCTCGCTTTATATGGCCGCGCGAAACCTGCCGGGCAGTCTTGCCATTGCGGCGCTGCTGACCTGCGCTGTGTTCTCGACGGCGTCGGGGATTGTGGGCGCGGTTGTGACGCTGATGGGCCTGCTGGCTTTTCCTGCTATGGCCAACGCCAATTACAACAAAAGCTTTGCGTCCGGTGTTATCTGTGCCGGCGGTACGCTGGGTATTCTGATCCCGCCATCGATCATGTTGATCGTCTATGCCGCCATCGCTGACCTGTCGCC
>NZ_JBFEKM010000052.1:0-23330 GCF_041552635.1 Sulfitobacter sp.
TGTCACCTTTGAAAACGCGTTGCACGACCCTTCGGTGGTGATGGGCGGAATGACTGAAAACGGTCGGGATCCCTATACTGTGCGGGTCCGTGATGTGACGTCCGACGGGTTCGAATACCAGATCGACGAGTGGGATTACCTAGACGGAAAACACACCACGGAATCGATCAGCTGGCTTGCCATCGAAAGCGGGACACACCAGCTTGAGGACGGGCGGACGATCACCGCAGGAAGTAGTTCGGTGGGGGATAGCTGGAACGCCATCTCTTTCGGGGACGGAATCTTTGATCAGGCACCGGTGGTGTTTGGCCAGTCCTCCAGTGACGGCAATGCCACTGCCGTGGTGGACCGGATCAGGGACGTTACGTCAGATGGTTTCGAGACGCGCTTGTATGGCGAGGAAGCCTCGACGGCACCGATCATCGAAGATGCATTCGACTGGATTGCTGTCGAAAATGGCGGCAGTGCATCGGGTGGATCACTTGCAGGGACAACAGGCGATATTGTAACCCACAAGGGGGCCAATATCGACTTTGACGGAAACTTTGCAACCGAAGAATTTGTCTTCCTTACGGAAATGCAAACCACGAATGGTGCCGATCCTGCAACTTTGCAAACCACTGCGCTGGACCAGGATATGATTACCATGGCAGTCCTTGAGGAACGGTCGCAAGACAGCGAGCTAAGCCATACGAATGAAGATGCAGGCTTTGCCGGGTTCGATGTGGCACCGATCTATTGCATGCCCAACGAAGTTGACGACAGCTTCTTCTAAATAATCTGTGATACCGCGATGCTTTGGCGTCGCGGTATCATCCCCCTACCGTCCCATATCCCCCCAAAGGATTCTGGGCGCATATTCTATGATAAAATGGCCCTTCGCTTTCGCCCGATTGTATGAACATCGCAGCCTTTCGGACAAGTTACGCGGCACCACGATCTCCCTAATCTCAAGGGTGGCATCATCCACTGTGACGGTGCCCTTACCAGACAAGGGGGATGACTGCTTTGACCGTCAAGAATTGCCTGATTGCGCATGGCGCGCAGATATTTCAACACGATCTCGTCAATCTTTATGGCTGCGAGATCGGTGCCGACAGCCGCATCGGACCTTTTGTCGAGATCCAGGATGGCTGCGTTATCGGTGCAAGATGCAAGATTTCATCGCATAGCTTTCTATGTTCGGGCGTGACGCTGGAAGACGAGGTTTTCGTCGGCCATGGCGTGATGTTTACGAACGATAAATATCCGGCCAGCACCAACCCTGATGGCAGCCTGAAGGGCAAGGACGACTGGCACTGCGAAGGTACCCACGTTGGCCGTGGCACAGCGATCGGGTCGAACGCGACCATCTTGCCGGGGCTTACCATCGGCAAAGGTGCCGTCATTGGGGCAGGGGCCGTCGTAACCCGTGATGTTCCTGCACATACGATTGTGACAGGCGTTCCCGCACGCCCCGTCGGAACCACCGACGCCGCCATCACAGCCAAGCGCCACGATGAGCCGCAGCAGACGGTGATGTCATGATTGGCATCGGGATTATCGGTTTCGGGTATTGGGGGCCAAACCTTGCCCGTGCGGTCAGCGAAAGCGGCGTTGCGCGGGTGGAAATGATTGCCGACGGGGCGGACAAGGCCCGCGAACGCGCTGGGCTGCGGTATCAGTCGTCTCGTATCGTTGCTGAACCGTCCGAGATATTTCGGGACCCGGCGGTCGATGCGGTTGTCATTGCCACGCCGGTCCACACGCATTTTGAACTGGCCATGGCGGCCCTCAAGGCTGGCAAACATGTGCTTGTCGAAAAGCCGATGACCGAAACGGTCGCGCAGTCCCTTCGACTGGTCGAAGAAGCGGCCCGGCGCAACCTGACGCTGATGGTGGATCACACGTTTATCTATACACCCGCCGTGCAGAAAATCTCGGGGCTGATCAAGTCGGGGGAATTGGGCGATGTCTATTACTACGATTCAACGCGGGTGAACCTTGGTCTGTTTCAACGTGACGTAAACGTCATTTGGGACCTAGCGGTACATGATCTGGCGATCATGGATCACCTGCTGGATCAGCATCCGGTGGCAATCTCTGCCACCGCGAACGGGTTCCTGACAGGAAGCCCCGAAAATATGGCACATCTGACAGTGCAATATGACGGCGGCGCGGTCGCACATCTGAACGTCAACTGGCTGGCCCCTGTGAAAATCCGCCAGACCCTTGTTGGCGGCAGCCGCAAGATGGTCGTCTATGATGACATGCAAACCAGCGAAAAGGTCAAAATCTACGACCGTGGCGCGTCCTGTGGTGACGGGCCTTATGAACATCTTGTTTCCTACCGTCTGGGCGACATGTCCGCCCCGGCGCTGTCATCCAAAGAAGCGCTGTTGACCGAAGTCGAGGAATTTGTCCGCAGCATCCAAAGCGGGACTGCGCCGCTTACCGATGGTCAAGGCGGTTTGCGCGTTGTCGAAATGCTGGCTGCTGCCAGCCAGTCGACCAGATTGCGCGGCCATCCCGTAGATCTTGTAACATTAAAGGAAGCGTCATGATCCCCTTTCTGGACCTCAAGCGTCAGTACGCGAATATTGGCAAGGATATCGAAGGTGCGGTGATAAAGACGCTGCGCAGCGGGCATTATGTGTTGGGCGACAGCGTTGACCGTTTCGAGGGAAATTTTGCCACCTATTGCGGCACGCGCCATGCCCTTGCTGTCAGCAGCGGTACCTCTGCCTTGCACCTTGCCTTGCTGGCCGCAGATGTCGGGCCGGGCGACGAAGTCATCACCGTTCCCACGACATTCGTCGCGACCGTTGCGGCGATCCTTTACTGCGGGGCCACGCCTGTTCTGGTTGACGTAGATCCAGAGACCCTCACGATGGATCCGGCGCAATGCGCCGCCGCCATTACGGCGAGGACAAAGGCGATCGTGCCGGTGCATTTCCACGGACGGCTGGCGGATATGGCAGCACTTTGTGCCATCGCTGACGAAAACCAGCTGACAGTCATCGAAGATGCAGCCCAGGCCCACGGTGCCGTGCGGGACGGCAAACGCGCCGGCAGTTTTGGCCACATGGGATGTTTCAGCTTTTACCCCGGCAAAAACCTTGGCGCGGCCGGCGAGGGGGGGGCCGTTACGACCGATGATCCGCAACTTGCCGCCCGCATCCATATGCTGCGTGACTGGGGGCAGGAACGCCGTTCGGTGCACAGTTGTCTAGGATACAATTACCGGATGGATGCAGTGCAGGGCGCGGTGCTGAACATCAAGATGGCCCATCTTGAGGATTGGAACAACGCGCGACGGCAGGTTTCACTGGCCTATGATGCGGGCTTGAACGATTTTGTCGGAAAACCCGTGGGTGCGGGTCAGGCAGATCATGTTTTTCATGTCTACGCCGTCACATCGGACAAACGTGACACATTGCGCACAGCCCTCGAGGCGGCAGGAATTGGCACCAACATCCACTATCCAAAACCTGTGCACCTGCAACCCGGCTACGCAAATCTCGGGTATGGACCGGGAAGCCTGCCGGTCGCTGAATCCTACGCAACCCACACCCTGTCGCTTCCGATTTTTCCAGAACTGAAACCGGACGAGGTGGCACAAGTCATATCTGCCGTGAACACCTTTGCGGCGCACACGCCGCTTGATGCAGCCGAGCAAATGGAGACAGTATCATGACCGACGACACAATCCTGAAAAATGCGCGGGTTCTGGTAACCGGCGGCAGCGGCTTTGTCGGATCTCACATCGCTGACCTGCTGTTGGATGAAGATGTGAAAGAGGTCGTCATCGTGGATAACATGGTCCGCGGGCGCCCCGAGAACCTTGGCGATCTGCGCAAGAACCCGCGCCTGCGGCTGATCGAGGGCGACATTCGCGACCGGCCGATGATGCGGGATCTGGTGGCGCAAAGCGACGTTGTGTTCCATCAGGCCGCGCTGCGTATTACCCATTGCGTGGCCGAACCGGATGAGGCGATGGAGGTCATGGTGAACGCCACCTATGATCTTTTGCGCAACTGCATCGACCACAATGTGCGCAAGGTTGTTATGGCATCGTCAGCCTCGATTTACGGCATGGCCGACCAGTTCCCGACGCCCGAAACCGGTGCGCCCTATGCGAACCGCACGCTTTATGGTGCGGCAAAAACCTTTGGCGAAGGCTTGCTTCGGTCGTTCCATGATACGGACGGGCTGGATTATGTCGCTTTGCGGTATTTCAATGTGTACGGGCCGCGGATGGATTTGCACGGCAAATACACCGAAGTCATGGTGCGCTGGATGGAACGGCTGGCCGCCGGGCTTCAGCCAGTGGCCTTTGGTGACGGGCATCAGACCATGGACATGATCCATGTCCGTGACGTTGCGCGCGCCAATATCCTTGCGGCCAAAGCCCCTGTCACCGACCGTGTCTACAACGTGGGATCAGGAACCGAAACATCGCTGCTTGAACTTGCGCATCATCTGGCGGCTGGAATGGGTCGCCCTGACATCAAACCGGGCCACGCGCCAGAACGGTCGGTAAACCCTGTGCCGCGACGGCTGGCCGACGTGTCGTCAGCGACGCAGGATCTGGGCTTCACGAGCGAGATCGGCATCGAAGAAGGGCTTGCCGATCTCATTTCGTGGTGGCGCAGTGAAAACGCCACCCTGCGTCCGACGGAGGCCGCAGAATGATCCCCATCGCAAAACCCTGTCTGGGACCGCTCGAGGCTAAAGCCGCCGAGCAGGTCATCGCGTCAGGTTGGGTATCCCAAGGACCGCAAGTCGCCGCCTTCGAGGCCGACTTTGCTGCATTCACCGGCGCACAGCATGCCTGCGCCGTTTCCAACTGCACATCGGCCCTGCATCTGGCCTTGCTGGGTGTCGGGGTGCGCCCAGGGGACGAGGTTATCACCGTGAGCCATTCGTTCATCGCCGGTGGCAATACGGTGCGCCAATGTGGTGGCACCCCCGTCTTTGTCGATATCGAGGCGGATGGCTACAACATTGATCCTGAACAACTGGCCAGGGCCGTCAGTCGGCGCACCCGCGCAATTCTGGTCGTGCACCAGATGGGGATGCCTTGTGACATGCGCGCCATTTTGCAACTGGCAAGCCGCGAGAAGATCGCCGTGGTCGAAGATGCGGCCTGCGCCGTGGGGTCAGAAATACAGTTCGGAACAGGGTGGCGCAGGATCGGTCGCCCGATGGGGGACGTGGTGTGTTTCTCGTTTCATCCGCGCAAGGTGATCACCACGGGCGAGGGCGGCATGCTGACCACCAACAACGCTGCCATTGATGCAGATTTCCGGCTGTGGCGCCAACACGGCATGTCTGTTTCAGACACCAGTCGACATGCCAGTGCGCAGGTCATTTTCGAAGACTACCCTGTGCAGGGCTACAATTACCGGATGACCGACATGCAAGCGGCCATCGGGCGCGAACAGCTCAAGCGGTTGCCGGACATTGTGCGCCGCCGTCGGGCCTTGGCAAACCGCTACCGGCTGGCGCTTCAGGAAATGGAGGGCGTCACCCCGCCTGTCGAACCGGTTTGGGCGCGATCCAACTGGCAAAGCTATTGTGTGCGCCTTGAAGACGGGATCGATCAGGTGGCTTTGATGCAAACGATGCTGGATCAGGGCGTGGCGTCGCGGCGGGGTATCATGAACATGCACCAAGAGGCCGCGCAGCGTGATGTCCCGCTGGCGTTTCCTTTGCCACGGTCCGAGGCCGCGCGCGATCATTCGGTTTTGCTGCCGCTTTATGCGCAGATGACAGACGATGAACAGGATACAGTGCTTGGCGTTTTGGCTGATGCGTTGAAAACACGGCACCGCCCCGCCCAAACCGATCTTGCGCAGGCCGTCTGAATTTTGATCAGGTACCCCTTTGGAGAAAGTTCCAGATCATGTACCCCTTCGGGCAACTCTTGGTCATGTACCCCTTTGGGGTAACGGGCGGGCAGGGTTGCCCGCCACAACCGTTCCAGCCGGAACATCGCGCACCACCACGGACCCCAATCCGACCAATGCGCCATCCCCGACAGTCACCCCATTGCCAATAGCACTGCCGCTGCCGATATAGCAGCCGTGGCCAATCTGTGCGCCGCCAGCAATGATAACCCCTGTGCCGATCAGGGAAAAATCCCCGATCGTGACATCATGGTGAACAACCGTATGTGGCAGGATCAGAACATGATCGCCGATCTGCGCGTTCGATGTCACCAACACCCCGTCAAACAGAACCGTCCCGCCGCCCAGCTGTGCAAAGCGCGACACCGACGCCGTGGGGTGGTCAAAGCGTGCATAGCGGTCGTGCGGCAGGCCCAGGCGTTCAACAATATCTGCCCGGGCGCGAAAACTGCTTGGGGACCCGATGAACAGCAAAAATTGCGCCTGCGGGAAATCCCCGGCTCGAGACAACGGCAATATAGGGACACCCTCGAAAGATGTGCCTGCGTGGCGCGCACCATCGTCAAGGATGGCTGCAATTTGGTATCTGTCTGAAAGGGCGACAAAAGCTTCGGTACTATTTCCGCTCATGCCAATTAGGACAAGGGTTGGACGCGCCATATTATTTCCGCCGTGATGCTGTTTTCTGTACGAGATTGACAAATATCAATGTGTTAACGCCAAAGTATTAGACCATTAATATCATATGGGAGTAATACTTTTTTATCACGATCCAGGCCGGTTTGGTACCTTTGAGTGGCTTTAAGTAGCTATCGGATCGGTCGATTATAGTTCGATTTAATATCCAATCACGCGTCGCTGCATACACCTTTGCTGCGACACCTATGCCTCTTGAATGAGGCAGTACGACGAAGTGGTGAATGAGGAGGGGGCGCTTGACGTCTTTGGGTAGAACGAATCAAAAAAATGGGGAACTAATGATGCCATCTGGGCATAGGCACACTGCCTTTTAGAAACGAACACCAAGAGTGTAGTGCTTGGTCAGATTTCATGCTCAAAAGTTGATCGTTCCAAACCCCATTCATATATTGAAAAGGGTTGATAGAAAATGACTAAGATCACAAAGGTGAGCCAACCGCTCGCGATAAATGTGCCTAGAACTTATAGCGCACGCACTGATAGCCATACGCCTGAAATTATCAACATCGTCTGCAAATTACCATTCGAGCTGGACGTTCTTGGTAATTTACTGCGCCGGGTTTTCCCCGATGCAGATATCCGTTGCTTCAAGGATGCATCGGAATGGGACGCGACATCGAATTGCGACACAAGCAAAGAGATTTTGCTGTATAGCCTTGGGGACGACGAGATCTCCGATGATGCGGTCAAATCCGAGCTTCGTGAATTCATTTCGGATGCGGGAACCCGTCGAGTGATCGTGACATCGCACAGCAACGACACCATGTCTGTCTTTGAGGCCATCGAATGCGGTGCCGCAGGGTTTATCCCAGCAAATGCCGGACTTGATGAACTGCTTGAAGCCATCAGCGCTGACTTTGCAAAATGTGTTGTGATCCCGCGGGCCAGTCTGGAAGCGCTGCGTGCAGAATTGCCCGAAACGACCCCGCAAAACCCCGGTCTTGAACGCTTTTTCACGGAAAGACAGCTTGATGTCGCCCGGGCGTTGCAACGTGGTGACGCCAACAAGATCATCGCCTACGATCTTGGGGTCTGTGAAAGCACGGTTAAGGTGCACATTCGCAATATCATGCGCAAACTCTCTGCGACGAACCGGACCCAAGCGGCGTACAAGCTTAACCAGCTGGCCAACGGTGATCCTGATATTGAGCGTAACCTGATCAATGTCTGAAAGCAGATGCGCTAAAGCACTTTCGACCTTTTTCCACCGAAAGGTCGGTAGGACCAAGCGCGTGTGACTTCAGATATGATCGGGCTGGACATCACGAACAGTCCCATTGACCAACCGACAGCGGCACCTGCCACCGCAAGGCAGGACGCAACAACACCCAGTTCCGGACCTTGAATGGTAACAAGAACAAGCGGAACAAAGGCTGACGCTGAAGTGATGACAAAGCATTTCCAGAGCAACCACGCGACATCACGCCCCTTTAGGGGAACGTGCCGATGGACCGCCAGCATCATGCCGATGGCTTGGATCGGATTGACCAGCAGCAGGCTCCAGGCGACTGCAATCAGGCTGATCTGACTGGCAGCATAGATAATCGACGTTGATATGACGAAAAGGATGAGGCTGACGATGGCCATGTCCCGGATCCGCCCCATCGCCACCAGAACCGGAAATGTCAGGGATGCGGGAAACAGCGCCATTCCGGCGATGGCAACGATGCGCAAGATCGGAATGACCTCAAGCCATTGTGACCCAAGCAAAAGGCGCACGATCGGATCGGCAAGCACCGCAAGGCACGCCATAGCGGGCCATTGCAGTGTCGCGACCAGTTCAAGCCCGGTCAGATAGCGTTTGGACAGCGCTTCGCCCGACCGAAAACGGGCTGCGAAATCAGACATGATCACAGGTTGGACGGCGCTTAGCAGGGTTTTTTCGACCAGTTGCGACAGCGACAGCGCGCGTGAAAACAGACCAACGGCGGTGAACCCCAAAAGTCGCCCAAGGATGAACCGCGGAAAACTTTCGAACACCATGCCAAGGATGGTCACCAGCGTGGTCCAGAACCCGAACGGGACGACACGCCGCCATTCGGCCAGCGTCAGCCGGAATACCCACATGTCAGGCCGCGCCACCAAGGCAACGACACAGGCGACAAAGGCGGCACCGACCGACCCCCAGATCAGGCTGAAGGCACCGTAGCCTGCAAGCGCAAGGCCGATGGACAGTCCAGAATTCACGACCGTCGACAGGATGTTGGTCCATGCCACGGCCCCGAACGCCATGTCGCGCCGCATGAGGGCCAGTAAGGGATTGCTGATTGGGGCCGCAATGAAGGCTAAACAGGCGATGCGGATCATCAAGGTCATTTCCGGTTCGTCAAAGAAGATGGCGATCCAGCCGGCCGCAAAGAAAATTCCTGCTCCTAGCGCAAGTGATAGCAGTGTCATGATGGTAAATGCGGTTTGGACAAAACTTTGCGTCAGGTCCTTTTCTTGCACAATGCAGGCGGCGACGCCGAAGTCGCGGAACGCTTCGATCAGATAGACCAGTGAACTGGCAACGAGGAACACGCCGATTTCAGCAGGGGTCAAAATCCGAGAGATAATGGCCATGGACCCGAAGACCACGACCGTGCTGATCGCCCTGTCAGATATCGCAAAGGCAAAAGAACGGCGGATCATGAGAACTCGGTCGAATCTGGGGTCGACCCGTTAGATATGGACCGCGCGCTTGACTTTTTGCCTTGTCCGTCCTTATCCGCGCGCCGGTCCCGCGATGCCGTTTTGAACCGGCGATCGCGAAAATAGTAAAATGATGACCGTGTGACGTCTGCAACCGGCAGGCCTGGTGACACGGTCGCGGCTTCCTCACAATACTTGGCCAGCTTTCCGCTCAGCTCTTCCAGCGCGTGGTTCCGGTTCACATAGTCTTGCCCGAAGGCCCCTATGGCACCCCGCAAAAGGGAATCCCGCGCGAGGCCGCGGATCATGTTTTCAAGATGATAGGTTTCACCATCGTCGCGTCCGACACCGTAAAAACCGGTGGTCTCAAAGGTTTCAGCGGATTGTGGACAAAAGGGGCGCGCAAAGCCTTTTTCTCCGGTGACGATGACCGGCTTGCCAAAGGCCATGCCCCGCAGGGCCGAGCCCCCCATGCCAAGCACAATATCCGCTGCGGCATAGGCGGGGCGCGGGTCGGCAAGCGCACCGGTCAGGATGACAGCTTGGCGTCCAAGCGCGGTATTGGCGGCATTGGCCTGTCGCTCAATCTCGGGTCGGGCAGCACCATCACCGACGATTACGAACTGTATCGGAACGTCACCACCGATATGGCGGACCGCCTCGATGGTATGAAAGATGTTTTCCGATTTCATTACGTGGGAAAGGCGCGACACAGTGACAAGTGCTAGACAATGCGGCTGTAATCCCAACTGGGCACGGGCAGTTTTTTCGCAAGGCAGGCCCGGCGCATTGCCTGTCACGTCAACTGGCGGCGGCAGCAGCCATGCTTTTTGCCAGCCTTTTTGGATCGCCTCTTGTTGCAGGCCCCGAAACCCGAATGTGGTGGGTACACCTTTGGGCAGGACGCGCGTGAGGTTCATCATCATGTCGCTGATCAGCAAGGGAACTTTAAGCGGAAGATAAGCCCCGAGATAGGCCTCTAGGCCCTGCCACCAGTCCCACGCATGGATCAGGTCGGGCTTTTCATCGCGGACAATGTCACGCAGGGTCCGCATCCGGGAATAGGACGGATGAAACCGGGAGTCGGGTGCCGCCACTAACGACAAGCCCTTTTCTTTCAAAAGCGCCTCCATCGGTCCGGGTGTGGCGTGAAACACAATGTCAAACCCGTGACGGTCCCGCAGCGCCGCAGCAAGTTCAATCGCGTTGGTCTGCGTCCCGCCCAATTCCAACCGGTGCGCAAAAACAAGCAGTTTCATAAATTGCCTTCTTTCCCTAACAGCAGGATCGCCGGACTGCGATCTGGCCCTTTTGCTGAATGTTGCTGTGGTTTTTGCTGCTCAGTTTTCTAAGGTGCTGCCGCGCGACCGCCGCCGTTTGCCCTATGGCCTTTGGGCCATTGAATGGCTTTGGGAGATTGGGTGGCGACGTCGACGTCACGGGTCAGCAGATCATCGAAATAGGCAATCGTCGCCTCAAGCCCTTCGCGCAGGGCGACCTTGGGCTCCCAGCCCAAATGCTCTTTGGCGCGCGATATGTCGGGCTTGCGCTGCGTGGGGTCGTCTTGGGGCAGGGGCAGAAAAACCATCTTGGACTGCGCGCCGGTCATCTCGATCACCAACTCTGCCAGTTCGCGGATGGTGAACTCTCCGGGGTTGCCAAGGTTGACGGGCATGGGCGTATCTTCGGGCGCGTCCATCAGCGCGCGGAACCCTGCGATCAGGTCATCGACATAGCAGAACGACCGCGTCTGCAACCCGTCCCCGAACAGGGTGATCGGCGCGCCTTTCAGCGCCTGTACGATGAAATTCGACACCACGCGCCCGTCGTTCTGGCTCATCCGGGGGCCGTAGGTGTTGAAAATGCGGGCCACGCGAATATCGATCTGGTACTGTCGCTGATAGTCGAAAAACAGCGTCTCGGCGCAGCGTTTGCCTTCGTCATAGCACGCACGCGGCCCGATCGGGTTCACGTTTCCCCAATAGCTTTCGGGCTGGGGGTGTACAAACGGATCGCCATAGACCTCGCTGGTTGAAGACTGAAAGATCTTTGATTTCGTGCGCCGGGCAAGACCCAGCATGTTGATGGCACCCATCACGTTGGTTTTCACCGTGCGCACCGGATCGGTCTGGTAATGAACGGGCGATGCCGGACAGGCGAGGTTCCAGATTTCGTCGACCTCGACAAAGAGGGGGATCGTCACATCGTGGCGCAGGACCTCGAACCGGGGGTTGTCCAGCAGATGCCGGATGTTCTGGCGGGAACCGGTTTGGAAGTTATCGACGCAGATAACCTCGTGCCCGTCATTCAGCAGACTTTCGCACAGGAACGAGCCGAGAAAGCCCGACCCTCCGGTGACCAGCGTTCTTTTCGTGGCAGCAGACATTGCTATTCCTTTCTCGGATGATGTTGGGCGCTTTCAAGCCGCGCCAGAATAATAGGGGCCACAAAGATAGGGCGGATCAATACGCGCCCCTCCGCCCCAGTACGGCTGCGAAGGTCCGCAGGAGGATCGACATATCGCCCCAAAAACAGCGGCCGTTGATGTAGTAATCATCAAGCTGTTGCTGGCCTTCCAGATCGGCCGAGCTGCGTTCGGATATTTGCCAAAGGCCGGTCAGCCCGGGAACGACCGACGCGCGGCGTTCGCGAAAATCAGGGGGCATTGCCGCAAGGTGGTAGTCGGGAAAGGGGCGGGGACCGACTAGGCTCATGTCACCGCGCAGGACATTCAAAAGCTGTGGCAGTTCATCAAGGCTGGAGGCGCGCAGAAAATTGCCAATATAAGGCAGAATGCGCGGGTCCTTTCGCAGTTTGAAATGCGCCTCCCACTCAGCGCGGACGTGCGGATCGCGAGCCAGAAGATCTTGGAGCACCTTTTCTGCGTCGATGAACATCGTCCGCAATTTCAGCACGCCGATAATTTTCCCACCGCGTCCTTCGCGGGGTTGAACGTAAAAAACAGGGCCGGGATCGACGCACCAAACAAGGGCGGCGGTGATTGCAATGATAGGCAAGGCAATCAGGGCAAGCGGGACCGCAAGCGCGAGGTCGAACAGGCGCTTTATCTTGTCTACCGGTTGGGAGGGCTGGCGATGGTTCAGGGCAAGATGCAGGCCGATTTCGCCACCGTGTTCGGAGGGATGTACCCCGGACATGGGATGCCGCGGTAGATCCGAAACAAGGATGACATCCTGTTGTCCTCGCCGCAGCGCCCTTAGGGTTGCAGCACTTGGCAGGTTGTGGTCGGCCCATAGCACGACGTCGGCAGGCATGCGGCGATCCACGGGCCGGAAACCGATGCCAGAGTGGGCGCGCAGATAGGCCCGTGCCTCGGCGACGGCTTCGGGTGTGCCACATAGATGCACCGGCACGCCCCAATTGGAAAACTGTTTCAGAACACTACGCATCAGCTTGCGGACCAAGGTCTGCAACAGACCGGTCGCGATAAAGGCGGTGCAGAAAATCCCGAAGGTGGCCCAGCCGACCGGCGCAAGATACAAAATCGCAGCGACCGCGATGCCGCCCGCACCGGCCCAGGCCAAAAAGGATCTGCGCAGCCGCGCGTCAGGATGCAGCCCGAAACCGGGGTAAAGACCAAGCGCGGTTTTCACGCCGATATGCACCGTGCCGCCAAATAACAAGATCCGCCCCAGCAGCGCTGACCCTGTTGCATCGGCAAACAAGGCAAGCGTGAGCAAGATCACGATCCCCAATGTCGCAAGATCAATCAGCACAAAGCTGCCGCCTGCCGCCGCCGTTGGCGAGATGAAAGGCACGTCAGTTTGCGAGGGCTTAAGGACCGGACGGTTGCCCGTGGCGTCACGGGGCGTCCACGGTGTTATGTTGCGCGCAATGGCTTTGCCCCGTGGCGATGGAGCGTTTGGATTGGCGTGATGCGGCATGGCAGTCATTTCCAGTGTCCTTCCAGAAGTTGTCCTGCAATCAGTCTGTAGAAGCCACACATGTGCCGGAACCTGTCAGATTGGATATGCTTCTGCACCAAACGGTGAATTCCGGTCCCGGGCCTGTGCATGTTCAGGCACGGTGCTGTCCCGGACGCAGCACTTCGGCGGTCAGGTTGCAGATGTGGCCACTCGCATAAAGTGCGGTTTTGATCGTCGCGCTTCGGCATGGTTGTAAGAGCCGGTCAGCACGGCGGTCGAGAACAGGATCCAGATGATATCGTTCTGCATCAACATGTTGCTTTCGGTCAGGTTCATCACAAGGACCGACAGGATCAGCACGATACACCAAAGCCATCCGTCCCGCGGTGCTGTGACTGTCAATGCGATCGTCTGGTGGATCGCCCGAAGCGTCACCAGCGCAAACAGGGCCAACCCTACGACACCGGTCCCAAGCAGCACGTCGCGGTATCCGTTATGGGCGTGAGGTGGCTCCCAGCCGAGGGTCTCCCAGATTTCCCACATGGTCAGATTGCCCGGCGACCAGAATGCACCGTAGCCCTGACCAAGAACGGGATGTTGCGCAATTTCGGTATCCAACATGCCCCAAAGCGGTGTTCGCCCGGTAAAGGTCACATCCCTTCCGAGCGCTTCGAGGAGGGGCACAAAGCCAAGGATGAACAGCACGCAGAGCAGGACAAGACCCAGAATAATGCCGAACTGGAACACCAGACGTACAATCCCGCGTCGCCGCGCAATCATGACAACAGCCTGCGAAAAGCCAACCGCCGCCACGCCCGCGAAAAAGCTGGTCATCGAGGTCGAAAGCAGACATCCGGTCCACCCCAGCACGACCATCCCCGTGCCCGCCCGCCGAAGGCCGGCCGCCATGTCATGCCGCGCAGCGATCCCGGCGATAATCAGAAGAACCGACATCCAGCCGAACACGTTCTTGTTAAAGAAGACCCCGCGCATGGTCCCGTCCTCGGGCGTGAAGGCGAGGCTTGGCCAAGCGATGCCTGCGCCCAGCGACAGAACAAGCGCTGCGCCAATGGCCGTTCCTATGACGATGATCTGCTGGCGGGGCGTGAAGCGTGTCGCCAGCAAAAAGGCAACGCCCATTGACAGCACAAGCGCCACCGAGCGGCGCAAACTAAGAGCGGGACTGATTGACCACAATGATGATAGTATCGGCAGCATCAACAACAAAAGCATCGGTATATTTCGAAGCCCCGCTTTGATCAGCAAGCCGGGCCGTGCCGCAAGCAAGGCAAAGCTGAGCGCGTAGATCGGCAGATACAGAAGTCTGAGTTTGGCCCGCTCGGCATCATCAAGAATGCCGTCCGCCCCCTGCATCAGCAGCGGAAACACGGCACCGGTGTGGATGAAGATCCCGAGAGTGACGGTGATCCATTCCAGGCGCCTTATCCCCCCCTTTGCGGACGCGGTTGGTGGAGCTGTGTAAGCTGTATGTTCCATCCTGTTCCCAAGCCCCCATTCATCTTCACAGACATCTGATTGGAAACCGGGCCGGATCGAAACCCGCCGAAAGGGTTATTGATGCGCCCATTTGGAGAGTAAGGGGTGCGCGCCATACGCCGGTCGGTGGGGTCATCCCTGCTATTTCAGCCTAACGAGGGGATATCGGTCCGGCCTTTGACGCGGAATTCTTTGACAGATGACAGGCGGCCTTTTGGCTGTTTGAACCCGAGCAAGGAATGCCATGCGACAGTCACTATATCATCATGCGTCTGGGACCCTGCGCCGTGTCCGTTTGTTCAGGGCCTGTGTGACCCTTGTCCTATTGCTTGGGGTCACCTTGCTTGGGTCCACCGCCGGTTTTGCCGGAACCCCTGTTGCGCGCGGCGATGTGTTGCGGGTCGAGGTGCTGAATGCGCCCGAATTATCCCGCGAGGCCGCCGTGGACGTTGACGGGCGGATCACGCTCCCCATGTTGGGGGCCGTCGAGGTTGCGGACCGTGACACCGATGATATCCGCAAGGTTCTTGTTTCTGCCTTTCGCGAAGGGGGGCTGCTGACCAGACCGGACGTTCTGGTCGAGATCGCGTCGTATCGCAGCATCTATGTCGGGGGCAGCGTCGGGCGCCCCGGTGCCATTGATTTCGTGCCGGGCCTGACGGCGCGCCAAGCGTTGATCGCGGCAGGGGGGCTGCGTCTGGGGCCCGCCAATGCAACTGTGTCGCCCGAAGATATCCTGTCAGCGATGGCGCAAAGGCGCGCGCTTGAGTTCCGTTTTGCGCAAACGGTCGCGGAAATTGCGCGGCTCAGGGCCGAACTTTCAGGAGCCCAGACCTTGGCGGACCCGACCAAGGATTTAGTCGGGATCGCCCCTTCCGAGACAGAAGATATCGTTGCCGCAGCAGGGGCCTTTTTGACGGAGGTCTTGCACCGAAATGAGGCGCGCCAGCAGCATGGCAGGGAACTTATCGACCTGATTGCGCTGGAGCTGCGCACGCTTGAAGATCAAGCATCGCTTCAGACCGAGGAATCCGAAGTTCAAAAGAACGAAATTGAAAACGCGCGCGACCTCGTCGATCGGGGCCTGCTGCCGCGACCGCGCTTGACTGAGCTGTTGCGTGTACAATCGCAGCTAAGCCAGAACCGTCTGGCAAATGCCGCTTTCGCAGCGCGTGCGCGTCAGGCGGCAGAAACGGTACGCTTTGAAGAACTGAATGAAACCATGCAAAATCGCGAAACGGTGCGGCGCAATCTCAGTCTGGCACGCGCTCAGAAAAGCGATATTGCCGCGAAGATATCCGAGATCGATTTGCGCATTCTTGCGGCGGGCGGGGGTGCTGCAGATGCACGCAACATTACGCCCCGGCTGATCATCTTCAGGAAAACAAACGGGACGTCTGTGCAAATTGACGACGCCGGGCTGGATGACACGGTGCAGCCGGGGGACGTGCTGGAACTGGGCATTCAGATACCGGATGGTCCGGAAATACCCACGCCAAAAATCCCCACAATTGAAAGATCGCAGGGCGCGACATCGGGCCGCCCTAACGCGGCTGGCATCACAGTCGGAATGGGCACCAAGCCATGAACGACACGCCACAAATCAGCGCTATCATCAACAATTACAACTATGGACAGTTTCTCGGGACCGCGATCAATTCCGCGCTCGCTCAGCGCGGGGTGTCTGCCGAAGTCATCGTGGTCGATGACGGGTCGACTGACGATTCCGAAGCGGTCATGCGCAGCTATGGTGACCGGATCAGGCCGGTCTTTCAGGAAAATGCCGGGCAGGCTCAGGCCATCAACACAGGGGTTTCGATGGCAAAAGCCCCCTTGCTGGCCTTTCTTGATGCGGATGACTGGTGGCAACCCGGCAAGCTGGCGGCGGTCGTCCAAGCGTTCGAAAATTCGCCAAAGGCGGGCCTTGTCTATCACAGGTTGCAGCCCGTCTATTCGGATGGACGTTTTGCGTTTTCTGCAATTCCACGGTCGCTGTGCGAGGGTGATCTTGCGCCACGGCTTTCGCGTTCCGGCGGGCTTTGGCCGTTTCCGATGACCTCGTCGCTTGGGGTGCGTCGCACGGTTTGGGACCTCGCCGGAGATATTCCCGAAACGCTCAGGATTTCGGCAGATGCGTGGATTGCGGGGGTGTTGCCCTTTATCGCGCCGGTGGTCGCCTTGCCGGAGGCCTTGGGGCGCTACCGGATCCACAACAACACCTGGTACCGCAGCAAGGACGACGCCGAGATGCTGGCCAGACGGATGAAGCACTGGGAAGAGACCGTCCGGATGACCAACCAGTTTCTGTCACAAAGGGGGCGGTCAGAACGCATCTGGCTCAAGGACCACTTTGATTACAGGACGGGCCAACGCCGTTTGGGGCGACCCGGTGCGCCGGGATTGGTGCCCTTGATTTGGCAGGGCCTGACGCATGCAGGTGAACCGGATCCGATCCGTCGGCTGCGCAACACGCTCTTTATGCTTCGTGATCTGCGGCAGGAGCATGCCGAAGACCACCCCGTATCCGATTCCCCACTAATCTAGGTCGTGTCGTCCTTGGGGGGCGGGCATTGCGGTCGCCAGCCTTTTGGGCGGTATGCGGTGCATGGATCACCCTTTTTGCCAGATGCAACATTCAGCCGGATCAGCGCGCTTTTGCGGCTGCGGCGCGGCTTGCTCTGCCCACCAAGGCTCTTCAGCTTTGTCCGTTTGACCCGAAAGGTTGCAGGCTCCGTCAAAGGGATAATGCGACTGCCCGGCGGCGGGGCTTGTTCGATCTGGGGCTGTGCACCGAAATTGACACAGATGCTCATTCTAGGGAGAGACCAGATATGACCGATGCGACGAACGCCGTGCCAGTTATCATGCATTATGTTGCTGGTGGCACTGAAAGCGGTGGCGGTATTGGTCGGCTTGTCGGCTATATCCTGAATGAAAACAGCGCGCGGTATCGACACACCGTCCTTGATACCCGAGGACCAAAATGGAACCCGCTGCTGTCGCCTTGGCGTTTGGCCTATTGCATGGTCGCGATGACCATAGGGCAGATGCAGGCGACCCCGCATTTGCATCATTTTCACATTGCAGGGCGCGGCAGCACCGCGCGCAAGATAATCTTGGGCGCTTGGGCGCGGCTGATCGGGGCCACCTATGTTCTGCACCTGCATGACTATGACTATGCCAGTGATCTGGCGCGTCGCCCGCAGTGGCAGTTCCGGGCCATCAGATCGTTGTTCCAAGGGGCTGCCCAAGTGATCGTACTGGGCAAGCGGGATGCCGCGACTGTTGGCTATTCGCTGGATGTGCCTAAATCCAAACTCACGGTCTTGCGCAACTGTGTGCCTGATCCCGGTGCCGCGCCAGTGGAGGCGCGCGTGAAAGACCGCCGAACGTCGATCTTGTTTCTAGGCCAACTTGGTCCGCGCAAAGGCGTGCCAGAGCTTCTTGCCGCGCTCGCCAGTCCTGGCTTGGAGAATGATACCTGGCAGGCGGTCATCGCAGGGGACGGGCCGGTTGAACACTACCGCAGTGAGGCTGCTCTTTTGGGGCTGGCGGGGCGTGTCAGGTTTCCCGGATGGGTCGATGCCCAAGGGGCCGAAACGCTTCGCAAGCAGGCCGATATTCTTGTTTTGCCATCACATGCGGAGGGTTTTGCAATGGCTGTTCTTGAAGGGCTTGCCCAAGGGTTGGCGGTGGTCACCACACGGGTTGGTGCCCATGACGAGGTGCTGCTAGACGGGGAAAATGCTTTGCTTGTGCCGGCTGGTGACATCGCCGCGTTGTCTGCCGCCTTGTCGCGGCTCATCAGCGACCGTGACTTGCGCACCGATCTGGCGACTGCAGGGCGCAGGCTATTTCTTTCACAATTTGGCATAGACGGGTATGTTGATGCGCTGGAAAGGCTGCAATCCGCTCAACTGCCGGTGTTCTCGGATGAACGGAGATCAGCATGACATCCTCAACCCATTTCGGCGCGTCCCTTCCGTTTGCGATTTCAAATCCGGACGATCAACGCGTCTTCGAAGACGGTGCTGGCTGGAAAGCCGCCATGCTGCTGGTCAGACGCAAGGCCATGATGATCTTTCTGATCACGGTGCTGATCAGTCTGGCAGCGGTGCCGATCATCCTGTCGCTGCCCAAGCAGTATAGCGCCGAGACAAGATTTATGGTGTCACCAACCCCCATTTTCAAATTCGCCGAAGACGCGACAGGGCGCATGCCCGCTTTGGATATCGGGGCCGAGGTCGAACGGCTGGCGTCAGAGGACGTCGTGAAGGTTGTCATCGACCAGTTTGCGATCGCGGAGCTTTCTGAATTCAATCCCGATCTGAAAGAAGACAGCGTCGCGCAGGGGCTGGTGCAACGCGCCGCAACAGTGCTGCGCAAGGCACTGGAGGATCTGGGGATCGGTGCGTCGCCTCCGGCTGATCTGAACACTCAGGATCATGACCGTGTCACCGCCAACTTTCGCGATGCGCTGTCGATCTCTCAGGTGGGTGTCTCGAACGTAGTGCGTGTCGGCTTTAGTTCGCGCGATCCGGTGTTGGCGGCCAAGGTCCCCGGTGCGATGGTTGCGGCCTATCTGGCGCAATCGCAGGCCCATTGGACGTCCGAGATTGCCGTGGCGACCGACTGGCTGGAGTCCTGGATCGCCATCGGCAGGGCACAGTTGCAGGAAAACGAGGCTGCATTCGAACGGTTCAGAAGCCGCTCGGCCCTGAAATCAGGGGAGACTGAGTTTGTTGCCGCAAACCGGCTGTCCCAAATTGAAGAGCGCCTGTTGGCAGTGCGCAGAGAGCGGCTTGATATTGCGGGGGTGCTGCGTTCGGTCGAGGCGGCGAAAGCCAACCCCGACTTGCCGTCACTGTCCCAGCCGCCGCAGTTTCTGGAATTGCGAAAGGAGCATCAGCGCGAGTTGCGTGAACTGGAGAAAGCCGCTTCGGTCTATGGCGCCAACACCAGTGCCATCGCGTTTCGCAAGTCCCGAATTGCCGCGATCACGGCGGAAATCTCGAACGAGCTGTCTGCGCAAGAACATGTTCTAAACCTGCGCGACAAGACACTTTCGCTGGAAGAAGACCAACTGGCAGCCGATAGCCAAGAAATCCGCAGCAAGCTTGCAACATTACAAGATGCGGGGGCGCAGCTTACCTCTCTGGCCGAGAGCCTGCGCGCGCATGATGAATCCCTGTCGTTGCTTGAATACCGAAAGCAGTCTTTGCAGTCGCAGGCCCAAATGGCCCCGATCAATCTTGATATTCTAACCAGTGCAGATGTGCCGGTCAGGCCCGAGGGGGTGGGACGCAAGGTGTATTTGGCTGGCGCGTCCTTTGGTGGAATTTTATGCGCCCTGTTGCTGGCCGGGATCAGTGAATTGCGTGATAGGACTGTGCGCAGTCACGAACAGCTGTCGCACCTTCCGGGGATTGTTCCGGTTGGGCTGTGGCCTGCGCTGAACGCGACCGAGCGCCGGATGATGGCCAGTGACATTTCGACATTGCCGGATGCGACCGGTCCCAGCGTCCTGCGCGACATGCTTTTGATGCTTGAATGTTCCAACCGAGGGGCGTTTCCCAAAGTGCTGACTGTCACCTCGCCCAGTCATTCGGACAGTGAATGCCCGATAGCAGAATGGATTGCCCTGCAACTGGTAGCCGGAGGGCGAAAGGTACAGTTCATCGAGGCGCGTAAAAACAGGGTGCCGGTGAACCTGCCCAGAACTGGGGGGAAAAACGCCGCCACAGGCGACACCCCGCAGTTGCAGTACAGATCATTGTCAGACGTGGCCCAAGATCTTGGCGGAAACACTGATAAGGTGCTGAGCGCGCTGCTGAAGAGAGCAAAAGCCGAAGACATGATCACGATCATCAATGCGCCCCCGCTTTTGTCCAAAGGTGGGATGCACTACGCCCGCGTTGGTGACGGTCTGCTTTTGGTGATGGGGTGGGGCAGAACGCTGCGTCCGGCCTGTGATCTTGCGGCGGGCTTGTTGCGCAAGCTGGGGGTGCACAGGGTCTTTTCGCTGATCACCGATGCCAACCCCCGACGCCACAGGCTGTACGGGTTTACGGACCGGCTGAGCCTTGCGCGCAATTCCTGACGGCGGGCGTTTCAGCCCCTCTGCCGGGCCGTCCCGCGCTGCGCGGAACCTTGTACGCCGTTTTGGCATCACGGCCTACCAAATGGATGATGTCTGCACCCGATGATGACACTGCGCAGACACAGGGGCACCGGATAAGATTGTTGAAGAATTGCAGCCCCCAAAGCGCAGAAACGGTTTCGGAAACCAGACCGCAAGACGACACCGGGGCGAAACATAGGGACCACAGAATGAAGCGCGCATTGATCACCGGTATCACCGGTCAGGACGGATCGTATCTTGCAGAGTTCCTGCTTGAAAAAGGCTACGAGGTCCATGGGATCAAGCGGCGCGCGTCCCAGTTCAACACCCAGCGGATTGATCACATCTACGAAGATCCCCATCAGGGGGATGCCCGGTTTCATCTGCATTATGGGGATTTGAGCGACAGTTCGAACCTGACGCGCATTCTGGCCGAAGTCGGCCCCGACGAGGTCTATAACCTTGCCGCGCAATCCCATGTCGGTGTCAGTTTCGAATGCCCCGAATACACAGCCGATATCGACGCATTGGGCACCTTGCGGCTGCTTGAAGCGATCCGGTTTTTGGGGCTCAGCCAGAAGACGCGGTTTTATCAGGCGTCTACTTCCGAACTTTATGGTCTGGTCCAGCAAACACCACAGCGCGAGACAACGCCGTTCTATCCCAGATCGCCCTATGCGGTGGCGAAACTTTATGCCTATTGGATTACGGTGAATTACCGCGAGGCCTACGGCCTTTACGCCTGCAACGGGATTCTTTTCAATCACGAAAGCCCGCGTCGCGGCGAGACATTCGTGACCCGTAAAATCACCCGGGGCTTGGCTAATATTGTCCTTGGGCTGGAAGAGTGTCTGCACCTGGGCAACCTGAATGCGCTGCGCGACTGGGGCCATGCGCGCGACTATGTACGCATGCAGTGGATGATGCTGCAAAACGATACGCCAGAGGATTTCGTCATTGCGACGGGCCAACAGCATTCGGTCCGCGATTTCGTGACTTGGGCCGCCGCTGATCTGGGTCTCACGCTGTCATTCGAAGGCGAAGGGCTGCACGAAGTTGCCCGCGTTGTGCATGTCGCGCGGCGGTATGTACCGGGGGTCAAGGCCGGTGACATCATCTTGCGGGTCGATCCTGAATATTTTCGCCCCGCCGAAGTGGAAACGCTGCTGGGAGATGCATCCTTTGCGCGCGCGCGATTGGGATGGGTTCCGGAAACCCCCGCGCGCCAGATGTGCACCGAGATGGTCACGGCAGATCTTTTGGCGGCCCGACAAACCGCTGCACTGCGCGATCAGGGCTTTGCGGTTTCGGTCGCGATGGGACAATAGGCGCTTGGCCTTCAATAAAATCGGAGAGGGCATATGACGACATATTTTGTGGCGGGGCATCAGGGCATGGTCGGAAGCGCAATCATGAGGGCGCTGCAAAAGCGCAGCCCCGGGCACCCGCCAATCACCATTCTGACCCGCGATCATTCGCAACTTGATCTGACGGATCAAACTGCAGTGCGACGGTGTCTTTTTGAGATGAAACCGGACGTCGTGATTTTGGCTGCGGCCAAGGTTGGCGGCATTCACGCGAATTTCACCTTTCCGGCTGAGTTTATTCACCAGAACCTGATGATCGCCGCAAACGTCATCGATTCCGCACATCGGGCAGGGGTGCAGCGCATGCTGCAATTCGGGTCGTCGTGCATTTATCCGCGCGTCGCACCGCAGCCGATCACGGAATCTGCGCTGCTGACCGGGATGCTGGAACCCACGAACGAACCCTATGCAATCGCCAAGATCGCCGCGATCAAACTGTGCGAAAGCTATAATCGGGAATATGGCCGCGACTACCGGTCTGTCATGCCGTGCAATCTGTACGGGCCCGGGGACAACTTTAACAGCGCCTATGCGCATGTCGTCCCTGCGCTGATCCGGCGGTTTCACGAAGCCAAAGAAACAGGCGTGTCCGAGGTAACGATATGGGGGTCTGGGCGCCCCCGCCGAGAGTTCCTTCATGTCGATGATCTGGCGATTGCCGCGCTTTTCGTGCTGGATGTGCCGCTTGCCATTCATCGCGCGAACACCCGCCCGATGCTGTCGCATATCAACATCGGCAGCGGGATCGATATCCCGGTGCGCGAATTGGCCGGGATGATCGCCAAGATTGTCGGCTTTCGTGGTCATATCCTCACGGATCCTTCCAAGCCGGATGGCACCCAGCGAAAGTTGCTGGATAATTCACGCCTTGCCGCAATGGGGTGGCGACCAAAGATCAACCTCGAAGACGGTCTTCGGGCGACATACAAATGGTATATCGACAATGCGGCAGAGGTGCGGGCATAGGTCTGACGGCCTGTGCAGCGCTGCTATCTATAGCGGCCCAAGTCGCTGGCCATTGGCGGATGGCCCAAAAAGCCGCCGTTGGCAAGCAACCGGCGGTCGTGCCACAGTTTCAACTTCAGCTTTCGCAGATTGCGCCGAAGCTCTTTCAGCAGGCGGTATTTGACCGGGCCGCGGTCCGCAGAAACATTGATCCGTATATCCGAAGTACGTTCGCTTTGCGCAATCTTTTGAGACTGATTGCGTGTATCGTCTTGAATAAACATGCCTTGAA
>NZ_JBFEKM010000053.1:0-23052 GCF_041552635.1 Sulfitobacter sp.
AATGTTACACAAGGAACGGGCACCATATCAGGGCGCGCTTGCAGGCATGCTTCGTGGCTATACGCGCCTAAAGCACCCTGAAAAGCGATACGGGGGGCATTTATTTCGTTCATTGTGGCGTCCTTCATCAGACCTTTACCAAAGATGGCGTTTGGTCGCGGTAACTACACCTTGCCCATCGGGAGGGAAAGCAATAGATATGAGCGCAATTGATGCCCGCATACCAATGATGGATCTTCGCCCATGTTTGATACAATGACCCTTACGAAAATCGCCGCTGGCCTATTTGGTGCTTGGCTTGTGCTCTTGCTTGGCAAATTCGCCGGCGAGCTGGTTTACCACTCCGAATCCCACGGCGAACAAGGTTACATGATCGAAGTCGCCTCTGCCGAAGGCGGCGCTGCGGCTGACGACGGTCCAGATTTCGCAACTTTGATGGCTTCTGCGGATGCTGCTTCGGGCGAAAAGGTTTTCCGCAAATGCTCAGCTTGCCACAAGGTTGTTGAGGGCGAAAACGCTGTTGGTCCTTATTTGTACGGCGTTGTCGGACGTGCTGTTGATGCGGCAAGCGGATATGCCTCTTATTCCGGTGCACTTGAGAAGGTCGCAGATACCTGGACGCCAGAAAATCTTTTCGCGTTTCTGGAAAAGCCTTCCTCCTATGCCCCTGGCACCACAATGGGTTTTGCAGGCCTAAGCAAACCATCAGATCGTGCTGACGTGATTGCCTATCTCGATAGCCTCGACAACTGATCCTTATTCCAGTTTGACAAAGGCCGCCCCTTTTCCGGGCGGCCTTTTGCGTTTCACGTCCTAGATTTCAATCAGATAACATATTCGCAACTTGTATCTTGGCAGCGGGGGCCGTTAGCTTAGATGACAAATCAGAACCGCCATAAATTGTTGTTTCTTGTACAGGATGATCCGATGCCCCGAATGAATGCGCGCGCCGTGACCCAATCGCAAAAACCTCTTGTTCGTTTGGCGTGGTCGGCGCTTTTGGTATCCGGTTTGGCCATGGTTGCGATGGCCGCCCAAGCCCAAGATGAGAAAATCATCACCAGCCACGGCTATTCCTTTTATGGCGATCTGAAGTACCCGGCAGATTACCCGCATTTTGATTATGTGAACCCTGACGCGCCGAAGGGCGGAGAGATTTCGATTTCCACCCTTGGCACATTTGATTCGATGAACCCCTATTCCCGCAAGGGGCGTGGCGGCGTGTTAAGCACGATCATGTATGAAAGCCTTTTGGGCGAAGGTACGGGGAATGAATCCGCCCCCGCCGATGTCTATGGGGAATCCTATTGTTTGCTGTGTGAAAGCCTAGAATACCCCGAAAGCAAAGATTGGGTGATCTTCCACATGCGCAAGGACGCTAGGTTCTCGAATGGCGATCCTGTTACGGCGCATGATATCGAATTCAGTCACAACCTGCTTTTGGATCAGGGGCTCAAGTCCTATGCCGATGCGGTGCGCAAGCGTATCCCCAAGGTCGAAGTGATTGATGACTACACCGTCAAATTCTATTTTACGCCGGGCATCTCGCGCCGCAGCTTGATTGATCAGGTCGGCGGCGTGCCTGCATGGTCCAAGAAGTGGTACGAAGAAACCGGCGCGCGGCTGGACGAATCGCGGCTTATGACCTCGCCCGGGTCCGGCCCCTATGTGATTGACGACGTCGATGTGAACCGCCGGATCGTTTACAAGCGGAACCCCGATTATTGGGGCGCTGATCTGCCGTTCAACGTGGGCCGCAACAACTTTGACAAGATCCGCGTTGAATACTTCGGCGACGAAAACTCTGCCTTCGAGGCGTTCAAAGCCGGTGAATATACTTTCCGCGTCGAAGGGAATTCAAAGCAATGGGCGTCAGCCTATGATTTCCCCAAGATCGACGCAGGCTATGTTGTCAAAGAAGACATTCCTGACGGGTCGCCCCCAACGCCTTCCGGCATCGTGTTCAATCTGGGCCGTGAGGTGCTGCAAGACAAGCGCGTTCGCGAGGCGGTTGCATTGGGCTTTAACTTTGAATGGACCAACGAATCCCTGCAATACGGGCTGTTCAAGCCGCGCGCGTCTTTCACCCAAGACACACCGTTGATGGCCATGACCAAGCCCGAAGGGGCGGAATTGGCGTTTCTTGAATCCTTTGGCGATTTGATCCCGGCCGATATGTTGACCGATGATGCCGTGATCCCGCATGTGTCTGACGCGACCCGGCTTTTGGACCGCCGCAACCTGCGGAGCGCGATGAAATTGCTGGATGATGCAGGCTGGGCCGTTGGCGATGATGGCAAACGCTATGATGCCAATGGAAAGCCGCTGCGCCTGACGTTTCTGTTGAATTCATCCGGCTCTGCGACCTTGTCGGCGGTGGTTGAAAACTTCATGTCGAACCTTGGAAATATGGGCATTGATGCGGTTCTCGAAAAAGTCGACAGCTCGCAATACACCGCGCGCGAACGGGACCGCGATTACGATCTGGTGTTCGATGGCTATGGCGCATTTCTGGGCACGGGCACCGGTCTGGCCCAACTTTATGGGTCAGAGGCAGCCAGCTATTCGCTATTCAACCCTGCAGGACTGGCCAGTCCAATGGTCGATGCCATCATCGAGGCATCCTTGGCCGCGCAAACCAAGGAAGAAGAAGACGCCAGCTTGATGGCGTTGGATCGGGCTTTGCGCTACGAATTCTTCATGATCCCGGTGTGGTACAATGATAGCTACTGGACGGCCTATTACGATCAATACGAACACCCCGCGGGCCAACCGGCTTACGCCTTGGGGTATCTTGATTTCTGGTGGTACAACGCCGACAAAGCTGCCGCCTTGCGCGCCGCTGGCGCACTAAGGTAAACGCCGGCATGGGCGCTTATATTCTTCGACGGCTTTTGCTGATTATCCCGACCTTGATCGGGATCATGCTGATCAACTTTGCGCTGGTGCAATTCGTGCCCGGTGGCCCGGTTGAGCAGGCGATCGCGCGTATCCAAGGCGGTGGTGACGTGTTCGAAGGGTTCTCGGGCGGTGGCAATGATGCAGGCAATGCGGATGCTGCGACTGCCAATGAAAACTATGTCGGTGCCCGCGGGTTGCCGCCTGAATTCATTGCGGAGCTTGAGAAAGAATTCGGTTTCGACAAGCCCCCGGTCGAGCGGTTTGTGAGCATGATGTGGAACTACATGCGGTTCGATTTCGGAGAAAGTTACTTCCGGTCGATCAGTGTGATTGATCTGATCAAGGAGAAGCTGCCGGTGTCGATTACGCTGGGTCTGTGGTCGACGGTGATTGCCTATCTGGTGTCGATCCCGCTGGGCATCCGCAAGGCGGTCAAGGACGGCACGGCCTTTGATACTTGGACATCGGGCGCAATCATCGCAGCCTATGCGATCCCCGGCTTCCTGTTCGCGATCTTGCTGTTGGTGTTGTTTGCAGGCGGGTCCTATTGGCAGGTTTTCCCTCTGCGGGGACTGACGTCGGATAATTTCGACCAACTTAGCCCGCTTGCCAAAGTCGGTGACTATTTCTGGCACATCGCTTTGCCGGTGCTGGCCTCGACCATCAGCGCCTTTGCCACGCTGACGCTGCTGACGAAAAACAGCTTTCTGGACGAGATCAAAAAACAATATGTGATGACGGCGCGGGCCAAAGGCCTGTCCGAACGCAAAGTGCTGTACGGCCATGTTTTCCGCAACGCGATGCTGATCGTGATTGCAGGTTTTCCGGCGGTGTTCATTGGCGTGTTCTTTGGCGGCTCGCTGATCATTGAGACGATATTCAGCTTAGATGGCCTTGGCCGGCTGGGGTTCGAGGCCGCGGTCGCGCGCGATTACCCCATCGTGTTCGGCACGCTGTTCATCTTTGGCCTGATCGGTCTGGTCGTCGGCATCCTGTCGGATCTCATGTATGTGATCGTCGATCCGCGCATCGACTTTGAAAAGCGCGAGGGCTGATCCGATGGCATTGTCCCCCCTCAATCAACGCCGCTGGCGCAACTTTACCCGCAACCGCCGCGCCTATTGGAGCCTTTGGATTTTCGCGATCCTGTTCGGCATTTCGCTGTTTGCGGAATTTGTCGCCAATGATAAACCGATTGTGGTGAATTATCGCGGCGAATATTTCATGCCGATCTTCAACTTTTACCCCGAAACGGCCTTTGGTGGCGATTTCCAGACCGAAGCGGTCTATCGCGACCCCGAGGTAAAATGCCTGATCGCCACCGGCGGGATGGATGCCTGTTTCGATGATCCCGAGGCGATGATCGAAGATGCGCAAGACGGGCAGATTGACGGGCAGGCGATTGAAAAAGGCTGGTCGATCTGGCCGGTCATTCCCTATTCGTTCAACACCGCCGTGGACCGCCCCGGTGCCGCCCCACTGCCGCCCAATGCGCAGAACTGGCTGGGCACCGATGGCACCAAACGTGATGTGATGGCGCGGGTGATCCACGGCTTCCGCCTGTCCGTGATGTTTACCCTGATCGTGACTGGTGCGGCATCGCTGATCGGCATCATCGCGGGGGCCGTACAGGGGTTCTTTGGCGGCTGGACAGATCTGATTTTCCAGCGCGTGATCGAAATCTGGTCCTCGACCCCGTCGCTTTATGTGATCATCATCATGTTCGCCATTCTGGGGCGCAGTTTCTGGCTGCTGGTTTTCTTGTTGGTATTGTTCAGCTGGACATCGCTGGTGGGCGTCGTGCGCGCCGAATTCCTGCGGGCCCGCAACCTTGAATATGTGCGCGCGGCCCGTGCCCTTGGCGTCGGCAACGTCACGATCATGTTCCGCCACATGTTGCCCAATGCGATGGTGGCGATGTTGACCATGCTGCCGTTTATCATCACCGGCACGATCAGCACCTTGGCGATCCTTGATTTTCTGGGCTTTGGTCTGCCGTCATCGGCCCCTTCATTGGGCGAACTGACCTTGCAGGCGAAACAGAACCTGCAAGCCCCTTGGTTGGCGTTCACCGCGTTTTTCACCTTTGCCATCATGCTGTCGCTGCTGATTTTTATCTTTGAAGGCATCCGCGACGCGTTCGACTCCAGAAAGACCTTTTCATGAGTGCCCTTGCAGCGCGTTCGCCCATCAGCAGTCTGGCGACGGTTCTCTATGTGATCGCGGTTGCCGTTTCGATCGCCGTCACCCTTCGGCTGGTGCTGTTCATCTTTCTTGAGCCCGGCGATACCTTGGGCTTTATGTTTTCCGTTTTGGAAACCAAATTTCTACCCAGCACGCTGACGGTCGTTTTCGGGTGCTGGTCGGTCGCGGTGCTGCGCCTCCCGCCAGTTTGGCTTCGTCTGCTGTGCGTGCCGATGGCGGCATGGGGCGTCTACGCTTTGATGGGATTTCTTGCACAATGACGTCATCTTCTTTAGCCCTGCTCGAGGTTACGGACCTGCGGGTTTCCTTCCGTCAGGATGGCACGCTTAGCCATGCTGTCAAAGGCGTCAGCTTTACCGTTCAGCGCGGTGAAACTGTGGCGTTGGTCGGCGAAAGCGGGTCGGGTAAATCGGTATCTGCGCTTAGCACCGTGTCCTTGCTTGGTGATAGCGCCGAGGTATCTGGGTCGGTCCTGTACGATGGTCAGCAGATGATCGGGGCCGATGAAAAGTTGCTGCGCAAGGTGCGTGGCAACGACATCAGCTTTATTTTCCAAGAACCGATGACATCGCTGAACCCGCTGCACACGATTGAAAAGCAGTTGGGCGAATCTTTGGCGCTGCATCAGGGCGTGGTGGGCGCGTCGGCCCGCGCGCGTATTCTGGAATTGCTCGACAAGGTCGGTATCAACGATGCCGAAAGCCGCCTTGGGGCCTATCCGCATCAGCTGTCAGGCGGGCAGCGTCAGCGCGTGATGATCGCCATGGCGCTGGCCAACAAACCGGACGTGCTGATCGCGGACGAACCCACAACGGCGCTGGATGTGACCATACAGGCGCAGATTCTTGATTTGCTAAAAGACCTGAAAGACAGCGAAGGTATGGGGCTTTTGTTCATCACCCATGACCTTGGCATCGTGCGGCGCATCGCCGACCGTGTGTGTGTCATGCAGCAGGGCGAGATCGTCGAACAGGGGCCCACAGCCAAGATTTTTGATAATCCGCAGCATCCCTACACGATAAAGTTGTTGGGGGCTGAACCTTCGGGCCGGCCTGATCCGGTGCCGCAGGACGCCGAAGTGATCGCCAGCACGGACCATCTGAAAGTCTGGTTTCCGATCCAGCAGGGGTTTCTGCGTCGGACCGTTGACCATGTGAAGGCCGTGAATGATGCGTCGCTGTCAGTGCGGGCTGGCGAAACCGTCGGGATCGTCGGTGAATCGGGGTCCGGCAAGACCACGATGGCGCTGGCAATCATGCGGTTGATTGCCTCCGAAGGGGGCATCCATTTCATGGGGCAAGACGTGCGCGAATGGTCGACGCGCGAATTGCGGCGTCTGCGCAAAGACATGCAGATTGTGTTTCAGGATCCGTTCGGCAGTTTAAGCCCGCGGATGACCTGTATGCAGATCATTTCGGAAGGGTTGACGATTCACAACGTCGATCCAGACCGCAACCCCCGCGAATTGGTGCATGATGTGATGGTCGAAGTCGGGTTGGACCCCGCAACGATGGACCGTTATCCGCATGAGTTTTCCGGCGGTCAACGCCAGCGGATTGCGATTGCACGCGCCATGGTGCTGCGCCCGCGTTTGCTGGTGTTGGATGAACCCACGTCGGCGCTGGATATGACGGTACAGGTGCAGATCGTTGAGCTGTTGCGCAATTTGCAGCGCAAATACGGGCTTGCCTATCTGTTCATCAGCCATGACCTGAAAGTTGTGCGCGCGATGTCGCACAAAGTCATCGTGATGAAGCGGGGGGACGTGGTGGAATATGGCGACGTCGATACGCTTTATGACAACCCGACGTCTGATTACACCCGCGCGTTGTTGCAGGCGACGACCTAAGCGCCGGGGCGCTTAGCTTGGTCCGATCATAAAGCAGCTGACATTGCGGGCAACCAAGCGGCGGCAGGCCATGTCTGCTGTGTCGCGGGTCATGCCCAGAAAGTTTGCATCAAACCCTTGGGGCCGCTGCACGACTTTGCGCAACGTTCCGTCCAGTGTCGATATTTCCGCCAGCGCAGTTTTTAGCAAAACTTTTTCCGCGGCATAACGGCTGGGATAACGGCCCACGTTGACGCCCCAATGACGTCCGCCGGATGTGGAAACCCGTGTGATGACTTCCTGTGCGGGGGGTGCTTTTTTGGTTTTGGTCGGGCTGATTGCTGCAAGCAGCGATTTGGGGCGCAACGAAGGTCGGATCGATACACCGCCAAGGCTGGCGACTTTTACGGCCTCTGTTTCGGGGGCAGGGGGGGGCGCTGTTGCCACGGCTTCTTGCAGGGCTGCGGTGATATCTGCCTTGAGGATCGGGGTGGGTTCTGGCGTCACTTGTGCGGCGGCAATGACAACCGGCGCTTCGCTTACCGGTCGCAGCACGGGACGTTTCGATGTGGTCACGGCACCGATCAGCCGGATCGTTTTGCCTGCAGCACCAGCGGTTGTCGCGGTGGCGCTGGCGACGACCATGTCTTCTACATCCGCATAAACGGGCTTGGACGGCTTTTGCAGTGGTGCCTTGGACGGGGCGCGACGAAATCCGAGATCCATCAGCTCGGCGACTTTTGCGTTGCGCGCTGATGTCGATGTGCCGCCAAAAACGGTGACGATGACGCGTTCATTGCCGCGCTCGGCCGAGGCGACCAGATTGAAACCCGCTGCACGGGTGTAGCCGGTTTTGATGCCATCGGCCCCTTTGTAAGACGCCAGAAAGCGACGGTTGGTATGGCTGACTTTGCGCACGCCGGCATCCGCGGTGATACGGGAAAACAAGTTGTAATATTCAGGATAATCATAAAGCAGGTGGCGGCCCATCATCGTCATATCTTGGGCTGTGGACAGGTGTCCTGCTTCGGTCAGTCCATGGGCGTTCTTGAACGTGGTCTTTGACATGCCAAGGGCCTTTGCGGTGCGATTCATCCGCCGCGCGAATTTCGCCTCGGAGCCTTCGATCGCCTCGCCGATGGCGGTGGCGGCATCATTGGCAGATTTGACGGCAGCGGCACGGATAAGGTAGCGCAGTGCGATGGTCTGACCTGCCTTCAGGCCCAATTTGCTTGGGGGTTCGGACGCTGCATGGCTTGAGATTTTGACCTGAGAATCAAGGCTGATTTCACCGCGTTTGATGGCCTCGAACGCGATATAAAGCGTCATCATCTTGGTTAGGGAGGCCGGGTGAAGCCGCGTGTCGGCATTTCGCGAATGCAAGACCTCGCCGGAACGGGCGTCAATCACATAGGCAGCATAGGGTGCTGCCAAAGCGCTCAGCGGAAGGACTACCAGGATCCAAATAGCCGCAAGAATAAATAGCCCATAACGGGCTGGCTGCACGCGCCGCGCTCTCATGATATCTGCCTTTGCTCTGCCTCGGACCGCCGATTTTTCGACTGGCCACTGTTTATTATTCAACAGGATACCATAGGTCGATTAACCAAGAAACCCGTTGTATTGCAGTGTCGGCGGAAAAGATGAAACAAGCGGCTTCCACATTTAGGGGGTGCCACATTTTGCACCACTACAGGGGCGATTGTGGCGGGAATGTGGCGGCAATGGGGCGCAAATGAAGCGAATCTGGCGGATCAGAATTTTCAGGTGATTTGGTCCAAAATGCCCTCAAGCTCTGTCAGTTCGGTGATCTGCTTGAACCGGTCTGAATGGTGCGGCGTTGGCGCATGTTCCAAGGCCCACGTCACCCCGTGAGGAACATGGACGCCCCAGCCACCGGCATCAATCATCGGGACAACGTCCGATTTCATCGAATTACCCACCATCAGGCCACGCGCAGCACCACGCCCGTGTTGGTCAAAGATGCGCGCATAGACCTGCGGATTTTTGTCCGAAACGATTTCGATCGCGGTGAACATACCGCGCAATCCGGATTCCGCCAGTTTGCGTTCCTGATCCAACAAATCACCCTTGGTGATCATCACCAGACGGTACCGGTCTTGCAGGCGTTCAAGAGTTTCTTGCGCATGGGGCAGCAGCTCTATCGGATGGGCGAGCATGTCACGCCCGGCGGCCATGATCTCGGCAATGACGGATGCGGGCACGCGCCCCTCGGTTACATCGATGGCGGTTTCGATCATCGACAGCGTAAAGCCTTTGATGCCAAACCCGTAATGCGGAATATTGCGGCGCTCTGCCTCAAGCAGCCGGTCCATCAAGGTATCGGGGTCGGTATGGTCGCGCAGCAAGTCGGCAAACATGCCTTGGGTCAGGACAAAGAAGCGTTCATTATGCCAAAGCGTGTCATCAGCATCAAAGCCGATGGTGGTAACAGGATCGGTCATCTTTGGCACAGCCTCTTTTCTAATTCTGCATTCAGGTTATATAGACGGTCATACGACTCACTTGAAACCTCTGTCCACGCAGGAGCAGCAATGCGCCTTGATGATCTGATGATGGCTGGCAAAGACCGGGACGACGACGAAACCGATCTGTTGACCAAGACCAAGCCCAAGACCAAACGGCCACCTTTGTACAAGGTGATGCTGTTGAATGATGATTTCACGCCAATGGAATTCGTCGTGCATGTGTTGGAACGGTTCTTTGGCCTAAACCACGCCCAAGCCTTTGAAATCATGTTGACGGTGCACAAAAAGGGTCTGGCCGTGGTCGGTGTGTTCAGCCACGAGATCGCCGAGACGAAAGTTGCCCAGGTCATGGATTTTGCACGGCGCCATCAGCACCCGCTGCAATGCACCATGGAAAAAGAAGAATAGCGCGTGATTGATTCACGTTTGCAGCTGGCGCTTGACGGCGGCGGCCTTGAGGTGCCGGCCGAGGGAACGATTGCCGTTTTCCAGCCGCCCCGTGATGCCGATTTGCCCGGCCTCGATAAATCTCGTGTACAGATCATTCAGGACTTCAAACCTGATTTCGACGCTTGGACTGCGCGCGGCTATGACGTGGTGCGCACGGTCAAGGGCCGCTATAGTGCCTGCATCGTTTGTCTGCCCCGCGCCAAAGCCGAGGCCCGTGTGATGATCGCCAAGGCCTGCGAGGTCAGCGATGGCGTCGTTGTTGTCGATGGCCAGAAAACCGATGGTGCCGACAGCATTCTGCGCGAGATGCGCGCGCGTGTGACCATTCAGGGCCCGATTTCAAAAGCACATGGCAAAATGTTCTGGATCTCTGATCCGGCAGCGGATTTCTTTGTGGACTGGGCGCAGGGGCCAAGCCTGACTGAAGGCGGGTTTTGGACCGCACCGGGGGTTTTCTCTGCGGATGGTATTGATCTGGCCTCGGCGCTGCTGGTTGATGCGCTGCCTGAAAAACTGGGTGCCGAGGTCGCTGATCTGGGCGCGGGCTGGGGGTTTTTGTCGGCACATGTGCTGACCCGCCCGGCTGTTGAAAAACTTTACGTGGTCGAGGCAGGGCATCTGGCGCTGGAATGCGCGCGGCGCAATGTGGACGATGAGCGCGCCGAATTCTTGTGGGAGGACGCCACCACATGGCAGGCTCCGCACCGCTTGGATGCTGTCGTGATGAACCCGCCGTTTCACACCGGGCGCGCGGCTGAACCGCAGATCGGGCAGGCCTTTGTTGCGGCGGCAGCGCGCATTCTGTCGGGGCAGGGCAAGCTGTGGATGGTGGCCAACCGTCATCTGCCCTACGAGGCCGAACTGAAAACCCGGTTTGCCCATGTCGAGGAGATTGGCGGCGATGCGCGGTTCAAGCTGTTCCACGCGGCGCGGCCGCTGCGCAAGCGCCGCTAAGCCTCGCTTTGCTGGATTTTGCTAGATAAGGAAACATTCCATGTCTTTTTTGATCAAGGGTAAGAACGTCATTGTGACGGGGGCGGCCAATGGTATCGGCCTCGCGATTGCGCGGCAGTTTGCGGATAAAGGTGCCAATGTGATGTGCGCCGATACGGATGAAAAGGCCTTGGTCGACGAATGGGGCGATGCCAAGGAAGATGGCAATGTCCGCTTTTTCGCAGGTGATCTGCGCGAACGGCTGACGATTGCCAATCTTGTATCCGCCACCATCGATGCTTTTGACGCCGTCGATGTGCTGGTCAATGCGTCGCGGCACTTTCTGCCGACGGATGCGTTGGACAATGACGATGTCAGCGTCGAAACCTTGTGGCAGGAAAATGTAATGACCGCGTTGCAGCTTACGCAACAGGTGTCCAAGCGGATGATAAAACAGGCCGAAGACAAGCCCGAGGGCAACGTTGGGAGCATCATCAACCTCAGTTCGACCGCTTCACGGCATACGCGGCCTGAGTTGATGGCCTATTCCATGGCCGCCGCAGCGCTTGAACAGATGACGCGTTCAATGGCGTTGACGCTGGCACCCCACCGCATTCGCGTAAACGCCGTGGCGTTCGGGTCGGTAATGAGCGGGTCGCTGAAAGCAACGGTCGCGGATAACCGTGAATGGCGCGATGATATCCGCAGTCACACGCCATTGGGGCGGATCGCATCGCCGTCGGAATTGACCGATACGATCCAGTATCTGGCGGCGGACAGCTCAAGCTTTATGACCGGCGAGGTGATCGTGGTCGATGGCGGACGGTCGTTGCTGGATGCCGTTGGCGCACCTGCACATTAACATTGGGCGGCGCATTGACCTTTGGCGGCCGATCCGGTCGGGTCGCCAATGACCATGCGCATGTCGCAGACAGATAAGGCACAAGCTGAATGACACAGAGTTTCGATACCGAAAAGGCCCGCGCCTCTGCGTGGTTCCGTGAATTGCGCGATCAGATCGTAGATGCCTTTGAAAGCCTGGAAAGCAGTCATGACCGTGGCCCAATGGCAGATGCGGCACCGGGCCAATTCGAGGTGACCGAGACCAAACGCAGCAGCGAAGACGGCTCTGACGCGGGCGGCGGATTGATGAGCGTGATGCGCGGCGGTCGTGTCTTTGAGAAAGTCGGCGTCAATATTTCCACCGTCTACGGCACGCTTGGCGAACGCGCACAGCATGCGATGGCGGCCCGCAAAGGCATTCCGGGCATGAAAGACGACCCGCGGTTCTGGGCTTCGGGGATCAGTCTGGTTGCGCATATGCAAAACCCTCATGCACCGGCTGTTCATATGAACACACGTATGTTCTGGACGCCACATGCGTGGTGGTTTGGCGGCGGGTCTGACCTGAACCCCTGCATCGAATACGCCGAGGACACGGGCCATTTCCATGATCAGCAAAAGGCGCATCTCGACCCGCACGGCGACGCGCTGTATCCCAAACTAAAAGCGTGGGCGGATGAGTATTTTTACATCCCGCACCGCCACCGCGCGCGTGGGGTGGGTGGCATCTTTATGGATGATCACTGCACCGGAGACTGGGAAGCGGATTTCAAACTGACCCAAGATATCGGGCGCGCGTTTTTGCCGGCGTATGTGCCTTTGGTCGAAAAACGCAAGGGTCAGGACTGGACAGACGCGGATAAAGACACGCAGCTGGTGCATCGCGGGCTCTATGCGGAGTATAATCTGGTCTATGATCGGGGGACGAAATTCGGGCTTGAGACGGGGCATGACGCGAATGCCGTTTTGATGAGTTTGCCACCTTTGGCGAAATGGGTCTGATCGGGTAAAGAGGGGGCCAGCCCCCGCCCTGCGGGCTCCTCCGGGATTTATGTCCATTTGGAAAACGCGATGTAAAAAGCCCCCCGACCGGCAAGGTCGAGGGGCTTTCATTTTTAGCGTTAAGCGGGTTTAAAGCTTATTGCTTTGGCAGGAACACGCCACCTGTCTGGTGGATAACGCCGTTAGACTGCTTTACGTCAGCAATCTCTACAAAGGCCGCGTTGTTGTTTTCGTCCAGCAGCTTCATCATGTCTTCTTCGATCGAAGCCGTGATCACGCAACCGCCCAGCGTGGTGAACTCATGGCTGCCGCCGTCTGCTGCAATCATAGCCAGCAATGCTTCGGACGTCACTTCACCTGCAACAACGTGGCAGGTCAGCACTTTGGTCAGCTCTTCCTTGTTTTCGGGCTTGAGCAGCATTTCGACTGCGCCTGGCTCAAGACGGTCGAAAGCTTCGTTGGTAGGGGCGAATACGGTGAACGGTCCTTCGCCGGACAGCGTTTCGGCCAAGCCAGCTGCTTGCACGGCTGCAACCAGTGTGGTGTGGTCAGCCGAGTTTACTGCGTTTTCGACGATGTTCATTTCTGTCGACATTTCGGCACCGCCAACCATCGGGTTCTTCATGGCGTGTGCGTCTGCGAATGCTGCGCCTGCTGTAAGGGCTAGGGCTGCTGTGGCTGTCATCATTTTTTTGGTGAAAGTCATGGTGTACTCCTGAAAATCTTTAAGTTGCTAGGCGATCTTGCTTTAACAACGCGGCGTTCAGGCAAATGGTTTCATCAAATCCTAAGATAACACGATAACGTTACTTAGCGTCGTGCCAGTCAAAGAAATGAGGGCCTGCTTGGGACAGCAGATCTTGGGCAAGGTCTACGCCCATTTGCCCGCCATCCGCGATTGGCCCACTGCGGTCACCGGCAATGACTTCGGATCCATCGGGGCGCAGGACCTCGCCGCGCAGGTGCAGGGTGTCGCCGTCGAGCGTGGCCAATCCGGCGATCGGGGTTTCGCAGGATCCATCGAGGGTAAGCAAGAAGGCGCGTTCGGCAGTCAGGCGCTGGCCTGTGGGGGTGTCGTGAATCGCGGCGAGCAATCTTTCGGTATCCGCGTCACCCGCGCGGCGTTCGATGCCGATGGCCCCTTGGGCGACGGCGGGCAGCATGTCTGTGTCCTCAATCGGGGTGGCGGGGACGTTTTCCATGCCCAGACGGTTCAGGCCGGCCATGGCAAGAAATGTGCATTCGGCCACGCCATCGGCAAGCTTGCGCAGGCGGGTCTGGACGTTGCCGCGGAATTCGACCACCTGCAAATCGGGTCGCTTGTGCAACAGCTGCGCACGGCGGCGCAGGCTTGAGGTGCCGACAACGGCACCTTCGGTCAGTTGATCCAGCGCAGACAGCAGGGGGGCCACAAAGGCGTCACGGGGGTCTTCACGCGGAAGGAACGTATCCAGCAGCAGGCCGCCGGGTTGGATGGTTGGCATGTCCTTCATCGAATGCACAGCGATGTCGATCTTGCCCGCCAGCAGGTCTTCTTCGATCTCGCGGGTGAACAGGCCCTTGCCGCCAATTTCCTTGAGGGGGCGATCCTGGATCAGGTCGCCGGTTACCTTGATCACTACAATCTCGAACGCGGTCAGCGGCAGGTCAAACGCGACGGACAAACGCGCGCGGGTTTCCACCGCTTGGGCCATCGCAAGGGGGGAGCCGCGGGTGCCGATGCGCAGTGGGTTCTGAGGGGTAGGCAAGGTCAATGTCATGAAGGTCTCTTTAGGCAAGTCAATTTTGTGGGACAATGCGGCACCAGCGCCTTGACTTCCAGCCCCCACATCTTGACCAAAGGCAAAAGATTACCTGAGGAGCCGACACATGGCGCAGACAACACCCCCAACCAAAACCATTTTGCGCGCCTTGGCGGGTGAAACGCTGGCGACACCGCCGATCTGGATGATGCGTCAGGCGGGCCGCTATCTACCTGAATACAAGGCCACGCGGGCCGAGGCAGGGGATTTCCTGTCGTTGTGCTATAACCCCGATCTGGCGACCGAGGTAACCTTGCAGCCGATCCGCCGCTATGGATTTGATGCGGCGATCCTGTTTGCGGATATTTTGCTGGTGCCCCAAGCATTGGGCGCTGACCTGTGGTTCGTGACAGGCGAAGGCCCGCGGTTGTCGACTGTGACAACCCAGGCCGATTTCGACAAGCTGAAACCCGTTGACGTTATTCACGAGACGCTGAACCCGATTTATCAGACCGTGCGCAACCTTGCGGGGGCTTTGCCGCCGGAAACGACGCTGATCGGCTTTGCCGGTGCGCCATGGACTGTGGCGACCTATATGATCGCGGGTCAGGGGACCAAGGATCAGGGGCCAGCGCACCAGTTGCGGATCAATGACAACCCGTTGTTCGAATCGCTGCTGAACCTGATCACCAAGGCGACGATCGAATATATGTCGGCGCAGATCGAAGCAGGGGCCGAAGTCATGAAGATTTTCGACAGCTGGGCGGGGTCCCTGTCGGGCGAGGCATTCCAGAAATACGCGTTGGAGCCCGCCCGCGAGATCACCCAAGAGCTGAAGAAACGCCACCCCGGTATCCCGATCATTGGTTTCCCCCGCGAGGCGGGTGACCAGTACATCGGTTTCCACAAGGCGACCGGTGTGGACTGCGTTGCGCTGGATAATTCCGTGTCTGCTGAATGGGCGGCGGCGAATGTGCAGGTGGATGGCTGCGTGCAGGGTAACCTTGCCTCACGCCATATGGTCACCGGCGGGCAGGATCTGATCGATGAAACCCGCACCATCGTGAAAGCGTTTTCCAAGGGTCCGCATATCTTTAATCTGGGTCATGGTATCACGCCGGATGCCAATCCGGACAACGTTCAATTGATGATTGATACGGTTCGCGAAGCAAGTTGATGACATTAGATTGGTTTTGGCCCTTGACGGGGGCCAAGGCCCGTCATATTCGGAGCGCCGATGGCGTTATAGCTCAGTTGGTTAGAGCGAACGACTCATAATCGTTAGGTCCCTGGTTCAAATCCAGGTAACGCCACCATCATTTTCCCTCATAGTTTGTATTCACAGGTACCGGTTCAGGGGCTTTGTGAATTATTTTGCCTTTTTCGGTCATTTTGTTTGACGGTTACAAAATCACAGCCGCTAAGTTGCATGAAAATGCAGTTTTTTGACTATGGGCGGGGCGATCTGTCCGTGCTTGGGTGTGAAATTCGGAAGGCAGTCCAGAAAATTTGATGACAAGGATTGTTAGGTAGTCTAACAATATAACTAGGGAACGCCACGTCACTTGATCAAATTCAAGGGCAGGGCGGACAGGGGGAGAAATACGATGGAATTTTCACGCAAAGCATTTTTGCGACTGGTGGGGGGCGCTGCATTGGCGGCGGGTCTTTCCAGCACGGCGGCCTTGGCACAAGAGGTAACGCTGACGCTGCACCAGTTCCTGCCGCCGCAGGCGAACGTCCCCAAGCTGGTCCTGGATGTCTGGGCCGACAAGATCGAGGCCGACAGCAACGGCCGCATTAAAATTCAACGCTATCCCGCGATGCAGCTTGGTGGCACCCCGCCCGAACTGATCGATCAGGCGATGGACGGGGTTGCAGACATCGTCTGGGCCGTGAACGGATTTACCCCCGGTCGTTTTCCACGCACCGAAGTGTTCGAGCTGCCCTTTATGTCGTCGGATGCCCGCGCGACATCCTATGCCTATTGGAAGCTGATGGAAGAGCAGATGCAGGATGCCGACTTCAAAGACGTTCAGGTGCTTGGCGCTTGGGTGCACGGCCCCGGCATGCTGCATACGAAAAAACCTGTTGCTGTACCTTCGGACCTTCAGGGTATGAAAATTCGTGGCGGTTCGCGTCTGGTCAACCAGTTGCTGGAAAAAGTTGGCGCAACGCCAGTTGGCTTGCCCGTCACCGCCATCCCCGAGGCGCTGTCCAAAGGTGTGATCGACGGCACCACCATCCCTTGGGAAGTTACGACAGCATTGAAAGTATCGGAATTGGTGGGCAACCACACAGAATTTGCAGGACCAGCGATCTATAACCTGACTTTCGTGCTGGCGATGAACAAAGATAAATACGATGCGCTGCCTGATGATCTGCGCGCGATCGTCGATGCAAACTCCGGTTTGGATTTCTCGATATTTGCGGGTGGCACACAAGCTGATGCAGATGGTCCAGCCCGCCAGTTGGCGGTAGATGCGGGCAACAACATCGTCACCGTCAGCGAAGAGCAGGCCAAAGAATGGGACACCATGGCGCGTCCGATCTATGATGCTTGGATTGCTGATATGGACAGCAAGGGCATTGATGGTCAGGCTTTGATTGACCAAGCGCGTGCGTTAATGTCCGAATACAAACCATCGAATTGATTGGTGCTACAGGCGCAAACCTGTAGACCAAATGACAATAATAAAAAGGGAGAGACATCATGATTTTCAGAAGAACCCTCATGGGGATTGCCGGGGCTGCATTCGCGGTCGGTATGGGTGCCACAGCTGCAATGGCGCAAGACGTAACGCTGCGCATGCACCAGTTCCTGCCACCACAGGCCAACGTGCCAAAGCTGGTGCTGGATGTTTGGGCTGACAAAGTCGAAGCCGCCAGCGAAGGCCGCATCAAGGTCGAACGCTATGCCTCCATGCAGCTTGGCGGCACGCCGCCCGAATTGATGGACCAAGCGATTGACGGCGTGGCCGACATTGTCTGGACCGTGGTTGGCTATACGCCGGGTCGCTATCCATCGACCGAAGTGTTCGAGCTGCCCTTTATGGTCACCGACGCACGCGCGGCCAGCTCTGCCTATTGGCAGATGTTCGAAACCCACATGAAGGACACCGAATTCAAGGACGTCCACATCTTGGGCACATGGGTTCACGGTCCCGGTCTGTTGCACACCAACAAGGAAATTCGCACGCCTGCCGACATGCAGGGCATGAAAATTCGCGGTGGGTCGCGTCTTGCGAACCAGCTTTTGGAAATCACCGGTGCAACGCCGGTTGGCATGCCCGTGCCTGCCATCCCCGAAGGTCTGTCCAAAGGTGTGATCGACGGTACCACCATTCCATGGGAAGTGACGTCAGCACTGAAAGTGCCTGAACTGGTGAAGAACCACACAGAATTCACCGGCAGCGCGCTTTACACGCTGACCTTTGTTCTGGCGATGAACAAGGACAAGTACGAAAGCCTGCCTGACGATCTGAAAAAAGTGATCGACGACAACTCCGGTCTGGAATTCTCGATCTTCGCAGGCGGCACACAGGCTGATTCCGATGGTCCGGCCCGTCAGATCGCTGTTGATCTGGGCAACAACATCGTCACGCTTAACGAAGAAGAAACTGCTGTTTGGCGTGAAACATCCCAGCCCATCTACGACACTTGGGTTGCGGATATGAAGGAAAAGGGCATCGACGGTCAGGCCCTGATCGACGAAGCCAAATCGCTGATGGACGCTTACGGCAAGTAAGCGGTTCCCTCTGAAGCTGGCCTGCGGCACCCGCGATGTGCCGCAGGCTTTTCATCCTAATCAACCAAGACAAAAAAGAGACGTTACATGCATCGGATGATCCAGTTCCTTGCCCGCATCACCGCGATCATCGGAGGGCTTGTCCTGGTGGCGTTGATCCTGATGACCACGTTGTCGATCTTTGGGCGCAGCATCAACAAGGTGCTGCACAGCACGTTCTTTCAAGAAAAACTTGCGGGGGTGTCGCAAAGCCTGATCGATATGGGCGTGGGCGAAATCAACGGGAACTATGAGCTGCTCGAGGCAGGGATCGCCTTTGCGATCTTTTCGTTCCTGCCGATCTGCCAGTTCTACGGGGCGCATGCCAGCGTAGATGTGTTTACGTCTTTTCTGCCGGCCAAGGCGAACCGCTGGATCGCCGCCTTTTGGGAGGTCGTGCTGACTGCGGTCATCATCCTGATCATCTGGCGCCTGTATGAAGGCATGCAGCGCTATATCGGCAACGGCGAAACCACGCTGTTCCTGCAATTTCCAGTGTGGTGGGCCTATGGGGCCAGTTTTCTTGCCGGGATTATTTCCTGCATCGTCGCCGTCTACTGCGCCGTGATCCGCGTGATCGAGGCTGTTAAAGGCGAAAATATTCTACCAAGCGAACAAGGGGCGCATTAACGTGACCAATCTTGAACTGGGCTTTTGGTCCTTCCCCGTCCTGTTGTTGATGGTGTTTTTACGTGCGCCCATCGGGCTTGCCATGTTGCTGTGCGGTTTTGGCGGATGGTACATGGCGATGGGCGGCAACCCGACGCCCCTGCTGGCCAAGCTGAAATCAGAAACATACACAACCTTTTCCAGCTATTCGCTGTCGATCATCCCGATGTTCCTGCTGATGGGGCAATTCGCGACCCTTTCGGGTATGTCGCAGTCACTGTTCAAAGCGGCAGAAAGCTTCCTTGGCCACCGCAGGGGCGGTGTCGCAATGGCGGCCGTCGGGGCTTGCGCGGGCTTTGGTGCGATTTGTGGCAGCTCGCTGGCAACGGCCGCAACCATGTCCAAGGTCGCCTTGCCCGAACTGCGCCGCTACGGCTATTCAGGTGGGTTTTCGACCGCAACACTGGCGGCGGGTGGCACACTTGGCATTCTGATCCCACCCTCGGTGATTTTGGTGATCTATGCCATCCTGACCGAACAAAACATCGCCAAGCTGTTTCTTGCCGCATTCGTACCCGGCATTCTGGCAGCCCTTGGCTATATCATTACCATCTCGATTTATGTGCGTCTGAACCCCAATTCGGCAGGAACGCGTCCTGCGGTTCCCATGGCCGAACGGTTCAAGGCGCTGGCCGATACATGGCCAGTGCTGGTGATCTTTTTCGTCGTGGTCGGCGGTATCTATCTGGGGTGGTTCACACCAACCGAAGGGTCTGCCATCGGTGCGGCGGGCACCGGGCTTGCTGCGCTTTTGGCAGGCAGCCTGAACTGGTCGGTGCTGCGTGACAGCCTGCTGGGCACGGCCAAGACCACTGGCATGATCTTTTTCATCGTACTGGGCGCGGGGTTCTATAACGGCTTCCTTGCACTGTCCGGTGTGCCGCAATTCATGGCCGATTGGGTGGTGGGGCAGGGCTATAGCCCGTGGCTGGTGCTGACGATCATCCTGATCTTCTATCTGATCTTCGGGTGCCTGATGGACAGCCTGTCGATGATCCTGCTGACCGTGCCGATCTTCTTCCCTGTCATTTCGGCGATGGATTTCGGGATGAGCACAGAACATCTGGCGATCTGGTTCGGCATCCTGGTGCTGATTGTGGTCGAGGTCGGGCTGATTACGCCGCCGGTAGGGATGAACCTGTTTATCATCAACTCGATGGACCGCGAAACGCCGATGACCGAAACCTACAAGGCCGTGATGTACTTTGTCGGGTCCGACATCGTGCGTGTGATCATACTGGTGATGTTTCCGGCGATTACGTTGTTCTTGTTGCCAAGCTAGGCTTGGCCCTTGCTTTGCGCGGTGAGCGCAAAGCCACTTTAACTGGCGCGCCCGCCTTTGGCCGTTTGCGGGCAGGGGGGCATTATGACCGATCATCTGAACTTGCGACCGCATCGTGTGACGCGCACCGACCGCCCAGACGGGTCGATATTGTTGCAATCGGGCTATGTGCTTGGGCCCGTGGCGCGCTGCACCGGTGACTGGTTGCATCATTGGGCGGCCAAAACCCCCGATCATCTGTTTCTGGCAGAGCGGTCGGGCGACGGCTGGCGCAAGCTGAGCTACGCTCAGGTGCTTGAGATGGTGCGTGCCATCGCGGGGCATCTGGTGTCGCGCGATCTGGGGCCGGACAGGCCGATCCTGATCGTGTCGGGCAACAGCGTTGACCATGCGCTGCTGTCATTGGCAGCACAATATGCGGGTGTGCCGACCGTCCCCGTGGCTGAGCAATATTCACTGATCCCCGCCGCCCTGCCGCGTCTGGATTATGTGGTCAAGCTGGTGAACCCCGGCATGGTCTATGCCCAAGATGCCACGCAATATGCCGGTGCCCTTGCGCTGGACAGCCTCAGCGGCGCTGAAAAGCTGTCATCAGCCCCCGGCAGCAGTGGTGCGACGGATTTTAACGATTTCCTTCGGCCAAATGACGCGGATGTTGATGCCGCGTTCGCAGGGATTACGCCCGATACGTTGGCCAAGATCTTGATGACATCCGGATCGACCTCGGACCCCAAAGGGGTGTTGACCACGCAACGGATGATGACCACCAATCAGGCGCAACTCGCGCAAGCGTTGCCTTTCGTGACCACGCGCCCGCCGGTGTTGGTGGATTGGCTGCCGTGGAATCACGTCTTTGGCGGGTCGCATAACTTTAACCTGATGCTGGCCAATGGCGGCAGTTTCTACATCGATGACGGCAAGCCCGCGCCGGGGCTGTTCGACAAGACGCTTGCGAATTTGCGCGATGTATCGGCCACGATCAGCTTTAACGTGCCGGTTGGTTTTGCCCAGCTCGTGACTGCGTTGAACGCCGATAAACAGCTGTGTGAACGCTATTTCGCCGAACTGGACATGATCTTTTATGCCGGCGCGTCCTTGCCGCAGGCGACATGGGCTGAACTGGAACGGCTGGCGCTTGAAACCTGCGGGCAGTTGCCGTTGATCAATTCGTCATGGGGGCTGACAGAATCGGCCCCTGCGGCGTTGTTGCAGCATGAACCGGCCAAGGGGGCCGGCATCGTCGGCGCGCCTTTGCCGGGTGTCACGGTCAAGCTGATCCCCGATGCGGACGGGCGCTGCGATGTGCGGATATCCGGCGATACGATCACCAAAGGCTATCACAACAATCCCGCCGAAACCGCCGAAGCGTTTGACGAGGAAGGATTTTTCATCAGTGGCGATGCGATGCGTCTGGTTGATGATGCGGACCCGTCACGCGGGCTTTTGTTCGATGGGCGCATGTCCGAGGATTTCAAGCTGATGACGGGGACATGGGTGCGCGCCGGCCAACTGCGCCTTGATCTTCTGGCGGCCTTGGCCCCCTATGTGACTGATCTGGTGCTGACGGGTCAGGGCCGCGAACAGGTGGGCATGTTGATCGTCCCCAACCGTGCGACCATGGCGGCCAATGGCTGGGACGCGACCGATGACAATGGGGCCATGATCTGCGCCCCGCTGATGCAGGAAATCGGCGCGCGGCTAACCGCGCTTGCTGCGCAAACCAGCGGCAGTGCCAACCGCGTCGCGGCGGCTGTTATCCTGGCCGACCCGCCATCGATGGGGGAGGGAGAAGCCACGGCAAAAGGGAACCTGAATTTCCCGAAAATCCTGATGCGGCGCGCAGATCTAGTAGCGCGTATTTACGAGGTGGATGATGCCGCACGCATTGTGGCCCTGTGATGCAGTAAAATGCGTCATTTGGTCGCAAACCTTGTGATCTGGGCAATTTGATGCAAAATAAAGCATCGATGTTTGGGAGGACTGCGATGACAACCGCCACTGCAAATGCCGTGACCTATTTTGTGGACCGCCACCCCGACGAGGGGCGCGGTGACAAGGTTGCCTACCGAGAAGTTGGCACTGGGCGCAGCCTGACCTACGGCGATATGGCCAAAGGCACCGCGCAGGTTGCAGGTGCATTGACCCGGGCCGGTATCCGACCCGAAGAACGTGCTGCGATGCTGGTTTTGGATCAGATCGAATTTCCGCAAATTTTTTGGGGCGCGCTGAAGGGTGGCGTGATCCCTATCCCGCTGAATACCTTGCTGGCGACATCGGTCTATGACGCAATCTTGCGCGATTCCCGTGCGACGATCCTGTTCGTGTCGGCCGCCTTGTGGGACGTCGTCAAAGGCGCGGTCGAGGGTAATCCCTATCTGCGTCATGTTGTGATTATTGGCGGCACCGCCGAAGGCACGACCCCTTATGAGGATTTTCTGGACGGAGCCGAGCCAGCCGATACCTTGGCGGTCAGCCCCGACGAAGTGGCGTTCTGGTTGTATTCATCAGGATCGACAGGCCAGCCCAAAGGCGTGGCCCACGTCCATTCCGCCCTGCGCGCCACATCGGATACGTACGGCAAACAGGTGCTGGAAATCGCCGAAGATGACGTGGTGTTTTCCGCGGCCAAGTTCTTTTTCGCCTACGGTCTTGGCAATGCTATGACCTTTCCGCTGTCGGTCGGGGCCACGACGTTGCTGTTCGCAGGTCGTCCGACCCCTCAGGATGTGATCGCGACGATCAACGGCGAAAAACCCACGATATTTTGCGGTGTGCCGACACTTTATGCAGCGATGGTTGCATTTATGGATAAAAACGGCGCGCTAGAGGTGCCGCTTCGCACCTGTATCTCGGCGGGTGAGGCGCTGCCCGAAGAGGTTGGCTTGCGGTGGGAAACGCACACCGGCACCTGCATTCTGGAC
>NZ_JBFEKM010000054.1:0-22935 GCF_041552635.1 Sulfitobacter sp.
GATCGCCGCTTGCGCGCCCGCCACAGCAACAGCATCTAGCGTCGTCCCGTAGGCAGACTGCGCCGCACGCTCAAGGGCGCGCAAACCCTCGCGGTCAGGCAACCTTGACCAGGCCGCCTCAGGGACTTGGCCCACTGGATAAGGGGCTCCATTGATCCCTGTAGACAGGTCGACCCAGTCAGATAAATCCCCGCCAAATTCGGCGATCGCCTGCCCGATATCGCCACCGTGGTCTTGCATTCAACGTCCCTCAAACAAGTGCGACAAGCGCCAAAATCAGACACAGTACGACCATGGCCCGCACATAAAGCGCAAGCCCCCGCGTGAGGTCCGGGCCCGTGGCATCGCGTGCCCCCGCGTTCAGCCACGGTTCATCAGCGATCTGACTGCCATAGATACGCGGCCCCGAAAGCCGCAGATCCAGCGCACCGGCCATCGCGGCTTCGGGCCAGCCTGCGTTGGGCGATCGGTGGTAGCGCGCATCGCGCAGCATCACGGCAAAGCTGCGCAACATGCGACCGGACACCAGCGCAAACAACACCCCCGTCAGCCGTGCAGGGATCAGGTTCACAACGTCATCAAGCCGTGCAGCGACCATCCCGAAATGCGCGTAACGTGCCGATTTATGCCCGATCATAGAATCCATCGTGTTGATTGCCTTGTAGCCCACCAGCCCCGGCAGACCTAAGACCACGCCCCAAAATACCGGTGCCACGATCCCGTCAGAGGCGTTTTCAGCAAGGCTTTCCAAGGATGCCCGTGCGATACCGGCAGCGTCCAATGTATCCGGATTGCGCCCGATGATCATTGAAACCGCCTGCCGTGCGGCTTCCGTGTCGCCCTGCACCAAGGGCCGCGCGACAGCAACCACATGATCATACAAGGACCGGGCAGCAAGGAACGGCCACGCCAGAACCCCGCCGATCAGAACGCCTGCCCATCCCGCAGGCACAAGGGCACTGACCACCAATGCGGGCACCACAGTGACAATCAAGATAATCAAAACAGTCGCCGCACCTAGGATGTGCAGCACAAAAGGAGAGCGTTCAGGATCATTCAACCGTGCTTCGCACAGGCGGATCGCATGGCCGATCCATGTGACGGGATGACCGAAATGGCGGAACAGACCTGCGGGCCACGCCACCAAAGCTTCGATCCCGAACCCTATCAGAAGTGCGGCCGCAAACATCAAGACCCTGATCCTGTAAAGAACCGGAACGCATCGGTTATACCTGCCTGTTCAAGCACATTCTCGGCGTCAAAAGGGGCCGCATCTGGCGAAAAGATCAACGCGCGCGCCGATCCGGTGTGCGCCCGCGCATATCCCAACGCACCAAGGCGTTTTGCAACTGCCGCAGTCGGATCGCCCTTGGGGCCGCGCAACCGTGTTGTGCGATCTGCGGCCTCTGACGCGAGGCCCGCGAGCGCCGCAAGGTCGCCCCGATGCGTGGCATCTTGCCAAGCGCCTATCAAATCAGAAATATCCGCGAAACAGGTGTCACCGGCATTGGTCTTTATCGGATCGCCAAAATATCCCCCGACAATCTCGCATCTTGGGGGCGCGCTGAACTGCGCAGAAACTTCCGCGCTTCGGGATGACCACAGAACGCGGTCGGCCTTTTGCAGCATCAAAGGATCAGTTGCTTTTTCAACCCGCAGGCATGCGGCGGCTATATCGTTTTCGGCAACTCCGGCAGCACGCGCCAAACTGACCAGCCACGCTGTCGATGCCCCCGCGCCAACACCCAGCGGCACGTTCCCTGTTACGTGAAAATTCCCGCTGACCGGTCTACCGCTGCCGGAAAGCAAGCTGCGCAATTGATCCCGCGTGATTGCCGCTTGCCCTGCGTGGGTTAACCCAAGTGTCACCGCCGGTTCAAATGTCGCTTCAACAAAAAGGACATCACAGGTCATAGTCACCAAAACGACAGGGCCATCTGCCCCCAAACGCCCTTGGATCCATTCACCAAAATGCCCGTGCACCCGCATAGGCGGTCGCACGTCGCTGTGATTTATCGTCGTTTGATTGCCCAAATCAGACCTGCTTCGTTCAGATTTGGCTATATTGTTGATTGCCCCCGAAACAACAACACCAAACGCAAAGGGGCTGTGACCGAAGGCAGCAGCCCGGGCTGCATTACCCGTGTCGCGTTAATTTGCCGGAGTATAGAGAGGCACAGTAGACATCGACATTTTGGCAGAGCCGTTTTGCACATCGCGGGCATGGCTGATGTAGATCAGCGTCTGGTTCGCCTCATCAAAGATCCGCTTTACTTTCAACGTCTTGAAAATCACGGAACGACGTTCTGAAAACACGGTCTCACCTTCGTCGTCGCGGTTGATATCGCCGATTTCGATGGGGCCGGTCTGGCGGCACGAAATGGACGAATTGGACGGGTCTTCGAACCAGTTACCTTTTTGAAGCCGGTCAATAATGCCCCGTTCAAAATACGCAAGATGACAGGTGACGCCTTTGACTTTCGGGTCGGCGACCGCCTCGACCACGATATCGTTCCCCAGCCAGTCGACATCTACATTCCCGACGGTCTCAGCTGAGGCGTGAGATAAAAAGCCCAGCAGGAAAAACGCTGAGACACCAAGGCGGGTCATGTGATGTTTGATTTTCATGCTAACATACGCCCCAGCCCCGCAGGGGGTTCCCGATCCGGGCAAATATATCTGCCCGCGAACCGGATCACGCGCTGATGTGGCGCAAGGCCGGTCAACGCCCGCGCCACCGTCGATTTACCACCCCCCCCTTTCGCCGACCAAGGAAAAGGTTCGCCCGTGTGATGCCGAATTCGATCTCTTCAGACGCTTGGACCCGCGCCTGCACGCGGTCCAGAATGGCACCGCGCAGATCAAAGGTCACACATAGATCTCTGACCGACACCAGATGTCGACCATGCTGTCGCGTCCCTGCCCCATACTTGGCACCCAGTCGACCATTTCGGCAACCACGCTCATGTTATGGGTGATCAGGATCAAGGCCACGCCCATATCACGTGCCAGATCGCGCAGGAGTGGTGTGAAATCTAACGGAATTGCGCTGCCTTCATTGACGGTCTCGAGTGCGGACATCGTCCCTAGGAGCAAAGGCTCTGACGGCACCTGATACGTGCCAGATCGAGACTAGAAAAAACCGATATCAAAATTCCTGGCCATGGATTTCCCAAAAAACCCCGACGCAGCAACACAAGGTTTCTTTCGTCGAGGCCCGAATGCCTGCGTGACGATCGCCAATGCATGATCTGATTTAAGATCACACATGCAGCTTGAGAGAAAACTTTGACCCTAGAAAATCAAAGGCGCATTTTTTAAGTCAAAAACAGCATCCGTCGAAAGAGCGTCTAGCTTTGTGCCGTGACCGGTCTTGGACAGTGCCGAGGCTCTCGTTACGTGTGCAGGCAGCCGCCTAGCTTTCGCGAAAGGCACGGTTAAAGTAGACGGTAAGCGGTTTTGCCAGATAGCTCAGCGGTGAGCGGTCGCCGGTCTTGATAAACGCCTCTACCGGCATTCCGGGCAACAAAATCTGCCCTTCCAGCTTGGCCAACTCTCCGGTTTCGGGGATCAGTTCGACCCGGTAAAAGGACTGGCCTGTCACCTCGTCGCGAAACGCGTCAGCCGACAGTTTGGTCACCAGCCCCGAGATTGAGGGGGTCATTCTTTGATCAAACGCCGCAAAGCGGAGATCCGCAATTTGCCCGACATGCACCTGATCGACATGGATCGCGTCGATGGCTGCCGAGATCACCAATGATCTGTCTTGCGGGATTACAAACATGACAGGTTCGGCGGCGGACACGACCGATTGCAGCGCAAAGATCGTCGACCCATAAATGATCCCGCTGACCGGTGACCGGATTGCCATACGCGCAAGGGTTTCTTTTGAACTCAACCGTCGCTGGGACAGCTCAGTTTCGCTGAACTGTAGGTCGCGCAGGGTCGTGATGGCTTCTTCCCGGATGCCCGAGGTCAATGAAATTTTTTCAATATTCAACGCGGCGATGCGGTCGCGCATTTGTGCAACAGTCGCGTTCAGGCTGCCGATTTCACCATTCAGGCGCGCCTCTTCGCGCCGCAAAGAAGATACCCGCGCCGCAGGGGACAGGCCTTTCTCGAACAGGGTTTCACTGTCGGTCAATTCGTCCTTGATCAGGGTTCTTTGCGTCTCGAGCGCGGCCAATTGGGCCGTCGCACCTTTGATCTGGTTTTCCGTCTGGTGAATTTGCTCTGATATCTGTTCAGACTTCTGTTGCAAGGTGATCGCGCGCGCCTCGAACAGGCGTTGCTGGCCGTCGATCAACGATTGGACAGCAGGATCATCGGCCAAAGCGTTACGCAGGTTGTCGGATATGACGAGGGCATCCAGCCCGTCGCGCTCTGCCTCAAGGCGTGCCTTGCGTGCAAGGATTTCAAAAAGCTGCCCTTCGATGATCGCCAGTTCCGCACGTTCAAGCGACGTATCGAGCCGAAGCAACACATCGCCCGCCCGGACCATATCACCGTCCTGAACCAGAATTTCCCCGACGACACCGCCCTTGGGGTGCTGCACGACCTGCCGGTTGGATTCGACCTGGACAACACCCGTGGCGATAATCGCCCCCGCGATCTTTGACTGGATGCCCCAAATCCCGACGGCCAATACCAGCACCGCGAGGGCCATGAATCCGACTGCCATTGGAAATGTCGCTTTCCATTTACGTTTGATGCGTTTTTGACGGCTCATGATGTTTCTGCCTTTGCAATGGTCTGCTTGATACTTCTGACGTTGGTCACCATGGTCTTCATCACTTCGTCCCGCGGGCCGTCAGCGATGATACGGCCTGCTTCGATCACCAAAAGCCGGTCGCATTCGGAAATCGCCGTTGGCCTGTGGGTCATGATGATCACGGCACGGTCCGACGCCTTGAATTCCCGCACGGCACGGTTCAGGGCCAGAGATCCATCATTGTCCAACGCCGAATTCGGCTCATCCAGAATCAACAGAACCGGATCACCGTAAAGCGCGCGCGCCAAAGCGATGCGTTGCCGTTGGCCGCCCGACATCTGGCTGTCATCGCCTTGAACAACCGTATTATACCCTTCTGGCAACGACAGTATCATTTCGTGGGCATTGGCACGTTTGGCGGCTTCGACGACTTTTGCATCATCCGGTTCGGTTGACATGCGCGCGATGTTTTCAGCCACGGTGCCGGAAAACAGCGACACATTCTGCGGCAGATACCCGACGAAACGCGCCAGCGCATCCGGATCATATTGATCAATCGTGGCCCCGCCCAGCCTAACCTCGCCTGCGGCGACAGGGATTAGTCCCATCAGGGTCTTTGCCATGGTGGACTTGCCCGAACCGCTTTTGCCGATCACGCCCAGAACCTGCCCCGGCGATAGGGAAAAGTTGATATTTGACAGGGTCAGCTTTTTGGCCCCCGGCGCAAAGACCGACACCCCTTTCACAGACAGGTCCGCCGCAGGGCACGGCAGGTCAATCGTGTCCGGATCAACCGGCGTTGTTTCAAGCAGTTGGCGCAGCGACCGCCACGCCCCGATCGCACGTTGCACCAGTGCCCATTGCCCGATGGACTGTTCAATAGGGGCAAGGGCGCGCCCCAAAAGGATCGAACTGGCGATCATCGCACCGGCGGTAACCTCGCCTTTCAACACCAGATAGGCCCCAAGCGCCAAGACCGCAGATTGCAAAAGCAGCCGAAAGGATTTGGTCAGCGCGGCAAATGACCCCGTCCAGTCGCTGGCCTTCATGCTTTGCTCAAGTGCTGCGTCGCGCATGCCATGCCAGCGTTCGGAAATAGCGGCATTCATCCCTTGGGACCGCACGGATTCCGCAGACCGGCGCGCTTGTTCTGCAAGACTGGCCGCCTGAAGCGCCGTCGCCTGTGCCTCGAGGGTCTTTCTGCGCGTCAGCCAGTTATTAAGCAGCGCAATCACAATCAAAAGCCCGCCCCCAACGAGGGCCAGAATGCCCAGCCAAGGGTGGAAGATGAAAATCGCAAAGATAAACAACGGTGTCCAAGGCGCATCAAACAGCGCAATCATGACCGGCGAGGTGAAAAGCGATTGCACGGTCTCAAGATCGCGCTGCCCGCTGCTGGGGCTGCCCCGCTTTGACGGGATCAACGCCTGTTTCAGAACCGCGTCAAACACCCGGTTATCCAGTTCGGTTTGAAACCGCGCCCCATAGCGGGCAAGAATTCTGCTGCGCGCAAAATCAAGGATGCCCAATAGCCCATACAGCACGACCACAAGTGCGAACAACGCGACCAGCGTTTCTTCGGAGCGCGACCCAAGCACGCGGTCATAGACCTGCAACATGAACAGCGGCCCCGTCAGCATCAGGATATTCACGAAAACACTGAACAAAAAGACCGCGCTCAACAGCTTGTTCCCGCCTCGTCTGGCCTTTTTCAATTCAGCAAGCCCGATTGTCTTGTTTGTCATGGGAAACCTCTAAAAATTCTTGGAAATGGTCGCTTGGCATTCGGTGGTGTCATAATCGTAAAACGCGACATTCGACGTGTTGACGGTGTAGGAACACGCAAGACGCGGAGAGAACCCTTTGATCCGGAAACGTGCGTTGGAAACGGTGAAGTTGATGCCCGCGAACCTGTCGCTGCGCGGCGTGGTCGTCAGCGGGAAATCACCGCTGAATTTGCGCGTGCCGAGGCTTAGGCCGACGCCCGTGTTCAGCCCCCCAGCCCAGGATTTGGAGACACCGGCGAAAATGCGGTAGCCGAGATATTGCAGATGGGCCGCCTGCGGATTGCCTCTCTCGAGTGCGAGACCGCCCGTGGTCGAAAAAGCCGGAGTAATCTGGCGACCGGCACTGATCACCGCCGTGGTGTATCCGCCATCGTTATAGGCCTGGTCCGGATACCGGCGGGCTTCGTGACCGAGCGAAAGTTTGATGTGGTTCTTAGAGCTGACCCGTCGAAGGGTATCAAAACGAAGACCCAAAGCAGTATAATCCGCCTGATCTTTGCGCTGCATGACCCGCAAATACGGGGAGATGGACCAGTGCCCGCTTTCAAGACGTTTCTCATAAGAAAGCGAAACCGTGCCGGTGACATAGTTGTAGATCGAGTCATTATAGCGGGTGCCCTCAACGCTATAGGCAAGGGTGGCGCGGCTTGTCGGGGACAGATTTCGCCGGGCAAAGCCAGAAAAACCCATTTGCTTGCCGACGCCTGAACTGGCCTTGGATGTGGCGTTGATCACATAGACCCCGTTTGCGGTGTCGAATGTAGCGTTTGTCGTTCCACGGTTGATGTTCGTCGACGGCACCAGCGCCACAAAAGCATTAAACCCCAAAGGTTTATTCTGTCCGATGATATTCAGGAAATGTTCGTAGGCAGGATGCTCTTCGGTGTTGGGATCAATCCGCAACAATTCATCAAACTGAAATTCGGCGACGTCGTATTGGCCTGCCAACAGCATCGTATGACCCAGCTCCCGCCGTGCTTTGATATATTGCGGATCAAGGACCAGAACCTGCCTGAAGGTGTCGATCGCCTCCGGCAAATGCCCTTGGACCTTGAGCACCCGGCCCGAGAAAAACAGCCTGTCCGCTTTGCTTGGGCTTTGCGTGTCCAGCAGATCCTGCGCGGCCTCAAAACGACCGGCGTTGATCATATCGAACACCTGTTTGTCAGAGGATAACTGCCTGTCAGAGGATGCCTGGGCGAGTGCGTCACCGGCCCCGCAGATCACAAGCGCCAGAAACAACGCCCGCGCAAAAACACGCCCCCCCGCAAAGGCAACCTGCCTGCACACCGATAAAACAATCGTTCCGTCCAACATCCAACTCTCAACCTGCAAAGACCGTGGGAACGGACCTATCAGTCAACTCCCCCAACAAGGAGCATCCATCCCCTTTCAGGACAGCATGACCGCCGCCCTATTCTCCTTTGTTGGTAGTCAGTTAGGCGTTGTAACGATTGATCCAGATCAATTCCTGACCGCATTCACAGATTAACAAGTCTGAATGTATCGCATGTTTTCGCGATCCACAGACAGCCAGACTTGATCAAAAAAGGGAGATCCAAACGATGGCCAAAAAAATAGACGCAACGGGTGTGTTAGACTTCGACGAGGCGCTGAACACAGTTCCGGATTTCACGTCCACCCATGTCTTTAGCACAGCCGATGTCACAGGCACGTTCAGCGGCGTTACCCAAGGGGCAGACGGCGGGGTCATCGACTTCAGCGGCGACAGTGGTACCAAGGTGACCAAAGAGGGTGTCACGCTTTATCCCATCGACAGCGAATTCGGATTCGAAGTGACCGATTTTGACGGTGCCGTTGAAAAAGAGATCGATGGCGTCTTCTCCGAAGGGTGGGTTGGTGACGTAACCGAGGCCGGGGAACAGATCGGTTTGGTCGTCTCGGATGCGCCGACAGATTTTTTCAAGACACCGGCCACCTTGGGCACTTGGCTTGCCGGTATTGGCGGCAACACGGTGAAAGCATCGACCGAACACTATGTGGTCATGCAACAGGTTCTTTCTGACCAAGCTTTTCCAGGCGACCCCGATGCCGTGTATCAACTGGATGATGACTTGGTCCTGCTCAGCCTTGATCCGGCATTGAACGGCCAGCGCGTGGCGGATCTGATCAACGGCACCGCAACATTCGAAGGCGCGCCCGTCGTGATCGAGGACAAGAACCTTGATGGCGTTGTTGACATCAAAGATTTGCTGAACCCGAACGAAAGCACGATCAGCTACGATATCGCCTATGGTGACGACTATTCGGTGACGATGAAAGACGATGGCAAACTGCTGTATCGCTGGGGCAACACGATCAAACGGCCCAACGATGTGCGGCTTGAAACCCATCTGGACACGCCGGATGAATGGAAAGAGCTGGATGAATACACATCGCTGAAAAAGCTGTTTCAGATCACAGACGCTGAACTAGTGGTGCATCACGAGATCACCAACAACCCCAACGACCAAATTCGCCCAGAAGATTTCGAAAACGAATCCGCCATTGGCCAGCTGCCCACCTACGAGGTGATCGAGAACTACAATGACGAGGCCGGCCGAACCGTTTGGGCCACGACCGACGATTATTATGCGGGCGACGGAACCCTCTATGCCGCAGGAACGATCTTGCGCGATTCAGCATTGGCAGAAGCCGCCGAAGGATCGTTGCTGAATGAACTTGGCGCAATGTCGAGCGACCTTGAGGGCGGCTTTACCAACGCGTGGTACACCACAATGGACCGCGAACCGTTCGAGCCCGAATTGAACGCCGACGGGACCGAATACATCACCGGCCCACGCTGGCGTCTGAAGACTGACAAATACGGTCAGGACTTGCCAAGTGTCACCATCCCGTTGGACCCAAGTGACGAACCCCCTGTTCAAAACGGCGAAGAAAAATATGTCGTTGGTGCCGAAACCCAGACCGTTATCAATATGCTGGATTGGGCAACCCAGATCGCGCCTTTGTCGCTCAGCGCTGGATGGCAGGATAATTCCGGTACGGTTACCGCAAACGGGCTTAACCTGACCGAAGATCTGGATGTGGCTTTCTACATCAAAGGCGACATCAAGCCGACGACCATCTACAGCGCCGAACTCGTTGTCAGTTATGAAGAAATTGATGTTTACGGCGACGGCGAAGACGTTGTCGGCGGCGAAGGCGACGATTATCTGGTAGGGGTTGGTAACAACACGTTCACTGGGGGTGCCGGTGCGGATCTGTTTGTTTTGTCTTATGGCACATCCGTCAGCGACGTGATCACACAAAGCACCGTCTCTGATTTCGAAGTTGGCAAAGACAAGCTTGGCTTGATTGGTTTTGATGCTCTTGAAGATTTCAATCCCGATGTTGTCGAAGCCTACAGCCTGATCACGCAAGGCGTTGACGGGGACGACTTGACGGTGTCGGTCGGTGGGGAACTTGTCGCGACCCTGACGGGTGTTGCGGCGGCCTTGGGCATGGGGGACGCGTTTGATCCCGGCGAAGGGCTAAGCCTGCTGGACAGCTTTCTTGTCACCAACCCCGGCGACGGTGTGACCGGGGGTACCGATCCGGATGAACCAAGCGTGATCATCGGGACATCGGCGTCTGAAACACTGGTCGGCACCCTTGCGGATGACAGCATCTACGGCATGGGCGGCGATGATTACCTCTATGGTTTGAACGGCGCTGACGTTCTTGAAGGTGGCACCGGTCTGGACCGCCTGTATGGCGGAGCGGATGCGGATAACTTTGTGTTTGCCAGCGGTCAGGGTTTGGACTTCGTCTACGATTTTGAAGACGGTGTAGACCTGATCCAACTCAAAGGCATCGCCTTCGAGGATGTTACCCTTGATGCCTACCGCGACACTGACGTTCTGATCGGTGCGGGCGAAGACATGATGATCCTGCGCAATGTCGATATCGCGGATCTGACCGTCGACGACTTTATCCCGGATGCAGCATTGCTGGTTTAATTCAATCTCAATACGAAAAAAGAAAGGCTCATAATGGAAAATTTTGTAAAACTGACGGCGATCTGTGCAATCGGCGGGCTGCTTACCGGGTGTAACGGTTCATCAACAGCCCTGCCCACGGTCTCCTATGCAACACTCAGCACTGACGCCGCGGCCATGCAGGCCAAGTATACCGATGCGTCTGGCCGACTGCTTCCCACCACAACCAAGGCGACCGCGGCCGACGTACGTTCTGCCGCCGATGCGACCTATACCGGCTATGTTGCGGGGAACGTCGCGGGCAGCAACCTTGTCGGTGAAGTCAGCATCGACACCGACTTTACCGCGCAGACCACCAGCAGCACGGCAACCGGTTTCGTGCATGAAACAGCCGGGGCTTATGCCGGGACGCTGTCTGGTACGGGCGTTATTTCTCCCAACCCACCGGTCGGCCTTCCGCAGATGTCCACAACGGTTGCGGGCAACCTGACGAATGGCGGCACAACCTATGCCACCACGATCGGCATGGAAGGCGACTTTGTCGCCAACGCAGGCGATCCGGTAGGTGCCATCGCGGGCATCGCTGACGGGACTGTCGGCGGCGTGCTGTTCACAGGCACCTTCGCGACCGAAAAATAGCGATTGCCGCCCAAGCCTAGAACCGTGGTACCGGCACCTGAACTTGATCGTTCGGGTGCCGGTATCGTCTTTGACGCGGTGGTGTTTCATGCCCCTGCGTCTGTTCCCCTTTTCCCCAAAGGGAACGCCAAATGGCCCAGCGCCCGCTGATCCTGAAGATCGGAATACAGCGTTGCAGCAGCCAGCCTGCGGTATCACTGCACCGACGCGTTTGCATCGACTTAAATCTTACGACCCGCCCCCTCCCAATACGGTGCGCGCAGCCTTGGTTTGAAAATCTTGCCGCTGTCTTCGCGCGGCAGGGCGGCGTGAAAATCCACAATTCGCGGGTGCTTGAAGCGGGCCAGCTTGCCGTCCAGAAAATCCAGCACCTCTTGCGTGTCGGGTGCCCACCCTTCGGCGGGTTCAATAGCTGCCACTATCTGTTCTCCGAATTCGGGGTGTGGCGCGCCAAAGACGGCCACATCGCGGATAAACGGCGCGCGCATCAATACTGCTTCGATCTCGGCGGGAAAGATATTCGCCCCGCCCGAAATGATCATGTCCTTTTTACGGTCGGTGATGAACAGGAACCCGTCTGCATCGACCGACCCCAGATCACCCACCGAAAAGTGGCCGTGCTTTTCAGCCGACCTGCGGCTTTCGGGATCGTTGGAATAGTCAAACCCGCCAAAGGCATCCATCCGCGCATAGATTTCGCCCACCTGCCCCGTTGGCAGTTCATTGCCGTCCGGATCAAGGATCAACACCGTGCCACCCATCTGCATCTGCCCCGCCGTCCCCGGCTTGGCCAGCGCGTCTTGGGACGACACCATGGTCATGAACCCGATCTCGGTCGCGCCATAGCTTTCCCAAAATACAGGGCCCCACCAGTCGATCATCGCAACCTTCAGATCATGCGGCCAAGGTGAGCCGGTCGAGACGCAAAATTCAACCGAGGACAGATCATAGCGCGCCTTGACCGCGTCGGGCAGCTTCAACATCCGGCTCATCATGGTAGGCACCAGATAGATATGGGTGATCCGCTGCGCCTGAATTGTTGCCAAAAACGTCTCCGGCTCAAACTTTGGCGCGACAAACGTCGAAACCTCGGGCGTGACAAGCGCGGCAGAGGTCAGCGTAGAGGGCGCTGAATGATAGATCGGGGCGGCGGTGAAAAACCGCGATCCGGGTTTCAGTTGCAACATCTCTGTCCCGATCCGCCGCAAGACATCTTCGAAATCCTTGCGCGGACCACCGCCAAGGCGGCGCACCCCTTTGGGTTTGCCGGTGGACCCCGATGTATAGCGCATCAAAGGGCGCATCATTTCGCGGGTTGCGATGGGCTGTTGGGCTTCAACCAAGGCGTCCCATTCAGGTGTGTCCGGGTCGCTGCCCGCAGCAGCGGCATCAATCCCGTAGGCCTCGCACAGCGCTGCCCCCGGTGTCACGGCAATCACCGTCCGACCGGCCAGCGCAGGGCGCACAGCGTCGATCAGATCGCGGTGGATGATCACAAACTGCGCGCCACTGTCGTCGCAAATGGCGGCCACCTCCTCCGCAGCCGCGTGCCAGTTCTGCGCCACAATCACCGTCCCGGCCAAGGCCGCAGCGCGCATGATTTCAAGCTGTGCCAGATCGTTGCGCAAAATGACAGCGACAGGAACATCCGCCCCCGCGCCAATCGCGCCAAGGGCCGCAGCCCCTTTGGCAGCGCGCATTTCAAAAGCCTCACGGCTGGATTTGTGGTCAAAATCCCCGACCAAAGCATCCGACATATCGTATCTCCCCCTTGTGAACCCGGTCTTTGGCACAGCAAAGCCGGTTTTCAGCTCAATCCCTGCCCCCAAGGCTAGGGCAACTTTGGGCATCGGTCCATCAAGACGCCCGCATGTGACGCTACGGCCCAAGCGGAATTGCGCCCCTGATGGCCCCTAAATACTTTGACAGTTTGCCCGCCACCTTGCCACAGTGCCAACAACGTTTCACGCAGCGGGAAGGGAGGCCCAATGACAGATGATCCAGTTGATGTGCTGATCATCGGCGCTGGTGCCTCAGGTGCCGCAATGGCCTGGAGCCTCGCCGATACCCGCATGCATATCCTGTGCCTTGAACAAGGTGGCACGCCCGACCAGCAGACATTTCCCACCACGGGCCGCGATTGGGAGGCGCGGCGGATGGGGGATTTCGCGCTTAGTCCCAACCAGCGACGCCTGCCCGAGGATTATCCGATCAATGACGACGCCTCTCCGATCAAGGTGACCAACTTTAACGGCGTAGGCGGCGGCACTGTGTTGTACGCAGCGCATTTCCCACGCCTGCACCCGTCTGATTTCCGGGTGCGCACGCTGGACGGCGTGGCGGACGACTGGCCGGTGGATTATGACACGCTGGAACCGTTTTTCGCCGAGAATGACCAGATGATGGGGGTTTCGGGGCTTGCCGGCGACACGGCCTATCCTGCGGGGAAAACACCGCCGATGCCGCCTGTGGCAATGGGCAAATCGGGGCGCAGGCTGGCATCGGCATTCAACACGCGCGGCTGGCACTGGTGGCCCTGCGATATGGCAATCGCCACCGAGGATTATGACGGGCGCGCAAAATGTATCAATCTGGGGGCCTGCATCAGCGGCTGTGCCCAAGGGGCCAAGGGGTCGGTTGATCTGACCTATTGGCCCCATGCCCTGCGCAAAGGGGTCGAACTGCGCACCCACTGCCGTGTGCGCGAAATCACCGTGGACGATCAGGGTATGGCAACCGGCGTGATCTATTTCGATGCCAACGGGGATGAACAGTTTCAGGCTGCTCATGTGGTGGTCATGGCCAGCAACGGCATCGGCACACCGCGTTTGCTGCTGAATTCGGCCTCGAAACACTTTCCCGACGGGTTGGCCAACAGCAGCGGGCTGGTGGGCAAGAACCTGATGTTCCACCCTTATGCCAGCATCCAGGGCGTGTTCGACGATCCGCTGGACGGTCATAACGGGCCGCACAAAAGCATCCTGAGCCAGCAGTTCTACGAGACCGATCCGGCGCGTGGGTTTCTGCGCGGCTATACCTTTGAAACCTCGCGCGGGATGGGGCCGGTGGCCACCGCGCTGACAGGGATGAACTGGGGGCTGGTGCCGTGGGGGGCGGATCATCACAGCGCGTTTCGCGGCCTACAGGATCGGGTAACCAGCCTTTACGCGATTTGCGAAGACCTGCCCGAAGAACACAACCGCGTCACGCTTGACCCGACCCTGACCGACAGCGACGGCATCCCCGCGCCACGCATCGACTATACCTTAAGTGAAAACAGCAAAAAGATGCTGGCCCATGCGATTGCCCGTGGCACCGAAGCGATGGAGTCTGCAGGGGCCACCCACATCCAGACCGCTGCCCCAATCCCGCTGGCGGGCTGGCATCTGCTGGGAACAGCACGGATGGGGACTGATCCGGCAAAATCGGTGGTGAATGAATGGGGCCGGTCCCATGACGTGCGCAATCTGTTCATCGTGGACGGCAGCATCTTTGTCACCAGTGGCGGTGCGAATCCGACCAGCACCTTGCAGGCGCTGGCCCTGTATATTGCGGACCAGATCAAGCAACGCCTTGCCAATTTGTTCGACTAAAGGACTGATCCATGCCCCCTGAGCCCTCTGCATCCTTCTCGGCCGACGAACAGGCCGCCCTTGGTGCCCTTGTCGCCCAAATCATCCCTGCGTCACAACAATTTGGCCAACCAGCAGCGGATGATCCTGACATTCTGGCAGACATCCTGACCACTGGGGCCGCGCTGCGAGATACGCTGGCAACCGCGCTGGCGTGGCTGTCGGGCCAGACGGTTGACGCTGGCGTGGCGGCAGAATTCCGGCAGGTCTTTCCGGCGCAGGCCGAGGTGATCCAGACCCTGACCGTGCAATGCTATTACCGCGACGCACGGGTCATGCGGGCGTTGAACATCGACGTGCGCCCCCCCTTTCCGACCGGATACACGCAAGAGCCGAATGATTTCGCCTTGCTCGATCCCGTCCGCCAACGCGGCGAAATCTACCGCAAACTGCCCTGACTATGATCGCCCCCACCCCAACGAAAGCCCTGAAAACATGAAGATTCCAGCCGACCGCCTGACCGCCCTTGCGACATCTATCCTGACATATGCAGGCGGGCAAAAGGACGCGGCCAGCCGGGTGGCGACGCGGTTGGTCAGCGCCAATCTGACGGGGCATGACAGCCATGGCGTGGGTATGATCCCCGCCTATGTTGACGGTATCATCGCAGGGACGTTGCACCCCGATGCAAATATCGACGTGGTGCAGGACAAAGGCCCGTTTCTGCTGGTGGACGGCCAGCGCGGCTTTGGCCATATCGTGGCGGAACAGGCGATGGAGCTGGCGATTGACCGCGCCCGCACCAACCATTTTGCGGTGCTGTCCTTGCGCAACAGCTTTCACCTTGGACGATTAGGCGATTGGGGGGCCATGGCCGCCGAGGCCGGTTTCATCTGCATTCTATACGCCAATGTGCAGTCTTCCAGACCGCTGGTCGCCCCCTTTGGTGGCAGCGACGGACGGTTTGTCACCAACCCCTATTGCACCGCGATCCCTGCGACCGACAGCACCCCGATGTTCCTGTTGGACATGGCCACCAGCAAAATCGCGATGGGCAAGGCGCGTGTGGCCCATCTTAGCGGGAAACAGGTGCCCGAAGGGGCGCTGATCGACGCCCAAGGCAACCCCACCACCGACCCGTCGGTGATGTTCGACGATGCTGGCGGTGCGCTGACGACCTTTGGCGATCACAAGGGGTTCGGGCTGGCCTTGCTGGGCGATATTCTGGGCGGTTCCTTTAGCGGCGGCGGGGCCTATCTGCCCGAACGTGAAATGCCGTCAAGCATTACAAACAACATGATGGCGATCCTGATTGATCCCGATGTGTTCGGCATGGCGCAGGCCTTTGGCGTCGATATGGACCGCTATACCGCGTGGGTCAAAGCATCGCCGCCCGCCCCCGGCGTTGACGCGGTACAACTGCCCGGTGATCCCGAACGCCGCAGCCTGAAAAACCGCACAGCAAACGGCATTTTCGTAGACGCCGGCACCTTGGAGCAGCTGCGCGAAACGGCTTTGCGCGCTGGCATGCCGCGGGATGAGCTTGATACGCTGATCTCTGACAAAGGGTTGGGGGCATGACGGTGGCCTTGTATGACACCTTTCTGGCGATCCTTGGGGCCAAGGGGATCTTGCGCGGCGATGACATCCATGCAGGGTATCACACCGACCCACGCGGTGCCGCGGATGTGCGGCCCGACATCGTGCTGCGCCCCGCCACCACCCAAGAGATGTCGCAGATCATGGCCGCCTGCCATGAGGCGTCCCAACCTGTGGTGGTACAAGGCGGGCTGACCGGATTGGTCGTCGGTGCGATGCCCCAGAACGGCGAGGTCGTGATTTCGCTGGAGCGCATGAACAAGGTCGAGGCGGTTGATGCCAAGGCTGGCACGATCACAGTGCAGGCGGGCACGCCGTTGCAGGTGGTGCAAGAGGCCGCAGATGCGGTGGGCATGGTCTATCCCGTCGATCTGGGGTCGCGCGGGTCGTGTACCATTGGCGGCAATCTGTCGACAAATGCAGGCGGTAACAGGGTGGTCCGCTATGGCATGACGCGTGATCTGACCTTGGGGATCGAAGCCGTGCTTGCCGATGGTACGATCATCAACAGCCTCAACGGCTTTATCAAGAACAACACCGGCTATGACCTCAAGCAGATGTTCATCGGCAGCGAGGGCACTTTGGGCCTGATCACCCGTGCGACCTTGCGCCTGTATCCCAAACCCAAGACGCAGGTGGTGGCGTTTTGTGCCGCTGACAGCTTTGATGCCGTGACGGATTTCATGACCCATATGCGCGCGGGCCTCGGGGCCGACCTGAGTGCGTTCGAAGGGATCTGGGCCAAAACATATGCGGCAATCCTGTCGGATGTGCCCGGCACCAAGGCCCCTGTCCCGTTGGGCCATGCGTTTTACGTGCTTGTCGAAATGATGGGCTCTGATTTGGCCAGCGACACGGAAAAATTCGAAAACTGTCTGGGCCATGCGCTGGAGCAAGGGATGATCGTTGATGCCGTCCTGTCGCGGTCGAATGCCGAAATTGACGCGTTCTGGAATGTGCGCGACGGCATGGCGCAGGCCATGGGCAAGCAACAGCCCGCCGCCGGGTTCGACATCAGCCTGAACGTCTCGGATATGAAAACCATCGAAGACGAATTGTTGCACCGGCTGACCGATGCCTTGGGGGCGGTGCGCCTTTTTGTCGGGGGCCATCTGGCCGATGGCAATCTGCATCTGGTCGCCAAGGCGCTTGCCGACGGGCCCCAACCCAAAGAGCAAATCCAGCAGATCGTCTATGGCTGGGTCGGAGAGGTCGGCGGCTCAATCTCGGCGGAACATGGCATCGGCACGCTCAAACGCGCCTATCTGGGCCAAAGCCGCAACGCGGCTGAAATGGCCCTGATGCGGACGCTCAAGCAGGCGATGGACCCCAAGAACCTGTTGAACCCCGGTCGTGTGTTTCAAATGCACGCCAATGATCTTGAATGAAACCAAAGGAATATCCCCATGACGTTTGATGCCTCGGTCCTGTTTCGCAGCAATCTGCCCGCCCCCGCAGCCGCGCCGTTCAAGGCGTTTCCGGCCTTTAACTTTATCGGCGGGCATAATGACAGCGCCAGCATCCCCGTCGCTGCCCTGACCGATGCCGCAACCCGCATCATCGCCCAAGAAGGCGCGTCGCTGGCAACCTATGGCTTGAACAGCGGCCCGCAAGGCTATCTGCCGCTACGCGAGTTCATCGCGGGCTGGATGAAAGAAAGTGCCGGAATGAATGACACAGCAGATGAAGTCCTGATCACGTCAGGGTCGCTGCAAGCGCTTGATCTGGTCAATCAACTGTTACTGGACCCCGGTGAAATCGTGGTGGCAGAAGAGGCCACATATGGCGGCGCGCTGACCCGGCTGGCCAAACTGGGTGTTCCCTATCTGGGGGTGCGTCTGGATCAGGACGGGATCGACATGGCCCACCTCCAAGAGATTCTTGAGGCGCAGAGACAGGCAGGAAAGCCCGCCAAGTTCATCTATACCATCCCGACCGTGCAGAACCCGACGGGCGGCGTGATGCCTGTGGCACGGCGGCAGGAACTCTTGGATCTGGCCGCGCGCTATGACTGCCTGATCTTCGAGGATGATTGCTATGCCGATCTGCTTTGGGACGGTGCCCGCCCTCCCGCCTTGCGCGCGATGGATGCCGAGGCGGCACAGTCCGAAGGCCGCGCCAACCGCGTGATCTATTGCGGGTCCTTCTCGAAATCCGTCGCACCGGCCCTGCGGATCGGGTTCATCATGGCCGACTGGCCCGTGCTTGCCCAGATATTGCCGCTGAAAACCGATGCCGGCACGGGCGCGTTGGATCAGATGGTGCTGGCTGAATTCTGCAAGGATCACTTTGCCGATCATCTCGTGACCCTGCGCGCGCGGCTCAAGGCGAAATGCGACACGACGGTTCAAGCGCTAGAGGAGAATTTCGGCACTGCGGCGGAATTCACTGCACCGCTTGGCGGCATTTTCATCTGGGTCACCCTGCCCGACGCGGTAAATACCACGCAACTGGCGACGGCAGCTGCAAAGGAAGGGATCGCCATCAACCCCGGTGCCGAATGGACGGTGGATGGCCCCAAAAACGTCAACCGGATGCGGCTGTGCTTTGGCAACCCCGAAGCCGATCAGATCCGCGAAGGCATCGCGCGCCTAGCGGTGATTTGCCACCGCGAATTTGGCGTGCCAGAACGGATTTCCAATCGCTCGCAACCCTGAAGGCGGCACGAAACGCCACGCCGCCTTTGCCGCATGTTGACGCGTTAAAGCGGGGTTAGCACCGCCACGATTTGCCCCGACTGCAAGGCCTGCCCCGGTGTGGCGCGTATGTCGCTGATCCGCCCCGACGCGGGGGCCAATACGGCCATCTCCATCTTCATCGATTCAACAATCGCGACCGTGTCCCCCGCTTTGACCATATCGCCCTGCGCGACCGTTATTTTCCACAAACTGCCCGGCACAGCGCTTTCGATGCCGATGCACCCCTCTGGCACTTCCGACGCTGCGGTGGCCGCCGCCTTGCCGTGATCAGGCGTAAAACTGTCCAGCCCCTGCTCTTTCCAACTCTGGCGCTCGGCCTCGAATGCGTCTTGCTGGGTGGTCTTGAAACGGGTGATATCGTCGGCCTGTTCGGCAAAGGCCCGTTTGTGATCAGCCCATTTGAACGTCGTCTCTTCGATCTTGAGCGGATATTCCCCGTGCGGAAAAGCCTGCCGCGCTTCTGTCAGTTCATCATGAGAAACGGGGAAAAACCGGATCTGGTCAAAGAAATCCAGCAACCACGGATTTTTGTGAAATGCCGCCGTGCGTCGCCACGTGTTCCAGACCTGAACGGTGCGCCCAACCAGCTGATAGCCGCCCGGCCCTTCCATGCCGTAGACGCACATATAGGCACCGCCGATGCCCACGGCATTTTCAGGCGTCCATGTGCGCGCAGGGTTATATTTCGTGGTGACCAGCCGGTGGCGCGGGTCAATAGGCGTTGCCACCGGCGCGCCCAGATAAACATCCCCCAACCCCAGCACCAGATAGCTGGCGTCATAGACGATCTTGCGCACCGCAGCTTCGTCCTGCAATCCATTGATCCGACGGATAAATTCGATATTCGACGGGCACCATGGGGCGTCCGGCCGCACCAGATTCTGATATTTGCGCATGGCCAGTTCGGCCTGCGGGTCCCCCCAAGACAACGGCAGATGCACGATGCGCGACGGCACGGTGATATCTTCGGCGGGGGGCAGCGTCGCCTCGATCTCGTGCAGGAACCCCAGCAGCTTTTCGCGCGACAAGCGCGTGCTGTCATAGTGGATTTGCAGCGACCGGATCCCCGGTGTCAGATTGATCACCGGCAGTTTGGCATCCCGGACCGCCTGCATCAGCAGATGCACCCGCAGTCGCAATTCGATGTCCAGCGTCATGTCACCGTATTCGACCAACAGATTGTCGTCGCCCTGCCGGCGATAGACCACAGGCACATCCGCCCCCGCGTTGCGCACCAAAACGGGTGACCCTGCCCCCGCAAGGCTGGGGGCGGTGACCGGATCGCCTGCACGCAACACAGGCTTGAAACGAATGGTATCGCCGGGTCGGAACTGGCCCATTTTCCAGCGGTCCTCGGCGGCGACAACCGCTGGGCTGACAAACCCGCCAAGGCTGGGCCCGTCTGGCCCCAAAATGATCGGCATGTCGCCCGTGAAGTCAATCGCCCCGACCGCATAGGCATTGTCATGCAGGTTGGACGGGTGCAAACCCGCCTCGCCCCCATCCGCACGCGCCCATTTCGGTGCGGGCCCGATCAGGCGCACGCCCGTCCGGTCCGAATTGAAATGCACCTTATAGTCGGTGGCAAAAAACGTCTCGATGTCGCTGGAGAGGAAGAAATCAGGCGCGCCGTGGGGGCCATAAAGAACGCGCACCTCCCATGCATTGGTCAGGGCCGCGTCCTCAAGCGGTGCAGGTGCTTTGCAGGCCTTGGATGCGATGTGCAGCACATCACCGGTCTTGAGCGTGCCCATAGCGTGGCCGCCGAACTGCCCCAGACCAAAACACGCCCGAGAGCCAAGGATTTCAGGCGCGTCAAACCCGCCTGCCACGGCCAGATAGGCGCGTTGCCCCGGCCCAACGATCCCGCCAATGGCCAGCAGCGCCCCGGCGGGTACGTCGATCACCGGCCCCTTAACCGGTGTATCATTCAGGCAAAGCGTCATCTGTGCCCCCGTCAGGGCGATGCGCGTATCGGCCAGAAACCGCAGGGTCGGGCCAGTCATCGTTATCTCAAGCGCTGCGGTGTCAGGGTCGTTGCCCAACAGGCGGTTAGCGTTGCGGAAAGACGCGGCATCCATCGGGCCGGACGGCGGTACACCAACGTGCCACAGGCCCAACCGTCCGGGCAGTTCCTGCAAGCTGGACTGGGCACCGGGGGCGATCACCTCGATACAGTTGGGCGTGAAAGCAAAGCCGTTCAGCGCCGTCGTCGTCACCTGCCCCGATGCCAGAATATCGGACCCTGCGATGGCCCGCAGATAGCCCAAATTCGTCTCGATCCCGGAAACGCGCGTCGCCTTTAGCGCGTCTTGCAATGCCGCAATCGCCGCAGGTCGGTCGGCACCAGCCACGATGATCTTGGCCAGCATCGGATCATAGAACGGGGTCACGTCGGTGCCGGTTTCGATCCAGGTATCAATGCGGGCAGTTTCGGGAAACTGCACATCCGTCAGCCGCCCGGCCGATGGGCGAAACCCCGCATGCGGGATTTCAGCGTAAAGCCGCACCTCGATCGCGGCACCCTGCGGGACCAGCGGGGTGTCAGGAAGCACCACTTCTCCGGCGGCTTGGCGGATCATCCATTCAACAAGATCAATGCCATAGACGGCTTCGGTGACGGGGTGTTCGACCTGCAACCGCGTGTTGACCTCGAGGAAATAGAAATCCTCGCGCAGCGGGTCATAGATAAATTCGACCGTCCCCGCCGACGCATAGGACACAGACGCACAAAGTGCAGTTGCCGCGTCATGCAGTTTTGTGCGCACGGCGTCGGGCAAACCCGGTGCCGGCGTTTCCTCGACCACCTTCTGGTTGCGGCGCTGCAACGAACAGTCGCGTTCGCCCAAGGCAATCACGCGGCCTGCGCCATCCCCGAAAATCTGCACCTCGACGTGACGCGCATCAGCGACGAAGCGTTCAATGAACACACGCGCATCGCCGAAACTGGCAGTCGCCGTGCGCCCGACCGTGTCAAACGCAGCCGTCAATGCGGCCTCGTCGCCGCACAGTTGCATCCCGATCCCGCCGCCGCCTGCCGTACTTTTCAGCATCACGGGGTATCCGATGCGCGCCGCCTCGGCCACGGCCTGCGCTGCGGTGTCAAGCAACCCCGACCCCGGCAGCAGCGGCACATCGGCGGCCATAGCCAGATCGCGCGCAGTATGCTTCATCCCGAAGGCCTTCAGATGTTCAACCCGTGGCCCGATAAAGGTGATCCCTTCGGCAGCCAGTCGGGCAGCAAAATGGGTGTTTTCAGACAGAAAGCCATAGCCCGGATGCACAGCCTGCGCGCCGGTTGCCTTGCACGCCGCTATCACGGCATCCACATTCAAATAGCTTTCCGATGCGGGCGACGGCCCAAGGCGCACGGCCTCGTCGGCCAGTTTGACCGCTGGTGAAAACCTGTCCGCATCGGACCAGACGGCAACCGACGCGATGCCCATTTGGCGTAGCGTTTTGATGACCCGAACCGCGATTTCACCGCGATTGGCCACAAGTACCTTCGTGAACATGGCTTATCCTTTGATCACAACACGGATCGGCGTCGGGTCGAACCCGTTGCAGGGATTGTTGATTTGCGGGCAGTTCGAAATCACGCACAGCACGTCCATCTCGGCCACCATCTCAACATGATCGCCTGGCGACGAAATGCCGTCATCCACCGTCATCGCCCCATTGGGGCTGATCGGCACGTTCATAAAGAAATTGATGTTGGCGACGATGTCGCGCTTGGTCATACCGTGGCGCGACAGTTCAATGATGAAATTCTCGCGGCAGGCATGCTGATACAGCGTATCATGCCCAAAGCGCACCGTGTTACTTTCGCATGAACAACACCCCGCCGACGTGTCATGGCGGCCTGACGTATCTGCGGTCACGGTCATCATCACGCGTCCCTCAGAGGACATCAACTGCGTGCCCGTGGTAATATAGGCGGCCCCTTGGGCGCGCAGGGTGTCCTGACTGGAATAGCGTTCGCCAAAA
>NZ_JBFEKM010000055.1:0-22482 GCF_041552635.1 Sulfitobacter sp.
AAATTAGCTCATGCCCCCCCAGCCAGCGTGGGCAGGCAGAGGGTTTGCTTCCCAGCATTTACCTGCACCACTTTATTATGACCGCTGACTACTCTGGGGCCAGAGGGGTCTACCGGTGCTGGGGGCACCTATTTGGGGAACACGGTTTTTTCGATGTGGAAATGAGCTATCTCCTTAAGGTTCATTGTTTGATTCCCCTTCAGTGCGGATTCTAGCGCAGAATGCCTTTCAAACCATGATTCCTCGAGTGGGTAGAATGTCTTCACATACTCAGTGCCCGGCTCAATAACCGCCAAAGCCTCTCTGTCCCTAAAGTCGGACAACTTAACTCTGTATAGGTCACTTCGGCGTTTGTATGGGGAGGTTTCGACAGGGATCTTTCCAAGTTTTTGAAGACGAATCTTATCACTGCCAATAAAGTCCACCTGACCTCTCTTCAGATTCGCAATCCCATACCTAAGTGCGAGTGTTTCGTTAGCATGTCGCCCAATCTCGTAGACAAAGGGCGATGTCTGAGTGTCAGCATCTCGATGCGCTTCACGAGCACGCGTGGCTTCGGCTTCAAGGTCGAACTTTCTCTTCTCAGCGAGTTTTGCGGCCCTTATTTTTTCGTCTTTTAATTTAGCATTATGTTTTTCCCTGAGGCCTTCAACGATTGCAGTTCGCCTTTCCAGCTCATTCTTATTCGCTTCAATCTCCGTCTTTCTACTTTTCTTCTTTTGAAGGACGAGAAGATATAATGTGGCGCTGATTACGCAGAAGGTTAGCCAATATTGAAACCCAACAGCAAGAAAGAGTAAAATTACTGAAGTAACAGCGGAAATAGAGTTGAGCGCTCGAATGGATCTATCTTCGGGTTCATTTTTTTTCGTCATTGAATACCTAAATCCGACATTCCCCAAGTAGAACGTCATCTTCCCAAAGGTGATGCTATTCTGAGCACCAGTCAAGCATCTTGGCCGTGCCGATCGATGTCTGGCAAACTTGCACTTGATTTGTGTGCGATTTCTTGATTTAAAATCCTGCCCCTTTCGTTGGTCTGATAGACGGAATTTTTAATAGACCCGTCGAGCCGCTTTCGTTCGGGTTTTGCCGCTGACACCCTCATGCGGGAACCGGTGGTGAACGCAGCCGGTGGATCGCCTTGAGAATGCGATAAAAGGGACTGCCGCTGACCGCGAGCTTGGCAAGCTGGAACGTTACCCGGGCACCGATTTTGATCAATTTGAGTCGCGACAAAGGCCTTCAAATTTCAGTGAGCTGCCTGAAATGCGCTAAGTGGACGGCTTCAGATCCGAAACAGTAGAAGACGCTTGCGAGAAGATGCTGACTCTTATCCAATGGTATGAAAGCATAGCCTAATAGCTAAAAATCGTATTTTATTTGCTTTCCTGCCGAATCCTGCAGATAGGAAAACTATGACAGACCTTACGCCACAGCAATTTCGACGCCTTTATCATCGGATGCTTGAGCCAAAACCAAAACAGTTTCACATTGCGGATAAAAATGATGACCCTTGGGGGATAGTCATTACCAGAAAAGTGGTAACAGGAGTCCAAATCTGGCATTCCTTGAAAAACCAAAAGCTGACATTGGCACTTACAACAGAGTATACAAGATTTCTTATTCCAGAAGGTATCTCACCAGATGGCTCATTAGAGGAACGTAGTCCAAAAGGGTGGCGCATGTATCGGTGGGACATACCTTTCGTCAATGGAACAAAAGAGCTTTCAGGACAACCTGCAATGGTTGATGTCATTGGTCACGTGAAGTCTGGTTTTGAATGGTTTAGGATGAACCGATCCGACCTGAACCCTTAACCATAATAAACGGCTCAGAGGGCACCTGTGCTTGAAACGTGTTAATTGTTTAGTTGGAACCGCTTTGGTCGAAAGACATGAGGTGGGCTCGCATTCTTAAGGCTTGGCTTTAGCATCTGCCGATGGAACACCAGCGTCCCATTCACACTGTCTTGTCCGGCTGGAAATCCCGAGGAAAGGCTGATGTCTTCGGGACTGGTGGGCGGGCAAGGGTATACATCGAAGTCTTAGAAAATACACATAGACCGCATGGGGATGCGTTCTGTGGCCGGCAGGTCCCGTGGCTCAATCCTGCCTGTGACTTTTAATTGACGCAGATTCCAGTTTTTGACGTCTATTTCTCATTGAGTAACGGTGCGTTTGCAGCTGGCCGCTGAGATCGAACCACCAAAACCCACCAATGCTGTATGACGATCTCGATCTAGAGCGGCTGGCCACATAGGCAGCACACGTGGCAGTCATATGCAGAAGCAATCTCTGACGATAACCCGAAACTCTAGGCGTGTTCACTGGATGATTATTCAACAGAGGCGACTTCGGTTAGGTCGGCAGTATTAGTAAAGACCTATCTCGCCGTCAACTCGATTTCCCGCATCCTTGGAAGCTACATCGGCTCAAACAGCGGCTTCGTCCTTTGGGTTGTGCCGAATGAGGCGATCTACACACAAACCGTTCGTCGCTTGAAGGATAGGCAAGACCCCTACCGCCAAGTTCTGGATCGTGCCGCTGCTGGCCGCGTTAAGATCATGGAAAAGACTGACCGCCTCGACCGTCGCGATATTGAGGCGAACCTATGCGTGATGGTCTTGATGCTTCAGTCCGCGAACCGCGAGACGCAAGACAGCCTCAAGATGTTTCGCGACCGGGGTGACGTTCATGGCTTCACCCCTGTTGGGCAGCAGGACAAGCACGAAGAACTGCTGAAGGCCATTCCGAACCTGTCTACATATGACCAGGCCGATGCGATGGCCCCTTGGGCGATGGTGAAAGATAGCCTGGGTAATGCTCTCCGGATTATCCGGCCTATCGTGGTTGTGGATGAAGGCCAAAAGGCGGTCTCGGAGCTGGCCTTTAAGACGCTCTACGGGTTCAACCCGTCTTTCGTCCTCGAGCTGACGGCAACGCCGAAGGATGTCGCACCCACTGCGACCAAGGCAGGGCGATATGCGAACCTGCTGGTAGAAGTGACAGGGAAAGAGCTTGACCAGGAAGGCATGATCAAGATGCCTCTTAATCTGGACCCTCGCCAAGGTGCTGATTGGCATTCGACTCTTGATGTGGCCGTGTCCAAATTGCAGGGAGTTCAGGCTGCTGCCGATGCTTTCAAGGCAGACGGTGGTGATTACATTCGCCCTATTATGCTCGTTCAGGTCGAGCGGACAGGTGACGATCAACGCGAAGGCGGCTTCATCCATGCCTTGGATGTAATGGAACGCCTTAAGCAACTCGGCTTCGACGAGGCGGAAATTGCCATCAAGACGGCGCAGCGAAACGACCTGAAAGCGCCGGAGAACCAAAACCTCCTATCTGAGACCAACCTTGTGCGGGTCATTATCACGAAGCAAGCTCTCCAAGAGGGCTGGGACTGCCCTTTTGCTTATGTCCTATGCTCACTAGCTGCGAGCAGCAACAAAAGCGCGATGACGCAACTGGTGGGGCGGATTCTACGCCAGCCGTGGGCGCGCAAGACGGAAGTGCCGCTTCTCGATGAATGTCATGTCGTGACACACCATGCCGGGACAGGCGATGTGATAAAGGCCATCAAGGAGGGACTGGAAAAAGACGGTTTGTCCGATCTAGTCGTGACCATGCCAGGTGGATCAGGTGCGGGCCCAAAGGACCGCGTTGCTCGTAAAATTCCTCGTCGAGATTTCTTCGACGCGAAAGACATCTACCTCCCGATGGTGCTTTGGATCGATGGCTCTGAAGTTCGCGAGTTTGACTACGACACCGACCTTTTGTCTCGACTGGATTGGAAGGACTTCGATCCTGGGGACATGGCGAACGGGCTACCAGCAAACCCTACGGAAGTGACGTCGCAGTTACAGCGTTTCAGACTTAGCGATTCTGACGGGAAGATCGTCAACGAAGAGGGCGAAGTCATTTCGGAGAATATGGCTTTTGATCCCGTCTTCGTTTCCAGGTCGATTTCTGACCTCGTTCCCAATGCATTCATTGCCAGAGGGATCGTGACGAAGCTTATTTCTGCACTCGATGGATGTGGCTATGACGCGGACAAGCGCGGGAAACACGCCGGGCTCATTTTGACCGAGCTTCGGAAGGCACTGGAAACGGCACGGTCCACAGGTGCCGAAGCGCTCTTTAGAGGTTTCGTGACCAAGGGTCTCGTCCAGTTCCGTTTAAGAGTTGATGGCCGCAACTGGCAGATGCCGATGGAAGACCTGACGATACAGCCGACTTCTGCAACCCCTCTGCTGAATGAAAACCATAAAGCATTGGAGAAGAGTCTCTTTGCACTGAACTATCGGGATGACTTCAACGATGATGAAGCCAACGTTGCAGTTCACCTCGACGGCGCAGGAGCGGTTACCTGGTGGCACCGCAACGTCGCTCGACATCAGTATGGCCTTCAAGGCTGGCGTCGCGGACGCATTTATCCAGATTTCGTTTTCGCCGCAGAAAACGCTTCGGGAGGGAAGCGGCTTGTGGCGCTGGAAACAAAGGGTGATCAGTTGTCCGGAAATCTCGACACTGAATACAAGCGGAAAGTCCTCAATGCGCTCACCGATAGCTTCTGTTGGGACGCGTCTATTCCAGCTGGACAGCTTCAGTTGATCAATGATGATGGCTCTGTAGTCGAATGCGCACTGGTCTTGATGAGTGATATAGATGCTAAACTACCTGCCCTTATCGCTCCATAGACCCACCGCAGCCCTAAAGGTTGATAGCAATCAGATCCGTGGTCACAGTGGCCCTACTCCCCGCCAGGTTACTGGCCGGGAGTTGAGCCGATGGCGATAAGCGGATTGACTTGCTGTCAAAGAACGAAGGTTCCAACACGCGCAAGCCCCTGGCCACCGCAGGTGATGAAATGCAGGCACGTGACTGCATTTCAAAGGGGCGACACATGAACAAAAATCTCTGATTTTTGCGTGTTGGATAAGTTCTGACCTTTTGGGCGCAGTTTGAGGATGGCAAAGCTCGAAAGAGCTAACAATGCAACGCTCACTGAAAGCATGTAATAAAACATGCAATAAAACGCCACAATCCCAAATTAACCAATGAAATCAATGGTGGGTGGCGGAGACGAAGGGAGACGATCTCATTTTATATATTCCCATTAAAATCAGTCACTTAAATGTCCTTTGTGGTACACAGCTAGCACTTTGCCAACATGGACCACAATTAGAGTGGATCGCAATGTCCATCCCGACTTCATCATTGAGGGTTTTGACCTAGAGCAGCCACTGACGTCGTTCTGGTATTTTGTTAAGGCCAAATTTTGGGTGAAGTCATGATGCAAAGTGCTATGCCCTATAACTTGAGGCCTTTGACAGATTGGATGTACCAACCCCAGCAGTCGTCACCCGCCTCATCTTCACAGTATTTGGAGACATCCCATGCAGCTGGCGCATCCTCAACATCTTTGGAGCGGAAATCGACAGGGTTTCCGTTAGGCTCAAACCAACCACTTATGACAGCTTGAAAGCGCTTGCCTTCAGTTTCGCCCACCTTCCGAAACTCAACCACTACGACGACTTCAGTTATAACATGACCCTCAGTCTTATTGGTCATAGTGCCCGAGAAAAAGTCACTACCAGACTGAGATCTTGGACCTGCGTTCCCGGTGACATTCTGTGCCGTCGAAGGTGACACGTCCTTGTTAAATCTTGCTATGCAGTTAATTTTTATCGTCTCTTCTGACAGAATTTCACGGGCAGACATTTCGATACACTGACTGACACCTTCAACTGTCCCGGCGTTTAGCGTATTGTTGATTACTTCCCTAATCGGCTTGCACCCTACCAAAGCAACACAGCAAACAGAAGCGAACGCAAGTCTCAGTTTAGATGTCATAGCAACTCTTCTCTCGGACAAAAGATGGCATAGGTAGCAACTTCAAACAAAGTAATCAAGGTTGCCTGCTGATCATCCGCTCTCTGTGAAGTAGCTGACCTATTTGTCAAATTGCTTGCCTGAAGTCTTGATTTTATAAATCATCAGCTCCAACGCTCTAGAGCCTCTTGCGCCGCTGCTGGGTTCGCTTTGATCCTCAGGACAGCCTGCCGTGTCATACCATTCTCTCTTGCTATCTCTGACGTACCCTTGCCACTCGACAACATTCTAACCACGGCATCCAGCGTAACCTCGTCGTAGCTAGGCTTGCGCCCCAGATACTTGCGTGGGTTACTCTTGGCAGCGGCTATGCCAGCCTTCTGGGCCTCTTTTGTCGCTTCGGCCTGTGCCTGTGCTGTCGCAGCCATGAACGCAATGAGAGCGTCCCGTACAGCCTCTTGCATGGGGTCTGTGGTGGCTCCGTCGAAGGTCATGCCATTGATCACCGTACGGACGACGACACCCTGACGCATAAACGCCCTGATCGTGTCAGTCACGTCCTGATAGTCACGGCCCAGTCGGTCCACCCAACGGACCACAAGAACATCACCCCGCCGTAGCTTGTCGAAGAGACGTTTGCCCTCCGGTCGATCTGCCAGCTTGGTGCTAACGCCCGACACACCATGATCTGCGATAACAGCGTCGATGACGAAGCCTGCGGCTTCTGCCTGTGTCTTCTGATGATCAATGTTCTGGTCTGCGGTGCTGACGCGGGCGTAAAGAATGGTCTGTGACATAGGTCCTCGCATGTGTTCGTTAAGGTTATGTCCGTTAATAGATATGTCCGTTGATTGCTATCAACCCTTACGGACACCCTCCCACTGTATCAGTCGAGGTGTCCATAGAGGTATACCCTTACGAACGCCCTCTCAACGAAGTCCGTGGCCTTCGTCATGGTCCACCCCCAATACGCGACGGTGGAAAACCCGAAAGTCACACAGGCGCAGGTACCGTGAAAGTGGATTGCTAGACCGTTCACAGGCCAGTATTAATCGCGGACAATTAATGCGTGAAATCTGGAATTAGAACCTCTATGGTAAAGAAACTCTTGGCAATAATCGCCATAGTCGTGGCAGGCTATGTCGGGTATGACACTTACAAGATGTATCGAGGTGGCTACTTTGATATGCCTGAGCTTGGCCCCAACGACTTCTTTCTTTCATTCAAGAGTGGCCTTCGTGGCGTCATGCGAGACATTCCTGACGAACGCCCTGCGAGGCGCTATATCGCGTATGGTGCGAACAATGTTCCCACGTGGTTTCAAGAGACGTGGTCAGAATGTAGGCTTCCAGCCGAAGATGAGCGGGCAGCTTTTGAACAAAATGTAGATGTTGGACCCGGCGGACGACTAGAAGCGATCTGCGAAATTGACGCCGAGGGTGATATCTTCGTCCGAGGATGGTTCTCCTCCGTACCTGCTCTTTGATCAAATTAATCCGTATCTACGTGCCGCACCAAAGCTTCAGTGCCTCACTGAGGCAAGCCCTGTGAGACACTCAACTCATACCGGCCTCTCGTCGGTTGAACCCAAAGCTGTTAAACACCCTCACCCCCCTACAAAGCCTATGGGGGAAAGCCGCTATCGCTGCCGATATAGATAAGCCTCTCAGATATGCGACCCATTTTTGATCCGCCTCTAGAACGGTGGGTTTACGTAGGCTTTTGCCTGCAGGGCGAGGTCTTCAATCTCATCTGAGGTCAATCTTTCGCCCAGTGCGTACGCAAGTAATCCTATCTCTTCGTCGGTGTCCCCAACTGCGACGGCATCTAGGTGGTCCAATAATACTCTGCATCCTTGTCGGCCCGCCCTGATGGTTATGACATGCACTGCCGCATCAGGACATTTCTCGAACTCGTCCCCAATCAGCTTTCCCACCTTGTCGCTAAACACTGCTGCCCGCGCTTCTATCCACCCTTCCGCATCCCAGTCCCCGTTTGCTGCACCGTGCTTGTCTCGACCTGCTGCTTCGGACCATGTATCAGGTATGCCGTCTCCAAGGCCTGCTAGCTGTCGGTAAGTCCGTCGCATAACTCCTACCTGCCCATCGCTTACAAGTCCCAGCGCGACAATCTCACGCTTGGAGTAAAGGAACGCCGAGTCTTCACGCATCATAACCAGTCGCCACGCTGCATCCTGCCGTTCCGTCGCTGACATTGCCAACCGGACCTTGCTGTTGTCCTCCAATGCAATCTTACGCGCATCCTTGAGGCTACATGTGTGGACCCTTGCTGGCACCTTGCGGCTCTTGAGGTACATCTTGTCGACTATCGCCCAGTTCCAGAGAACTCGCATGAAGTTGACATGCTTTGTGACAGTTCCAACGCCCAGCCCTTTCTCAATTGGCAAGTATTGCGTGCGGAACTGAAATGCTCTCTCTGGCGTCACGTCTTGCAGGAGCGGAGCCTCCATGTCGAGAAACTCCAGCAGATGCTTCATTGTCGATCTGACGTTGAGAGCTGTGGTTACAGCCAGAGGATCAAAGCCGAACACGTTGCCTTCTTTACGTTCGTCCAAGTATTGCTCTAGGGCTTTCTCAAGGGGAACCGCCCCTTTGAAGACAAGCGCCCCAAGAGCAAACGCCTCACGCTCCTTGCCTGCATCCGCTGCTGCTTCTAGCTGATCTTCCGGCACATAGTCGTAGCCCTCCCGCTCCTCGTCGGTAGCGTCCAAGCGCATCTTTCGCCACTCTTCGGCAGCCTCTGGGGACAAGTCCAAGATCCTGCCAATCCCACCACGACCACTTGCAGCGATTGCATCCGCTTCCAGTTGCCTGATCTGCCCAACCCTCACATCACGAATACGGAGGGCTTCTGCGTGGGTCCTCGTGCGGAGTCCCAACTTGATCTCCTTGCCAAAGGGCTTATCGGTCCAAGGGTTCGTCGTTCCCACTAGCACAGGTGGAGTGAGCATCCTAAGCGAGTACCCTTTGCCACGCGGCTTTATCAGGTGCTGCATATCAATGCTGCCAGAAGGGGAGAGTGATTTGCTGTTGTCGTTGTGGTCCATCATGTACCACAGAGTAAGGTGTACCACATGGGTAAACAACCTTATAAAACAACGCCTTAGGTAAAATGGCGGAGACGAAGGGATTCGAACCCTCGAGACCCTTCCGGGCCTACTCCCTTAGCAGGGGAGCGCCTTCGACCACTCGGCCACGTCTCCACCGACGCGTATAGCCAAGCAAACATGGGTATTACAAGGCGAAAATTCCCTTTTTTGAAATTTGCATCAAAGCCCTCAAAAATAGCCCCAGAGGCACTGACAACTAGGCAAACGCGTGCAATTGCCTGCAGTAACCCCTCCTGATATTCATACGAACCCCACGCCCACCTACCGACAAAATTCACAAAAATCTATCAAACTTTCGCGCGATATGATTTCAGAGGCGTGCAGTTCGCACCGATGTTCTCATCATGTTGGCAATTACTGCAAAGAAGCACGAACCAAGCACCGCAACGATTAAAAAATCAAAGGCTACCCTATGTTGGCCAGTATGCAGACTGAGCGGCTGTCGCAATGATCTGCGGCACCACAGAGAGCTCGCTGTCCTTGAAAATCTCCAAGATCCGGCCGACTAAGTAATGCTTAAGTTACTTGAATACCCCAATGGTCATGCGCAGCAAAACTACGCACAAGCACAAAGACCGACCAAGGTCGCAAACAACGCTAAAGTACAGAAAAGCAGTCGAGCTTAGTTGTTAAACAAGAAATGCAGCACATCGCCGTCTTTGACCGTATAGGCCTTGCCCTCGGCGCGCATTTTGCCGGCTTCCTTTGCAGGACCCTCGCCACCCAGATTCACGAAATCATCAAAGGCAATTGTTTCGGCGCGGATGAAGCCTTTTTCAAAGTCACCGTGAATCACGCCTGCGGCTTTGGGGGCCGAAGTCCCCTGCCTGATCGTCCAAGCGCGAGCTTCCTTGGGGCCCACGGTGAAATATGTCTCGAGATGCAGCAACTCATAGCCTGCGCGGATCAAACGATCGAGCCCGGCTTCTTTGAGGCCCATTTCCTCAAGGAACATGTCGGCCTCTTCCGGGTCCAGCTGGCTGATTTCTTCTTCAATCTGGGCCGAGATGATAACGTGGCTGTTGCCTTGCGCTGCGGCCATTTCCCCGACGGCAGCGGATAAGGCATTGCCCTCGGCAGCCTCTGATTCGCCGACATTGCACACGTAAAGCACGGGCTTGGTTGTCAGCAGTTGCAGCATCCGCCAGGCTTTGGCATCGTCTTCGTCGACCGTGATGGTACGGGCAGGTTTGCCCTCCTCGATTGCGGCTTGGGCAAGCGCCAAAAGGCGGTCTTGCTGGGCGGCGTCCTTGTCGTTGCCTTTGATCTTGCGAACCAGACCTGCGCGGCGCTTTTCGATACTTTCGAGATCCGCCAACATCAGTTCTGTGTCGATGGTTTCGGCGTCGGCGACAGGATCAACCCGGCCTTCGACGTGGGTCACATCGCCGTCTTCAAAACAGCGCAGCACATGGGCGATGGCATCGGTTTCTCGGATGTTGGCCAGAAACTGGTTACCCAACCCTTCGCCCTTGGACGCGCCTTTGACGAGGCCCGCAATATCAACAAAGGTCATACGTGTCGGAATGATGCTTTTTGACTTGGCGATCTCGGCCAATTTATCTAGGCGCGCGTCCGGCACGGCGACTTCGCCCACGTTGGGTTCGATCGTGCAAAACGGAAAGTTTGCCGCCTGCGCAGCTGCCGTTCGGGTCAGCGCGTTGAAGAGGGTCGATTTGCCGACATTTGGCAGACCCACGATTCCCATTTTAAAGCCCATGACATGCATCCTTTATAACTTGGCGCTGTCCTAGGGTTTTGCCGGCGTTTGCGCAAGTCTTAGCGCGCGCGGCGATCCTCGTGAGACTGATAGATCAGGATCCATGCCAGCAGGATGAACATCGGGTGGGTCAGGCCGCCAGAGAATATGATCGCCGGAATCCAGATGAGGAACACGATTATGGCGGTGAATATCCGGCCTGTCAGCAGGATCGAAAGCGGGGGCAAAAAGAGCGCAAGAACATAATTCATAGCTAATATTTAAGGCCCCTTTTAGATATTGAAAGACCCCGCTGCGACAAGCGCACGGAAAATTCGAATTTCCCGGTCAGGGATTTTTGAAAATTCCGCGCCTGACATGCATGGTGTTCCATTGATTTCTGCGGTGTTATTGGGCATTGCATCGTGAACACGCAAAAAGGCCGCCCCCATGACACGCATTGACGCAAAATTCGCTGACCTGAAATCCCAAGGCAAAAAGGCATTTGTGTCTTATGTCATGGCGGGCGATCCGGATTTTGACAAATCCCTGGAAATCGTGCGCGGCCTTCCCGGTGCCGGCGTCGACATCATCGAACTTGGCCTGCCTTTCACCGACCCCATGGCGGACGGCCCCGCCATTCAGCTGGCCGGACAGCGCGCCTTGGCTGCGGGCATGACGCTGAAAAAGACGCTGGAACTTGCCGCTGCCTTTCGCGAACAAGACGACACCACACCAATTGTTTTGATGGGCTATTACAACCCGATCTATTCTATGGGCGTTGATAAATTTCTTGTCGCCGCCAAGGCCGCCGGCGTTGACGGTCTGATCGTGGTTGATCTGCCCCCCGAAGAAGACAGCGAGCTGTGCATTCCCGCTCAAGCGGCAGGATTGAACTTTATCCGGCTAGCCACGCCCACAACTGATGACAAGCGCTTGCCGCGGGTGGTTCAGAACACCTCGGGCTTTGTGTATTACGTCTCGATCACCGGGATCACTGGTTCCGCCGAGGCGGATGCGGGCGATGTCGCCCCCGAAGTTGTGCGCATTCAAAACGCAAGCGGTCTGCCCGTGATTGTGGGTTTTGGTGTTAACACACCCGAAAAGGCACAGGCGATTTCTGCTGTGGCCGACGGATGTGTAGTTGGCTCTGCCATTGTCTCCAAGATCGCAGGTGGCGCGTCGGTTGACGAAGTCCTCGCATTTGTGAAGACTTTGGCCGACGGGGCGCATCGCGCCTGATTTAATTCGGCGCAAAGCGATTGCGTTAAGTCCTCTCTATTGGTTAGATAATCTGACCAATACGAGAGGAAGCCCGTTGATGCCCGTAATCACGAATATCCAAGACCTCAAGCGCCTGCACGAACGTCGCGTGCCGCGCATGTTCTATGATTATGCCGAATCGGGCAGCTGGACCGAACAGACTTTCCGCGAAAACACATCGGATTTCGACAAAATCAGGCTGCGCCAGCGCGTCGCTGTAGACATGAGCGGGCGCACCACCAAGACACAGATGATCGGTCAGGACGTCGCCATGCCCGTGGCCCTTGCCCCGGTCGGCCTGACCGGCATGCAGCACGCCGATGGTGAAATCAAAGCCGCCCGCGCTGCCGAAGCGTTTGGCGTGCCCTACACCTTGTCCACCATGTCGATCAATTCGATCGAGGATGTAGCCGAGGCGACGACCAAGCCGTTTTGGTTCCAGCTTTATACCATGCGCGATGAAGATTACGTATCGCGGCTGATCCAGCGCGCCAAGGATGCGAAATGCTCGGCGCTTGTCATCACGCTTGATCTGCAGATTCTCGGCCAGCGTCACAAAGATCTGAAAAACGGCCTCTCTGCCCCGCCCAAACTAACCGCCAAGACCATCGCAAACCTTGCGACCAAATGGTCGTGGGGAATTGAGATGCTTGGTGCAAAGCGGCGCACCTTTGGCAACATCGTGGGCCATGTCACGGGCGTTGATGACACTGCCAATCTGGGCGCGTGGACGGCTGAACAATTCGATCCCAGCCTTGATTGGGGCAAAATTGCCAAGCTCAAGGAACAATGGGGCGGCAAGGTGATCCTCAAGGGGATTTTGGACGCCGAAGACGCCAAAATGGCGCTCCAAGTTGGCGCGGATGCGATCATCGTCAGCAACCATGGCGGGCGGCAGTTGGATGGGGCTGTCAGCTCGATTAGCGCGTTGCCGTCGATATTGGACGCGGTTGGCGATCAGATCGAGGTGCATCTTGATAGCGGCATCCGGTCGGGTCAGGACGTTCTCAAGGCGATGGCGATGGGGGCATCAGGCACCTATATTGGCCGCGCCTATATCTACGGTCTGGGTGCCATGGGCCAGAAAGGTGTCACCACCGCACTTGAGGTGATCCACAAGGAACTGGACCTGACCATGGCACTGTGCGGCGAAACCTCTGTTGGCGCTTTGGGCAAACATAACCTATTGATCCCCAAAGACTTCCAAGGCGACTGGCAGGACTAACCTGCCCCCTGCCCCGTCTTGTAGGCCAAGACGGGGATCAGATCGGCGGTCTGCCCCCCCTCAAAGCAAGGCCACCGCTGGGCGGGACGACCTCAATCATCGGGAACTCCCCCCGGACTGACAAGATCAGCCCCAGCATAGCACCGGCGTTTTTGGCCTTTCCACAGGGGCCAATCCCGTCTATACGCGCGGCTTCACGCGGACATACAGCCTTGGAGGATGTCCGCCCTAAACATATTGGAGAATAACATGGCTGGAGAGATTCCTGATCTTGAAGCTTTCGTACGGACGGGGACAGGCAAGGGCGCCGCTCGTCAGGCACGTCGTGACGGCATGGTACCGGGTATTGTATTTGGCGGCGACGTCGATCCACTGCCGATCAACCTTGATTTCAACAAGCTGCTGACCAAGCTGCGCGCCGGTCGTTTCCGCGCCACATTGTTCAACATGAAGGTTGAAGGCCACGACGACGTTCGTGTGATCTGCCGCGATGTGCAGCGTCACGTTGTCAAAGACTTGCCAACCCACGTTGACTTTATGCGCCTCAAGCGCACCACAAAAATCAACCTGTTCATTCAGGTCGAAGTTTCGGGTGAAGAAGAATGCGTTGGCCTGAAAAAAGGCGGCGTTCTGACATTGGTACGTCCTGAAGTCGAACTGGTTGTGACCGCGGGCGATATCCCTGATCACATTACTGTTGATATTTCCGGTCTGCAAATCGGTGACAGCGCGACAATCGCGAACGTTGTTCTGCCCGCAGGTTCGAAGCCCGTGATTGACCGTGACTTTGTGATTGCACAAGTTTCGGCACCTTCCGGTCTTGCCAGCCAGGACGACGAAGATGAAGACGTTGCAGCAGACGAAGTGCCAGCAACAGAATCCAAAGAAGACTGATAGAACGCACAACCCCACGCAAGTATGGTTGAAGGGATACGGGGTCGCCACTGGCGGCCCCGTATTTCGTTTGGCGCAAGTGTTTGTTACGCTGGCAGCAAAGATAAAGGATCTCGTCATGAAATTGATCGTAGGGCTTGGCAATCCGGGCGCAAAATACGCCCGCAACCGCCACAACATCGGCTTTATGGCGCTGGACATGATCGCGGCCGATCACGGGTTCACCCCGTGGAAGACCAAGCATCAAGGTCAAGTCACCGAAGGTCGCTTGGGGTCCGAACGCGCCGTACTGCTCAAGCCCGAGACATTTATGAACCTTTCGGGCCAATCCGTGCAAGCCGCGATGCGGTTTTACAAGCTCGAGCCATCAGATGTCATCGTCCTGCATGATGAAATCGACCTCGCCCCGGCCAAGGTGAAATGCAAAACCGGCGGCGGCCACGCGGGCCACAACGGGCTGCGGTCGATCCATGCGCATATCGGGCCCGAGTATCACCGCGTCCGCCTTGGTGTGGGCCACCCCGGCCACAAGGACGCCGTCCCCGGATATGTGCTGCGCGATTTCCCCAAGGCCGACGAGGGTTGGCTAGACGATGTGCTGCGCGGCATAAGCGATGGTGCGCCGGAGCTGGCGCGCGGCGATATGGCGAAATTCATGAATGCTGTTGCGATGCGCGTTTCCCCACCCCGATCCGGCACGGGGACCAAGGGACCGGCCAAACCGCCGCAAAAGGCACAGGCCGTCAAACAGCCCCAGCCGACAATCAAAGATGACCCCGAGCCGCAGACCGACGAACGATCTTCCCTGCAAAAATTGATGGACCGCTTCAAATGACACTAAAACAAGCCTTTGAGGACCAAGCAGGCCATTGCGTCGCTTTGGGATCGCCCTTTATGGGCCAATTGATGATGGTTCTGGCCCGCGGCTGGCCCACAGACAGCGTCCTTGGCCGTAAGTTCGCCAGCGCCACAGGCGACGTTGGGCCCATGGGGGCATCGTTGCCGCTGCGCCTCGCAGGCGGGTTGCATGCGCTGGTACTCAAGCGCAAGGCACCGGAATTATCCGCAGTGTACCCGCCGCACCAAGCCTCTGACGCCGATCTATCTGCCGCAGTGCTGACCGCCCTTCAGACTCACGAGGCATTCTTGCTGGAGTGGACCGACCATGCGCCCCAAACCAACGAAGTGCGCCGGTCGGCCGCGTTGATCGCAGGCGCACGGGTTGCGGCACAGCATTTCAATCTGCCGATCCAACTGTCCGAACTGGGGGCCAGTGGCGGGCTGAACCTGATGTGGGACCACTTTGCGCTGGAAATTGACGGCCATCACTTTGGGCCGAATATGTCGACCATCCTGCTGTCCCCGGATTGGACCGGCGCGCTGCCCCCCAAGACCCAGCCGCAGATTCAAAAGCGGCGCGGTGTCGATCTGAACCCGCTTGACCCCACGCGCCACGACCACCTGCTGCGGCTGATGGCCTATCTGTGGGCAGACCAGCCTGAACGTCTGAACCTGACACGCTCAGCGGCGTCTGTGATGCAGGCCAAGGTGGATCAGGGCGATGCCATCGACTGGCTGGCGCAGCAATTGCCCAAAGCGCCCCAAGGCTGCTTGCATCTGATACAGCACACCGTCGCGTGGCAGTATTTCCCCAAACCTGCCCAAGCGCGCGGCAAAGCCCTGATCGAAGCGGCAGGCCAGCTTGCCACGGCGCAGCGCCCCTTGGCATGGCTTTCGATGGAAAACGACGGGACGGATGAAAAGGGGGCCGCGCTGACCCTGCGTCTATGGCCCGGTGACATCACGTTGAACCTTGGCCGCGCTGATTTCCACGGACGCTGGATTGACTGGCAACACACCAGCTGATGCGGTTGGGCTGGTACGCAACCGGCCCCTGTGATTGGATGGCCGCAGAGGTAGGGAGTTGCTGATGCGAACATTCGGAAAATGGCTGGGACGGATTTTACTGGCGCTGGTTCTGGCGGCCGTGGTCGTGGGCCTGTGGAAGCGGGACGAGATCACGCGGCTGATGGCGGTCAATTCGTTGTTCGCCCCCGAAAAGATCGTCTTTAACTTTAGCCACATGGATCAGGCGTTTCTGTCTACCCCGGTGCCCCGCGGCGATGGCCCCACCGCCGAGCTGGAGTATGGTGCGGAATTCACCCTGCCCCCACAGGTGAATGACTGGATCACCGCGCGCGACGTGACCGCTCTTGTTATCCTCAAGGACGGCAAAATCGTTTACGAAAACTATTACAAAGGGACAAAACCAGATGACCTGCGGATCAGCTGGTCGGTCGCCAAAAGCTATCTCTCGGGTTTGGTCGGAATCTTGCTGGACGAAGGCCAGATCGGATCACTTGAGGATCAAGTCACGCAATATGCGCCTAGCTTGATCGGGACAGCCTATGACGGGGCCACCATCCGCAATGTGCTGAACATGGCCAGCGGCGTTACCTTTGACGAGGATTATCTGGATAAGAATTCAGACATAAACCGCATGGGGCGCGTGATCGCATTGGGCGGCACATTGGATGGTTTCACCGCCGAACTGACGGACCGCTTTTCCGCCCCCGGCCAGCAGTGGCAATATGTGTCGATTGATACCCATGTGATCGGCATGGTCGTGCGTGGGGCGACGGGGCGTTCGGTGCCCGATCTGCTTAGCGAAAAGGTGATCGCGCCAATGGGGCTTGAATATGCGCCCTATTACCTGACCGATGGGGCGGGTGTCGGATTTGTCCTGGGCGGACTAAACCTGACCACGCGCGATTATGCGCGCATGGGGCAGATGTTCTTGCAAAACGGTGCCTATAACGGCCGCCAGATCGTGCCTGCCGCTTGGGTGGCAGCATCAACGGCACCCACTGCACCGACAACAGCGGGGGCAATCGGCTATGGCTATCAATGGTGGATTCCCCAAGGGGCCCCGGCTGGCGAATTTATGGCGCGGGGCGTCTATGGCCAGTATATCTACATCAACCGCGCAGACGGCGTGGTGATTGCCACAAACGCCGCCGACCGCAAGTTTCGCGAGGCGGGGGTAAGCCAACAGAACGTCGATATCTTCCGCCTGATCAGCACCACAGTGGAGGATATGTAATGGAAGCCGATGACAGCATTAACGTGCTTGGCACCGCTTTGGTCATTTGCGGAACCAATCCGGTAACGGGGTATTTTCGCGACGGGATGTGCAATACCTGCGCAGCCGATCAGGGCAGCCACACGGTCTGCGCCGTGATGACAGCCGAATTTCTGGCCTATTCAAAATATGTCGGCAACGACCTGAGCACGCCGCGCCCTGAATATGGCTTTGTCGGGCTGAAACCCGGCGACCCATGGTGCCTATGCGCCGGCCGTTTCTTTCAGGCAGCCGAGGAAGGCTGCGGACCAAAGGTGCATCTTGAGGCGACCCACCGGCGCGCGCTGGACGTTGTTCCCCTAGAGGTGTTGCTGGCCAATGCAGCCACCGCAGACGACGCATGACGGTACGGCTGCTTGCCATATTCCTGATCTGCGCGGCCCTGCCAGCGGCGGCACAGACCCTGCTACGCCCCCAGGAACAATCCCGCCTTGACCGGTTCGACCAGACAGCGGGCCGCGCCTTATTACAGGCGCTCGAGGTTGGCACAGCGGCAGATGTGGCAGCACTGACCCAAGCGTTATCGGGCACCGCACAGGTCGCCTTTGACGAAGGGCTGGGCGGCGATTGGTCCTGTCGCACCATGAAACTGGGCGGACTGACCGGATTGGTCGTCTACAGCCCGTTCAAATGCCGCCTGACATTTCAGGGTAACGGCTATCTGTTTGAAAAGCTTAGCGGGTCGCAGCGCACGCGCGGGGTCATTTCCCTGCAAGACGGGCGCGCGATCTATGCCGGCACAGGCTTTGTCGCGGGCAAAACGCCGCCTGACTATGCAGATCTTGCTGCCGATTTCGCTGGTACCGGTGAAATCCAACCTGACATCGCCGTGTTTGAACGCATCAGCAACAAACGCGCGCGCCTGATGTTTCCGGCACCCGTGGTGGAAAGCGATTTCGATATTCTAGAACTGACACGCTAAACCGACGCGAAAAAAAGGGCGACCCTAAGGCCGCCCATCTGCCGTCACATCAAACGATCCGTCAGACTTTCATTTCAAAGCCAAGCGCTTTGGCCACCGTAAAGATATCCTTGTCGCCACGCCCGCACATATTCATGCAAATGATGTGATCCTTGGGCAGTGTCGGCGCGATCTTCATCACATGGGCCAGCGCATGCGAGGGTTCGAGCGCGGGAATGATCCCCTCAAGCTTGCAGCTCAGTTGGAAGGCCTCAAGCGCTTCGACGTCGGTGATCGACACATACTGCGCGCGGCCAATGTCGTGCAGCCAGGAATGCTCTGGCCCGATACCGGGATAGTCAAGACCCGCAGAAATCGAGAACCCCTCGAGGATCTGGCCGTCGTCGTCCTGCAACAGATAGGTGCGGTTGCCATGCAATACTCCGGGGCGACCACCAGTGAGGGACGCGCAATGCTCCATCTTGTCGTTCACGCCCTTGCCGCCTGCTTCGACACCGATGATGTTGACCTGCTTGTCATCAAGGAAGGGAAAGAACAGGCCCATCGCGTTGGACCCACCGCCGATGGCGGCGATGAGTGTATCGGGGAAGCGGCCTTCGGCTTCCATCATTTGTTCGCGGACTTCCTTGCCGATGATGCTTTGGAAATCACGGACCATGGCGGGGTATGGGTGCGGGCCCGCAACCGTGCCGATGCAATAGAAGGTATCGCGCACGTTGGTGACCCAGTCGCGCAGCGCATCGTTCATCGCATCTTTCAATGTGCCACGGCCCGACGTCACAGGAATGACTTCGGCACCCAGCAGACGCATGCGGAACACGTTGGGGGCCTGACGTTCAACGTCATGCGCGCCCATGTAGACCACACATTGCAAACCGAACTTGGCGCAGACCGTTGCCGTCGCCACACCGTGCTGACCGGCACCGGTTTCGGCGATGATCCGCTTCTTACCCATGCGGCGGGCAAGAATGATCTGGCCCAACACGTTGTTGATCTTGTGCGCACCGGTGTGGTTTAGCTCGTCGCGCTTCATATAGACTTTGGCACCGCCCAGATGGTCGGTCAGACGCTCGGCAAAATACAACGGGCTGGGGCGGCCGACGTAATGGGTCCACAGATCGTGCATTTCGGCCCAGAAACTATCGTCGGTCTTGGCTTTTTCATATTGCTCTTCCAGCTCAAGAATAAGCGGCATGAGGGTTTCCGAGACAAATCGCCCCCCGAAATCGCCGAAACGACCGTTCTCGTCTGGTCCGGTCATGAAAGAGTTGAAAAGATCGTTGGCCATAAGATGCTCCTTGCGCTTGGCATAGCCATAGCGCTCCCGCTCAGTCAGGTAAAGACGAGGACGCGGCGACGATTTGACACTTGAGCGCCCCACCCGAGGCAGGGCCCGGAAAATTCGAATGTTCCGGTTCGGAATTTTTGAAAATTCCGGATGCGCCCGCTAGTCGAAAATTTTAAAGAGCTCGCGCTTCAGTTTATCTTCGACCTTGTCTTTGACGGCATCTTCGACCGATTGCCCGTCTTGCCGCTGAATACCCAGCTTTTCTTCCAGTTTTTGCTGTGCCTTTGCCTTTTCAGATGCGAAATTCAGGTCAAGCGCGGCTTGCAGGTCAGGTTTGATCTGGGGCGCAGACCAAGGCCCGAAGATGCGCACAGGCACCGCCAAGCCGCGATCACCGTTCACGCGCAAAGCTTTGGGTGTCACGGTATAATCAACGGTTTGTGCCCCAAGGCCTACCTGCCCCGTCCCTGTCGCCGTGAAATTGGGCAACAGCATCAGCAGATCCGTATTGCGCAGCACACCGTTTTCAATCGCGAATGTCGCCCCGAGCGAATCGAAAACCGTCGTGCCGCCCTTAACGTCAAAGTTTCCCATCAGCGCATCAAGGTCGATCCCCTCAATGCTGCCGCGCCCGACATTGACCGCGCCATTACCGCCAAGCGAACGCATAATCGCGTCAAGCGTTTGACCGCTTCCCAAGAACGACAGCTCGGCATCACCCGTGCCGCGAAACCGGCTTAGTCCTGCGGTCTGTTGTAACAGCGGCTGCATGGATACCCCCTGCGCTGCCAGCTTGCCACCGACAGACAGTCCCCCGCGATTGTTCACTACGAATTCACCGCTGATCACGCCGTCATAGGCGTTAATCTCGCGCAGTTCGGCCACCATGCGGGATTTATCATTGCGCAGCAAAACCCGCGTGGGCCCCAGCGTCAGCGCGCCCAGATCAATACTGTCCGCTTTCAATGCGATTTCACCGTTGAACGCCGCAAGGCCCGAGGCATCAATCGCAGCCTTCGACCACCCCGAGGGGGCCGGAGCCGCAGAAGTACCACCTTCTCCGGTGTCGCTCCCCGCGAAACCCGCAAGGTTCAGCGCACCCGCACTGAGTTGCGCGTTGATATCAGGCGTGCCGTTCAATGTGATATCCGCAGCACCGCGCAGGGTATTTCCGCCAAGGTCAGCCGTCATCTCGCGGATTGCAAGACGGCGATCGGGGGTCAGGGTTAGCTGCGCCCGAACATCCATGATGCGCCCCAGCCCTTGGGGCAGATCAACGGCACCCTCCCCCAGAGACGCCAAAAAACGTCCCGTGTCAGATGTTTTCACCCAAATGTCACCCGCAACAGCGCCCGCAAGCCCCGCGCGTCCGGTCAGGCTTGCACCGCCGCCTTTCGTATCAACACGCGCCTGCAAGGGCCGTACGTCGCCGTTCAGAAACTGGTCAAAGCGGTCAATCGTAGCGTTAACCGTCACCCGTTCCCCCGCAGGACGCAGTGCCGCATTGATCACGGCAGGGCCCGCACGTTCAGGCCAGTCCAACGACAGATCAACCCCTTCATAGCGCACCAGATCGCTGCCTTCGGCGTCATAAATCAGCGTCGCATCCGTGATGTTCAGCCGCTGGATCGTCAGCGGGCGCGGTGCGCTGGCCGGGGCGGTCGGCGCGGTTTCGATCTGCGCGGCACCCCCGCCATCGGTGAACTGCCAACTGGCGCGGCCATCGCGGCGTTGTTCAAGCCGGATCGTGGGGCTTTGCGCCTCGATATTGGTGATCTTGATTTCACCACGGATCAGCGCCATTGCATCGACGCCAATCGCGGCATTTGCCGCTGACAGCATCGCACCGTCCTTGGCCCATGACGCATTTCCCACCTCAAGGCCACCAGCGCTGACCCCCAAAACAGGCCAGAAGGTCAGCCCGACATCGCCTGTGATGGCAACGTCGCGCCCTGTTAAATTGCGCAACTGATCCGCTGCCACTTTCGCAATCCGGTCAGCCGGCAGCAAAAATAATGACCCCACGGCGACCACGATGACCAGCAGCAAAAGCCCAAACAGCCTGATAATCCATTTCATTGCCCGTCTCCTTGCCCATTACAGGCCCTTTCCCAGACCCTTTGCATGGCTTATAGCGCATTTCATGAGCACAAACCCACCAAATCTACGCCCTGATCTTGCCCCCAAAGCAAAAATCAGCAACCCGTCCCGCCCCGGCCAGCCGACCATCGGCATGGTGTCGCTTGGCTGTCCAAAGGCTTTGGTCGATTCCGAAAGGATTTTGACCCGTCTGCGCGCCGAAGGATATGGCGTGTCGCCCGACTATGCCGGTGCAGACGCAGTCATCGTGAACACATGCGGATTTCTGGATTCCGCAAAGGCCGAAAGCCTTGAAGCGATTGGCGAAGCGCTCAAGGAAAATGGCCGTGTGATCGTAACGGGGTGTCTGGGGGCAGAACCCGACTATATCCGCGAACACCATCCGCGCATTCTGGCCGTGACCGGCCCGCACCAATACGAACAAGTGCTGGATGCCGTGCATGCCGCCGTGCCGCCGTCGCCCGACCCGTTCATTGATCTGCTGCCGGCCCAAGCCGTCAGCCTGACACCGCGCCACTACAGCTATCTGAAGATCTCGGAAGGCTGTAACCACAAATGCAAGTTCTGCATCATCCCCGACATGCGCGGCCGCCTGCAATCGCGCCCCGCCCACGCCATCATGCGCGAGGCTGAAAAGCTGGTGCAAAGCGGGGTCAAGGAACTGCTGGTGATCTCGCAGGATACCTCCGCCTACGGCGTTGATATCAAACATGCCGAAGATCGCGGGCATCGCGCCCATATCACCGATCTGGCGCGCGATCTGGGATCACTTGGCGCGTGGGTGCGGTTGCATTACGTCTACCCCTACCCCCATGTGCGCAATCTGATTCCGCTGATGGCAGAGGGTCTGGTGCTGCCCTATCTGGATATTCCATTTCAGCACGCGCATCCTGATGTTCTCAAACGTATGGCCCGTCCCGCTGCCGCCGCCAAGACGCTGGACGAGATCGCCGCCTGGCGCGACACCTGCCCGGATATCACG
>NZ_JBFEKM010000056.1:0-22269 GCF_041552635.1 Sulfitobacter sp.
AAGTAAAAGAGCGCAAAGACCGCGTTGACGATGCATTGAACGCGACACGTGCCGCTGTTCAAGAAGGTATCGTTGTCGGTGGTGGTGTTGCTCTGGTTCAGGCCGGCAAAAAGCTTGAAGGTCTGACAGGCGACAACGCCGATCAGAACGTTGGTATTGCTATCGTGCGCAAAGCACTCGAAGCACCGCTGCGTCAGATCGCTGAAAACGCTGGTGTTGACGGTTCCGTTGTGGCCGGCAAAATCCGCGAAAGCGACGACCTGAAGTTCGGCTTTAACGCACAAACCGAAGAATATGGCGACATGTTCAAGTTCGGCGTTATCGACCCTGCCAAAGTTGTTCGTACTGCTCTGCAAGACGCGGCATCGGTTGCCGGTCTGCTGATCACGACCGAAGCAATGGTTGCCGATCGTCCGTCGAAAGACAACGGCGGCGGCGGCATGCCCGATATGGGTGGCATGGGCGGCATGGGCGGCATGATGTAAATCACGCCGTAGGGTTTTCGAACCCTTCGCTGACAGAATTAAGGGGCGCATCGGTTGATGCGTCCCTTTTTCGTTGGCGCGTCCTGCGCGGCTGGCCTAAGCATTTGGCATGCGTATTTTCCTTTTGACCGCTCTTGTGATGATCGCTTTTGCCGCGAATTCACTGCTGACACGCTTTGCCATAATTGGCGACCACATTGACCCGACAGGTTTTGCCCTGATGCGGGTCGCCTCGGGGGCTGCTGTTTTGGCGCTGGTCCTATGGTGGCGCGGTGGGGCGTTGAACCTGTTTCAGCGCCAGCGTGCGATGGGGGCTGCGTCCTTGTCGCTGTATATTATCGGGTTTTCGCTGGCTTATCTGACACTGGACGCAGGGTTGGGCGCATTGATCTTGTTTGGCGTCGTCCAGATTTCGATGTTCGCCTATGGTGCGGTCTTTGCGCGCGCCCCCACATCCCGTCAACTAATCGGTGCCAGCTTTGCCTTTGCGGGTCTGGTATTGGTCCTTTGGCCTGGCGCGCAGACGCAGGTTAACCCGACAGGGGCAGCGCTTATGGCGCTCGCTGGACTTGGGTGGGCGGCCTATACGATTATTGGCAAAGGATCAGCGGATCCCTTAGCCAACACTGCGGGAAATTTCCTGATTTCTGTTCCCATCGTCGCCTGCCTGTTGCTGGTGCAAACTACGCAGATAACCGCGACAGGCTTTATGCTGGGGGCGGTATGCGGCGGGATAACATCCGGTCTTGGCTATGCCTTGTGGTATGCGGTGTTACCCAAACTGGCGCAGCCGACGGCGGCGGTGGTGCAACTGTCGGTGCCCGTCATCGCCATCCTTGCAGGTGCGGCCCTGTTAGCAGAACCGCTTAGCGCCAAAGTAATCCTTGCAACGCTGCTGGTCTTGGGCGGGATCGCCTTGGCTGTCAGCGCACGATCAGCTCAAGCGGATCATAAGTGATACCTGCACCACCAAATGCCACGTCGATCAGCGCATCCGGTTTGACCCGCAAACCCGTCATCTGATCGCGGGTGACCCAGCGGCGGTCAGTCACGATCCGTTCGAGATCTTGCCAATCGGCGTCAATCTGCGGCGATCCGATGACCTGACAGTGAAAATACACATCCACCTGATGAAAGCCCCGTGTGGGATCGTGAAATTCATTCACCAGACAGGGCACGCCGACGTCGATCTTTAAACCTGTTTCCTCGAACACTTCGCGGATCAGGTTGTCTGGCAAGGACGCGCCCAGTTCGACCCCGCCGCCGGGCGCACACATCAGATCGCTTTGCCCGTCAGGATAGGCATTCACCAAAAGCAGCCGGCCTTCGTGCAAAATAACCGCGCGCACCGCTAGTCTTGGGCTCGTATTCGCCATTGGTGAAACTTTCCATCCCAGATTTAGGCAAACCATTTCACACCACGGGATTTCAGTCTATCTGGTCTTTTATGAAAACAATCTTTGCCCCGTTCATTTTGTTGTTCGCCTTGTCAGGCTTTGCGACGGCGCAACCGACGCTGAAAGATGCCGGCGCGGGGCGCTGCGTGGTCCTGTTACACGGGTTGGCGCGGACCGAAACATCCTTTGCCGTGATGGAGGCAGCCCTCCAGACCGAAGGCTACAAAATCGTGCGCCCCGGATACCCCTCGACAGAGGCCCCAGTCGAGGAATTGACCCGCAGAACCTTACCCGACGCCGTCGCGGCCTGCGGGACTGAAAAAGTTGATTTCGTGACCCATTCCATGGGCGGCATTTTACTGCGTCAATGGGTGGCCGAGACGGGTGATGCGCGCGTGGGCCGCGTCGTGATGCTGGCCCCCCCGAACCAAGGCAGCGAGGTCGTCGATGCGTTGGGTGATTTTCCGGGGTTCGATTGGCTGAACGGACCTGCGGGCGCGCAGATGGGGACGGGTCCGGATTCGTTGCCTCGCAAGCTGCCTCCGGTGACATTTGATCTGGGCGTGATTGCAGGGACGCAATCGCTAAATCCCTATTTTTCTTCGCTATTGCCGGGGCGGGATGATGGGAAAGTATCTGTGAAATCGACACGGGTTAAGGGCATGCGCGACTTTTTGATGCTGCCGGTGACCCATACTTTTATGATGTTGAACCCCACGGTGATCGCCCAGACGATGGCCTATCTGAACACCGGAAAATTCGATCGCTCACTGACGTTCGTGGACGCAGTGCTTGATTCCATTGGCTGCCCGACGGGGGATTGCCTGCCCGGCGCGGAGGATGACGATGCTAAACCTTGATCTAACCGGTGCACAGGTCTTGGGCAAAGACGGGCTGGACCGGCGCGCGCTGTCCATCGCAGAGGGTGTGATTGTCGATGCCCCGCAAAAACGGGCAGTAGATTTGAGCGGCTATATGGTTCTGCCGGGAATTGTCGACGTTCATGGCGACGGGTTCGAACGCCATTTGGCCCCGCGCCGCGGCGCGATGAAGACCCTGTCCGAAGGGTTGGTCGCTGCCGAGGCCGAATTGGCTGCCAATGGCATCACCACCGCCGTTTTGGCGCAGTTCGTCAGTTGGGAAGGCGGACTGCGCGGTCCCGAATTTGCCAAACAGGTGTTTGAAGCGATGCGCGTCACGGCCCTCGGGCTGGTTACCGATTTGCGTGGGCAGTTGCGTTTCGAGACGCATATGCTTGATTTATATGATCAAATCCCAAGCCAGATGGCTGATTGGGGGCTGTCCTATATCGTGTTCAACGACCATCTGCCCCATGGGCGGCTGGCCGAGGGGCGCGTGCCGAAACGCATGGTGGCCCAAGCGTTGAAAGCAGGGCGCAACCCGGATGCGCATTTGAAGCTGATGCAGGAAATGCACGCGCGCCGCGCCGATGTGCCCGCCGCCTTGGACGAACTGTGCGCGGTCTTGGCAGCCCAAGACGTGCAAATGGGCAGCCACGACGACACAACCGCCGAAGGTCGTGCCGCATGGCGCGCGCGAGGTGTGAACGTTGCGGAATTCCCCGAAACCCTTGAGGCCGCCGAGGCCGCTACAGCGGCAGGCGACCTTGTTGTGCTGGGGTCCCCGAATGTGGTTCGGGGCGGGTCGCATAACGGGAATGTATCAGCGGTTGATCTGATCATGATGGGGGTCGGCGCGGCGTTAGCGTCCGACTACCACTATCCTTCGCCACGCCGTGCCGCGTTCATGCTGGCCGATAGCGGGGTTTTATCGCTGGCCGATGCATGGCGGTTGGTGTCGGCGGGGCCGGCGGCCGTGCTGGGGCTTGCGGATCGCGGTGATCTGTTGCCTGATATGCGTGCCGATCTGGTGGTTCTGGATGCCAAGACGCGCCGTGTTGCCATGACCATGGCAGGTGGGCGCGTCAGCTATATGTCAGGCGATATTGCGATGCGTTTTACCGTTTGATGACGTTGACATGGCCCATTTTGCGGCCCGCTTTCACATCCGCCTTGCCATAAAGATGCAAGGCCGTGTCGCGTTGTTTGGCAAGCTCTGGCACGCGGTCCATATCATCGCCGATCAGGTTTTCCATCACCACATCCGCATGCCGGCTGCCGTCGCCCAAGGGCCATCCGGTAACGGCGCGGATGTGTTGTTCGAACTGGTCCACGGTACAGCCATTTTGCGTCCAGTGGCCCGAATTATGGACCCGCGGCGCGATCTCATTGACGATGAAACCCTGTGGCGTCACGAAAAGCTCTACCCCCAGAACACCGACATAATCCAACGCGTTCAATATCTTGGCGGCAAGCAATACGGCATCCATGCGCTGCGCGCCACTTAGCCGGGCAGGGACAGTCGTGGTGTGCAAAATCCCGTCGCGGTGGACATTTTCGCCCGGATCAAAACACGCGACATCACCGGATGCACTGCGCGCGGCAATGACAGATACTTCGATCGAGAAGTCAACGAAGCCCTCAAGAACCGAAGGGCTGTCAGCCATATCGGCCCAGGCTGTTGCGGCGTCATCAACGCTGCGCAGGCGCGACTGGCCCTTGCCATCATAGCCGAAACGCCGTGTTTTCAGGATCGCGGGCGCGCCGATGGTTTGCAATGCGGCCTCAAGATCAGCAGCGTTGGCAATGTCGGCAAAGGGGGCAACGCGCAAACCCAGCCCCTCAAGAAAGGTCTTTTCGGTCAGGCGATCCTGACTGGTGCGCAGCGCCTCGCGGTTGGGGTGGATCGGCGTGATGGATTCGATCACATCCAGCGCCTCGGTCGGGATGTTTTCAAATTCGAACGTCACGACATCGACGGCCTTGGCAAAGGCCGTGAGCGCGGCCACATCGTCGTACCCTGCGGTGGTCACCGCGTGGGCGACATCAGCGGCAGGCGGGTTGGCACCGGGTTCAAAAATATGCGTGCGAAATCCAAGGCGCGCAGCGGCCACTGACAACATGCGGCCCAATTGGCCGCCACCCAAAATACCGATCGTCGCACCAGTGGGAAGAGGATCAGTCATTGGAAGGCTCCTCTGGAATGGAGGCGCTGAGCGCATCGCGCCAATCGTCCAGACGTTCCGCCAGATCAGCGTCTTGCAGGGCAAGAATACCTGCGGCCATCAGGGCTGCATTGGCCGCCCCCGCTGCACCGATCGCCATGGTGGCAACGGGAAAACCGCGCGGCATTTGCAAAATCGAATAAAGCGAATCGACGCCCGAAAGCGCCTTGGTCTGCACCGGTACGCCGATCACCGGCACGCGGGTCTTGGACGCCATCATGCCGGGCAAATGCGCGGCACCGCCCGCACCTGCGATGATGACCTGCAATCCGCGATCCACGGCGGACTTGCCATAAGACCAAAGACGGTCAGGCGTGCGGTGGGCCGACACGATCTTGGCCTCAAAGGCGATGCCCAATTCATCCAGCAAACTGGCTGCTTCTCGCATGGTGCTCCAATCCGATTGGGAACCCATGATGATGCCGACGGGGGGATTTTCCATTGAGGGTAAGCCTTTATAAGATCGCGATTGAAGCGCGCACTATAGCCATCAGGAATGGCGTGGCAATCCGCCGTTGCGGCGCTTAGGCGGTAATATCGGGGGTCAGACGGTCTTCGATCTGGGCAATCATGTCTTTCAGGCGCAATTTGCGTTTTTTCCAGCGCTGCAGGGTCAGCTGATCGCCGGTCCCTTTGTCCACCAGCGCATGGATTGCATCGTCAAGATCGCGGTGCTCGCGGCGGAAGACTTCAAGCTCCACGCGCAACACGTCATCGTTCTTCATGGACAGGTCAGAGGGGGCGTTCATAAGGCTTGCTGATTCTTTCGCTACTTAGGACTATTAACATAGGCGTTAGCCTTTCGTTGGCATAGCCCTTGCGTCTGACACGTCTGCTCCCCATATTTGACACAGAGGTCGCCATACTGGGGCCAATACGATTGACTGTCGCTTGATCTAAAGGACGTGTCTTATGACGAAATTAACGCTGGCTTCTTATCCCCACATGTTGGGATTTGAACAACTTGAGCAGGTGCTGGAACGCAGCGCCAAGGCCGGTAACGAAGGTTATCCGCCGTTCAACATCGAACAAACGTCGGATTACAGTTATCTGATTACGCTGGCTGTAGCAGGGTTCGCCGAGGAAGACCTTGCCATAACGGTGGAAGACAGACAGCTGGTCATTCGCGGCAGGCAGGCCGAAGGGCAGGATGGACGTATTTTTCTGCACCGCGGGATTGCTGCGCGCCAGTTTCAAAGGTCTTTCGTTTTGGCCGATGGCGTCGAAGTGGGCGAAGCCTTGATGGAAAACGGTCTGCTGCATGTGGATCTGACACGGGCCAAGCCGGAAAAAGTAGTTCAGACGATTAAAATCAGAAAAGGGGAATAAGATGCATAATGAAGATACTCATATTCAGGACCGGACGGTTTACGTGAAGATGATCGCTGTCTCTGATCTGCCCCGTGAAGTGCGCGATCAGGCCGAAGGGCTGGAACAGCTTTACGCGGTTCACGATGCCAAAGGACAGCAATTGGCGCTGGTGGGCGACCGCAAGCTGGCATTCAGCCTTGCGCGCGATCATGATTACGCGCCGGTGATGGTGCATTAAGTCCAAGCATATCAGCTGTTTTTCAGAAGGTCGCACCAAGGTGCGGCCTTTTCTATTAAGACCGCCAGAGCTAAACCTGTGAACAACTTATGAAGGTGCCCGCATGTCCGATCCCGCTATTGCCGTTCTCCCCTATGGCAGCAAGCTGGGAAAGCGGCTGGCAGCGCGGTCCCTTGATGACCTGATCTGGCCCTTGGGGCGGCCCGATCGTCTGGGGCAGGGGGTCGTGGCTGACCTTACCCACAATGACCATCTGATCATCTACCCCAAGACCAACATGCATTTTTTGCCCAACCTCGGTACCCGCGCCAAGGTTACGGCTATGGTGGTCGAACCGTCGATCATCCATGCGCGGCATTTACGTTGGCTTCGGCTGACTTATCGGCGGTTTTCTCGGGTGATGACCTATCATCGTCCGCTGTTGGACCGGATTCCCAACGGGTTATTCCTGCCCTATGGAACGACGTGGGTGCCTGACTATCAGGGGTTGGATGTCACCAAGACGCAGCATATGTCCCTGATCGCATCGGCCAAGCGGGACCATATCGGCCATCAACTGCGGCACCGTTTGGTTGAACAAATCCAAGCTCAAGGCCAAGACGTCACTGTCTTGGGGCGCGGTTATGCGCCGTTCGCCGACAAAAGCGACGGGTTGGCCCCTTACCGGTTTTCCGTGGTCATCGAAAACGTGCGCGAGCAGAATTACTTTAGCGAAAAGCTGGTGGATGCAGTGCTGTGCGAAACGGTGCCGATCTATTGGGGCTGCCCGAATATAGGCGATTTCATCGATACCGGCGGCATGATCCTTTGCGAAACCGAAGAAGACGTGCTGCGCGCCATCACGGGCGCATCCCTAGCGCAATATGATGCATTGGCACCTTCGTTGCGCGCGGCAAAGCCTCAGGCTGCCGGTTTTGTGGATTTGGAAAAGCGGGCGGCTGAAACGTTAAAAGCCAGCCTGTAAGGGCTGGCTTTTTTGATTGTTAATATGGGGCCTTGGCCCGTGATCACGCTTTGATCAGACCCATGCTTTCCAGCTTGAGCAGCACCTGATGGGCGCAGTTGTCGACGTCGACATTCTCTGTCTCGACGCTCAATTCTGGGTTCGCAGGAACATCATAGGGGTCGGAAATCCCTGTGAATTCCTTGATCTTGCCTTCGCGGGCAAGCTTGTACAGGCCTTTGCGGTCCCGGCGTTCGCATTCCTCGATGGATGTTGCGACGTGGATTTCTACGAAAGCACCGAATTCTTCGACGTCTTCTCGTACCGCACGGCGGGTGGTGGCATAGGGCGCGATGGGCGCACAGATCGCAATCCCGCCGTTCTTAGTGATCTCACTTGCCACATAGCCAATGCGGCGGATGTTCAGGTCGCGGTGTTCTTTGCTAAAGCCCAATTCCGAAGACAGGTTCTTGCGCACGATATCACCATCCAGCAGCGTCACCGGACGGCCACCCATTTCCATCAGCTTGACCATCAAAGCATTGGCGATGGTGGATTTTCCCGACCCGGAAAAACCGGTGAAAAACACAGTAAAGCCCTGCTTGTTCCGTGGCGGACGTGTGCGGCGCAGTTCGGCGACGACCTCGGGGAACGAGAACCATTCAGGAATCTCAAGACCCTCTTGCAGGCGGCGGCGCAATTCGGTGCCGGAAATGTTCAGGATCGTGACATCGTCTTTGTCTTTGATCTCGTCCATGGCTTCGTATTGGGCGCGCTCTGCAACCCAGACCATGTGTTTGAAATCGACCATTTCGATGCCCATTTCCTCTTGATGTTCGCGGAACAGGTCCTGCGCATCATAGGGGCCATAGAAATCTTCGCCCTTGGAGTTGTTGCCGGGGCCTGCGTGGTCGCGACCGACGATGAAATGCGTACAGCCGTGGTTTTTACGGATCAGACCGTGCCAAACTGCCTCGCGGGGGCCGGCCATGCGCATGGCAAGGTTCAGCAGGCTCATCGATGTGGTCGCAGAAGGGTATTGGTTCAGCACAGCCTCGTAGCAGCGCACGCGGGTAAAGTGATCAACGTCGCCAGGTTTGGTGAGGCCAACAACGGGGTGGATCAGCAGGTTTGCCTGGGCTTCGCGGGCGGCACGGAACGTCAGTTCCTGATGCGCGCGGTGCAGCGGGTTGCGGGTCTGGAAGGCCACAACTTTGCGCCAGCCCATCTTGCGGAAATAAGCGCGCAGTTCATTTGGCGTGTCGCGACGCGCTTTGAAATCATAGTGCACGGGCTGCTGGATGCCCGTTACCGGACCGCCAAGATAGACGTTGCCAGCAGTGTTGTGCAGGTAGTTCACAGCAGGGTGGGCGCTGTCATCAGCACCGAATACTTTTTCCGCCTCAACCGCCTTGTTCGGCGTCCAACGGTCGGTCACGGTCATGATGGCAAGAATGACACCTTCTTGGTCGCGCAGGGCGATGTCTTGGCCAATCTCAAGACCTTCGGCAAATTTGTCAGTAACATCCAAGTTGATTGGCATCGGCCAAAGCGATCCGTCTGCCAGGCGCATGTTTTCGACGACGCCGTTGTAGTCCTCTTCGGTCAAGAACCCCTTGAGAGGGTTGAAACCACCGTTCATCAACAGTTCCAGATCGCAAATTTGACGGGGTGTCAGGTCATGGCTGACCAAATTTCCAGCCTCAACTTTCAGTTTCTGGGCCGAATCGTAAGAAACATAAAGTTCGGGGATCGGGGCAAGGTTGGGCGTCTGCATGGGATTCTCGCAATTAATTAGGGTCAATAAACGTTTGAGACGGGTCATAAACCCGCCTCGCTCTGCTAATCAAGCCTTGCGGCCCGTTTGCGTCAATTTTCGGACAAAGGCGTGAGATTTGTCCTATTCGGGCAACTTTATCCTAGCAAAGGCGCTCTAAGCCGAATGTTATGCGTCCGACTTGACCTCGGCCCCGTAGCCCAATGGCAAGGAGGTATCCTTGCCCTCATCATCGCCCACTTCGGCCAAGAAACGTTCTGCTTCAAGTGCTGCCATACAGCCCATGCCTGCACTTGTGACGGCTTGGCGGTATTTATGATCGGTCAGGTCGCCCGCGGCGAACACACCTGGGACGGATGTTTCTGTGCTGTCAGGTTTGGTGACAACATAGCCGCCCATATGGGTTTCCAGCACGTCCTTGACCAATTCATTCGCGGGCGCATGGCCAATTGCCACAAAGACACCTTTGCACGCGATATCGGTAATCTCGCCTGTCTGCACGTTCTTAACCTTGACGCCTTCGACCCCAAGGGGCGCGTCGGTGCCATAGACTTCCTCAAGCTGGTGGAACCACAGTGGTTCGATCTTGGGGTTTTTCATCAACCTGTCGATCAGAATTTTTTCGGCGCGCAGTTCGTCGCGGCGGTGAATCAGCGTCACCTTTGAGGCAAAATTGGTCAGAAACAGCGCTTCTTCTACGGCGGTGTTGCCACCGCCGATCACGACAATCTCTTGGTTGCGATAGAAAAACCCGTCGCAGGTCGCACAGGCCGAAACGCCGAAACCCTTGAATTTCTCTTCGGTATCAAGGCCCAGCCATTTGGCGCGGGCCCCTGTTGCAAGGATCACCGCATCTGCCACATAGGTGGTGCCGCTGTCGCCTTTGGCATGAAACGGGCGGCTGCTTAGGTCCAGATCGGTGATGATGTCACCGATGATTTCGGTCCCCATGGCCTTGGCGTGATCCTGCATTCGGATCATCAGGTCGGGACCTTGAACTTCACTATCGCCGGGCCAGTTTTCAACTTCTGTCGTGGTGGTCAACTGGCCGCCCGGTTCAATGCCCTGAACCAGAATCGGGTCCAGCATGGCGCGGCTTGCATAGACGCCAGCGGTATAGCCCGCAGGGCCTGAACCGATAATCAAAAGCTTGGTTTTGCGTGTCTCGGCCATGTGAAGCCCCTTGATGGATAAATGAATGAATTGAACTTTATATAGCCATCCGAATGGTTGCCTTAAACCCCAAGTTTGCATATCAGCCCTGCACGCAGTACCGGGGACGCTTGCAACACGCTTTTCTGGATATTTTCGGGACATTGCGGTCTTGCGAAAGAATATTGCGCCTAGCCACGCTAGTGTTATAACAATCGAAAATACATTGGGGGTTTTATGGCGGGGACGCGGCTTGATCCGATTGATCGGAAAATTTTAGCCGAATTGCAGGCAGACGGTCGGATGACCAACGTTGAACTTGCAAAACGTGTCGGTATTTCTGCACCTCCTTGCCTGCGCCGCGTGCGGACCCTAGAGGAAAGTGGCTATATCCGCGGCTATCACGCCGACGTAAATGCCCGTGAATTAGGGTTCGAGGTACAGGTTTTTGCGATGGTTGGATTGGCCAGCCAGGCAGAATCAGACCTGACGACCTTCGAAGCAAAATGCCGCAACTGGCCCTTGGTACGTGAATGTCACATGCTGAACGGCGAGGTGGATTTTATCTTGAAATGCGTGGCACCGGACCTGTCAAGCTTTCAGAGCTTTCTCACCGGGCAATTGCTGACCACACCAAACGTCGCCAGTGTGAAAACCAGTCTGGTGATACGCCCGGCCAAGGATGAACCCGGTGTGCCGTTTGATGTGTTGGAAACCCGACTTAGCACCAAGGCCTAAGGCCTTACAGAAATCAAAGCAGGTGATCCAAGGAATCGGGCGCGCGCGGGAACGCGAGCGGCCCGAAATCTTCTTCGCGTTCAATATGGGGGAACAGTCCCAGAAATTTGTCGCGTAGATGGATCGGCAGGTGCCGCAATGTGTTCAATCCGGGATGGAAGGTTTCGACCTCAAGCCCGCTGACACTGATCGCGGCGTGTTTTTCCAGACATAGATGATACAGCCGCACAGGTGTTGGGGGCATGATCTCGATGATGTTCACACCATCAACAAGATCGCGCATGAGCGTCAGCATTTGTTGGCTTGTCTCACCGCCGCGCAGCCGTGATGGTGTATGCAGAATTCGGGCTGCTGGTCCGAATGTAAGAAACCCCAAAGGGCGCCCTTGGCCAAGGCTGTCGGCCATGGTGCGGACAAGTGGGGTACGTTTGCCCGTATCGGCAGGCACAAAACTGCTGGAACCGACCCAGATCAGCGGCGCGGTTTTGCCATTCGATTTCACGATCAGGTCGCCGGGCTGAAGATCTTCGACAGCGATGTCGCCCTTATCGGTCTGGATCATCGTGCCGTGTGCGAAAGCGGAAAAAGCGTTTTCAAAAAGTGGAATAGCGGGGGCGCGGTCCTGACCAATAAACACAGAGCCGTCCAGACGTCTGGCGACGACCTCATAGCTGCGGAGTTGGGTGTCAGTGTGCATCCGCGCCTCTCGGGTTGTTGTTGGGCCATAACGTTTTTTCGTTTCTCCCCCATTAGAGGGATAAACGTGTTTAGATACAATCAAAGAGGCAGCATTCGGTGGCATGATTTTACTTTCCATCTGACCCCGCCATTTCGTGCCCCCAACGAAATCGGCGTGGATTGGTCTGTGTGTGCTTTCAGCGAAAGCAGTCGTTCATCTAAAAGCGGGTCGTTGCGACGGCCCTGCCTTTTGCCTCAGGCCGTATACTACCGACCTCGCTTTGCGGACTTGGGCAAAAGACCATCGTCTTTCCCCGCTCGGTCTGCGGTCCGCGATCAGGCGGTTTTGCGTGTGGTCGCAGGCGCTGTGCGCTTGGCGATAAATGCAGCACGGCGTGCGCCGCGGGCCCAAGGCATGACAGTGGTGTCCTTGGCAGCAGTTTCAACGACGGATTTGATGAAGCGTGTGTTGGTTTTCATTGTCTTTTTCCTCTGGCCTGTCGGGCTTGTGCCCTTTGATTGAGGATGAATATGCACAGTGTTTTGGGCCTGGATGGGGCAGGGCACCGATTATCTTGAGAAATACCTATAATTTTGATCCGTATTTATGGCGATTTCGCCGCAATCTGGAAAACCCCCTATTTTATAGGTATTTTGCCCCTTTAGATTGGCTGTTGCAGTCAGAAATAGGCTTGGATGCAAGAAGCTTTGCGGCAAGACCATGGCAATGGGGGGTCGCATTGTTGCCCGAATTTGGGTGAATTGCCGCGATTACAACGTGATTGTTGCGATCAGCCGGCCATAATCGGCCTCTTTTGCATGAGTCGTGCGCCGGTAGGAATAGAATCGATCCGGATCAGCATAGGTGCAATGGCGCGTCCACTCTGCATGGCCGACACCGGCAGCGCGCAATCTGTTCAGGCCAAATCCGGGCAGGTCGAACTGCATCCGGTCTTCTGTTCCATTGGCAAAGTACCGCGCGAAATAGGGGTCCTCGGCCAGAAAACTGTCGATAAACTCGGGGCCGACCTCGTAGGCGCGCTGGCTGATGCAGGGGCCGATGACAGCCGTTATGTTTTCACGGTTGGCCCCCAAGGCCTCCATCGCGTCGATGGTGGCGGCCAGGACGCCATCGAGCGCGCCGCGCCAACCCGCATGGGCAGCCCCGATCACACCTGCATCCGTATCGGCAAAAAGAACCGGCTGGCAATCAGCGGTCAGCACGGACAAGGCCAGCCCGGGCGTCGCCGTTACCAACGCATCGGCGCGCGGCTTTTCTGCCAAAGGCCCGTCAACGGTCACAACAGTGGCGGAATGGATCTGGTGCACGCCTATCAGATGGCTAGGGGCGACATTCATCGCATCTGCAACGCGCGCGCGGTTGATATCGACAATCTCGCGCTGGTCGGAACTGCCACTGCCGCAATTCAGCCCCTCGAACACGCCCGAGGACGCGCCGCCACGGCGGGTGAAAAAACCGTGACGAACGGTGCCCAAACTATCTGATGTCAGAATTTCTAGCGTCATGGATCCAATCCCGGCGGCGGGCTTTGGGTTGGTGGAAACAGCCCTATCACCTTGAACAGGTTTCCCATTTCTGACGGGTGCGTCAAGCGCCGATGTGCAGCGATGTGGTTCTCAAGCTGCTTTCCGGTCATTGTGGTGGCAAGGGTTTGCGCGCGCTGCGTGATACCAAGACGTTCCAGAAACACGCCTTGGGGTGTGATGCGGCTATGCTGTGCGGGGGCTGCGGCGAGTGCCAGCTTTTCGAAATCGACATGGGCGGTCAGATCGCACTGTCCGGGGGCGGTCAGGGGATCAACGCTTTGGTGACCGCGCAGGGCCTGAAACGTGTCGCCCAAGCTGTGCCAGTCACCATAGTCGATAATCAGGGCGGTCCCGCCATGGGCAGAAATACGGGCAGTGATCGCCTGCACTGTGGGGGCAAGCTGTGCGCAATCTTCGATCAAGTCGCCGTCTTGCGTGTCAGCCAGCCGGTCGGCAAAGGCCGGCTGCGGCAGCACCGGCCCCAGACCAAAGCAAAGCGCGCCGTCGGTGACGCCGACTTGCCGTTCGCGCCAACCGGTCCCGTCCCGAAGAAACTGACGGATCGGCAAGGCGTCGAAAAATTCGTTCGCGATCAGGTAAAGCGGCTGGTCGGGCAACGCGTCGGCGCTGTCGCACCAGTGCACGGCATGTCCGGCAAGGGCTTTCCGCTGAACGTCGCGCAAGGATGCCGATGCTTCGACCAATGTGATCTGGGCCGCTTGCACAAACCCCGGCACGGCGCGGGTGGCGCGCAGGATATCAGCCATCAGTGTGCCTCGACCGGGCCCCAGTTCGGCCAGTGTGAACCGGTCGGGGGCCCCTTGGGACAGCCACGTCTGGGCCAGACACAAACCGATCAGTTCACCAAACATCTGGCTGATCTCGGGGGCGGTGACGAAATCACCTTCGGCCCCGAACGGGTCGCGGGTGGTGTAATAGCCGCCTGTCGGATGCAACAGGCACATCGCCATATACTCGTCGATGCGCATCGGGCCGTTTGCGTGGATGTGTTCGATGATGTGGTCGCGCAGGGTCGTCATGCCAGACGTCTGGTCCGCAAGACTAGGTATACCCCAACGGCGATCATGGGCAGGCACAACAATTGCCCCATGGTCAGCCCATAGCCGCCGATATGCAACGCCAGCCCCAGCGGATTGCCCGTGCTGATAAACTGCGCATCCGGTTGGCGCACGAATTCAACAAGGAACCGCGCGATGCCATAGCCGGCAAGGAAAGTACCGCCGATCAGACCTTCTTGTTTTAGCGCCCCGCGACGCCACGCCAGATAAACCAGCAAGGACCCGAGGATCAGCCCTTCGAGCAAGGCTTCGTAAAGCTGGGAAGGGTGGCGGGCACAGATGCCGATCACATCAGGGCAGTTCTGGGCGGCAACGGTCGGAAAGGCCACACCCCAAGGCAAATCAGTCGGACGGCCCCATAGTTCAGCATTGATGAAATTCGCGATGCGACCCAGAAACAACCCCGGTGCCAGGCCCAGACACACCATGTCCCCTGTCGAAAATTTGCTGATCTTGTGCCGCGACGTATAGTAAACACCAGCAAGGATCACCCCGATCGCCCCGCCATGAAAGGACATCCCGCCTTCCCAAATGCGCAGGATTTGTAGCGGATGGCTAAGGTAATAGGACGCCTGATAAAAGAAGACATAGCCAAGCCGACCGCCAAGGATCACACCTAGTATGACCCAGAACAGAAAATCTTCGACTTGGGTTTTGGTCATGACGGGTTTGCCATGCGCCCAAAGGTCGGGCCGATTGACCGCGCGTACAACCATGCGCCAGCCAAGGACAATGCCGACGATATACGCCAATGCATACCAGCGCAGCGCAAAGGTCATGCCAAACAAAGTGATCGAGAAAATCTCGGGGGACATATTCGGGAAGGGGAGCATTGCCATCATGGTGCCGATTGAGCCTGCCCGCGTAAGGAAGTCAACCTTGCGAGATCGTCAATTGAACACCATATAGACAGTAACAGCCGATCAGGAGAGACCGCTATGCAAACGCGCAACAAGATTTTCGACGATATATCCCAGATGATGACCAATGCCATGGGCGTCGCCCAAGGGGCCAAGACCGAGGCGGAAACCGCCATGAAGGGCATGATGGACCGTTGGCTGGCTGATCGCGACTTTGTGACACGCGACGAATTCGATGCCGTGCGCGCCATGGCGCAAAAAGCCCGCGAAGAAAACGAGGCTCTCAAGGCACGTTTGGATGCGCTTGAGGCGAAGGGCTGAGCCCAGCCTTTCCAACCCATTGATCACCATTTAAGAAGCACCCGACCGCAAGTTCGGGTGTTTTTCTTTTGGCATGCTGTGATTGGTTTGTCCGACATAGAAGTCATCGGTCTACGCAATTTGGTGTACTTGCCCGTCTTATCCACAAGATACTGAGGTTATCCCCTATCTTTTGTGGTTACCCCCAGAAAAAGACTTGCCACATGGCCCGCATATGCGCACCATATCTTGTATGGAACGCTGACCGGCTCGGCGATCCATAGTAGATACACCCAAGCGTTGCGGTGCAGATGCAACCTGACGCGCGGAACAAAAGAGGTGGCGATATGGCCCTGACCGAGCAGTATCTTGACGACGACATTCATCCCATCGACATCGTCGAAAACCTGGCGGCGTTCAATGATTGGGATTTTGACCGAATTTCGGATGAGCAAATCGCGATGGCTGTCGAAGGCCAATGGCGTACCTATTCGATCACTCTGGCATGGTCAGCTTACGACGAAACGCTGCGTCTTGTTTGTTCCTTCGAGATGGATCCGCCGGCTGAGAAACTGCCTGTGCTGTATCATCTGCTGAATGATGTGAACGACCAATGCTGGGCCGGGGCCTTTACCTATTGGGCTGAACAAAAGCTGATGGTGTACCGCTATGGCTTGGTTCTGAGCGGCGGTCAGGATGCGACAGCGGCGCAGATCGATACCATGATCGGGGCTGCTGTTTTAAGTGCTGAACGCTATTATCCTGCCGTGCAACTGGTGCTGTGGGGCGATCAAACCCCCAAGCAAGCCATTCAGGTTGCCATTGCAGAGGCCTATGGCCACGCGTAAGTGTTGCCCCCAAGAGTAGAAATTTGGGGATGCTGACATGGAAAATACACGTATTGCAAAAGACGGCTTGGTTCTGCTGGGCTGCGGCAAAATGGGCTCTGCTATGTTGGCGGGCTGGCTGGCGCGGGGGCTGCCGAAATCCTCGGTCTGGGTTATTGATCCGCACCCCTCTGATTGGCTGAAAGATCAAGGCATCCAGCTTAATGTTGATTTACCTGCCGCCCCTGCGGTTGTGCTGGTGGCGGTAAAACCGCAGATGATGGGCGATGCCTTGCCGACGCTTCAGGCGATGGGAAATGGCAAAACCGTGTTTGTCAGCGTCGCCGCAGGCACCACAATCGCGACATTTGAAAAGACGCTTGGCGACAAAACGCCGATTGTGCGCGCCATGCCGAATACACCCGCGGCCATCAGCCAAGGCATCACTGCTATCGTCGGCAATGCCCATGTGGACGCGGATGCGCTGGACGAGGCCGAAGAACTGCTGAGCGCGGTCGGTGATGTCGTGCGACTGGACGAAGAGGCACAGATTGACGCGGTGACTGGTGTCAGCGGGTCGGGCCCGGCTTATGTATTCCACATGATCGAAACCATGGCGGCCGGCGGGGTTGCGCAAGGTCTTAGCCCTGAACTGGCGCTGCAATTGGCGACCGCGACGGTCGCAGGGGCAGGGGCCTTGGCCAAGTCAGCAGACGAAGACCCGACACAATTGCGCAAAAACGTGACCAGCCCGAATGGCACAACACAGGCCGCGCTGGATGTGCTTATGAACGAAGATGACGGCTTCCCTGTTCTGCTCAAGCGCGCAGTCGCCGCCGCTGCGGACCGCTCGAGGGAGCTATCGCGTGACTGAGATCAGTTTTGACGACTTTCTTAAGGTCGATATTCGGGTTGGCACGGTCAGTCGGGCCGAACCATTCCCCGAAGCGCGCAAACCCGCGATCAAGATGTGGATCGACTTTGGCCCAGAGATCGGAGAGCGCAAGACATCCGCGCAGATCACCGTGCATTACACGCCCGAGGACCTTGTCGGCACCCAAGTCATGGGCGTGGTAAACTTTCCCCCACGCCAGATTGGGCCGTTTATGTCCGAGGTTCTGGTGCTGGGCGTGCCTGATGAAAACGGGGCAATTGTGCTGATGCGACCCACACAGCCCGCCCCAAACGGAGGACGTATGCATTGACCAAACTATTGATCGCCCGCCCCGCCCCAGACGAAGTCCACGCGGCCCTTTCGGAATATGACGTGACCTATCGGGAGACTTCTGAGCCGCTTGGCGCAGATGAAATGCTGGCGGCCCTGCGCGATTATGACGGGGTGCTGGCGACGCTGGGGGATCAATTCTCGGCTGATATTTTCGCGCAGGTGGCTGAACCCCGCTGCAAGATCTTGGCGAATTTCGGGGTTGGATATAACCACATTGACGTGGCCGCCGCGCATAAGGCGGGTGTGCAGGTCAGCAACACCCCCGGTGCGGTGACCGACGCGACAGCCGACATCGCCATGACGCTGATGCTGATGGCCGCGCGCCGCGCAGGCGAAGGCGAAAGACTGGTGCGTTCGGGCAAGTGGACAGGCTGGCACCCCTCGCAGCTTTTGGGGATGCATCTGACGGGCAAAACTGTTGGCATCGTGGGCATGGGGCGCATTGGTCAAGCGGTGGCACACCGCTGTCACTTCGGCTTTTCGATGAAGGTGAAATATTTCAGCCGCAGCGCCAAGGATCTGGCCTATGACGCGGAACATATCAGTGACCTCAAGGCCTTGGTAGGCGCTGTTGATGTGGTCGTTATCGCAGTGCCGGGCGGGGATGATACCCATCATCTGGTTGATGCGGATGTGCTGGCGGCGATGCAGCCCCATGGCCTGCTGATGAATATCGCCCGCGGCAATGTGGTGCAGGAAAGCGCGCTGATCGAAGCCTTGCAAAACCGGGCAATCGGTGGCGCGGGTCTGGATGTTTACGAATTCGAACCCAATGTCCCCGAAGCCATGCGGGCGTTGGATAACATCGTGCTATTGCCGCATTTAGGTACGTCATCCCATGAGGTGCGTGTGGATATGTGGATGATGGCGGTTGAAAATTTGCAAGCCGGCGTCGAGGGGCGCACGCTGCCAAACGGCGTTTAACGCCCGACCGCGATACGCCAATGTCGGCGGCACAGGGATACGTATGTCTCGTTGCCGCCGATCTGGACCTGCGCCCCTTCTTTGATGGCCTGCCCGTCGGCATCAAGACGGACAACCATCGTAGCCTTTTTGCCGCAATGGCAAATCGTGCGGACCTCGCGCATTTCGTCGGCCAATGCCAACAGGGTGGCCGATCCGGGAAACAGCATCCCCTGAAAATCGACGCGCAATCCATAGCACATAATCGGCACGCCCAAATCATCGACCGCACGGGCCAGTTGCCAGACCTGATCGCTGCTTAGAAACTGGGCCTCGTCGATGAAGATGCAGGCGCAAGGGCCTGATTGCAGGCGGCTTTCGATCTTGGTGAATAGGTCCTCATCGGGGGCAAATGTGTCGGCGTCTTGTCCGATCCCGATGCGCGACGCCACGCGGCCATCGCCAGCGCGGTTATCGAACTGCGCGGTAATCAGATAGGGGGTCATACCGCGTTCGACATAGTTATGCGCTGCTTGCAAAAGCACCGTGGATTTGCCCGCGTTCATGGTCGAATAGTGGAAGTAAAGCTTTGCCATAGGGTTCTTTACAGGCAGATGTGTCCGGCGTTCAAGATGTGGTTGCCGCGCAGGGACGCAAACATTATGCGTCATGCAACCGGACTGCCAAAGGATGCTAGAATGACCCATGATGATCTTCCTGCCCTGATCGCTGATCAATTGCCGCAAATTGATGTGGATGTGTTGAAGGCACCGGATGATCCAGGTCATAAGCCACGGATTTTGTTGCTTTACGGGTCTTTGCGGTCGGTCAGCTATTCGCGCCGTGCCGCCGTAGAATGTGCCCGTATACTGACGCTTCTGGGCTGTGAAACGCGCATGTTCGACCCCTCAGGTCTGCCGCTGCCCGATGATGCCGATGCAGAGCATCCCAAGGTGGTTGAACTGCGCGATCTGGCGACATGGGCCGAAGGCATGGTCTGGTCTAGCCCGGAACGCCACGGTGCCATGACCGCAATCATGAAGCTGCAAATCGACTGGCTGCCGCTGTCGTTGCAGGGGGGCATAAGGCCAACCCAAGGCAAGACGCTGGCCGTCATGCAGGTATCGGGCGGATCGCAATCCTTCAACGCAGTCAATCAGATGCGGATCCTGGGGCGCTGGATGCGCATGATCACAATCCCCAATCAATCAAGCATTCCAAAGGCTTGGCTAGAATTCGATGACCAAGGGCGCTTGCCTGCCGGACCGTTCTACGCCCGGATTGTGGACGTGATGGAAGAGCTGGTGAAATTCACGTGGATGACACGCGGTCGTAGCGCCTATCTGACTGACCGATATTCGGAACGGGTAGAAACGGCCGAAGAGGTCCACAAACGCGTGTCGCTGAAAAAGATATAGGTCTTAGTCGTGACGTTCGACCAAGACGGATCCCACGGAATAGCCTGCGCCGAACGAACAGATTAATCCTTGGTCTCCGCCTTGCAAGTCTTTGGAGTACTTGGAAAACGTGATAATCGACCCTGCCGAGGACGTATTGGCATAGTCTTGCAGAATATTGGGCTGTTCGCCCGCTTCGGGCACGCGGCCCAAGACCTTGCGCCCAATGAAATCATTCATTGATTTATTCGCCTGATGCAACCAAAGCCGTTTCAGATCAGAGGCTTGCACACCTTCGTCGGACATGTGGCCCGCAATATGATCGGCGACCATCGGCAAGACTTCCTTGAAAACCTTGCGCCCGTTTTGCATGAATTGCATGTCGCGACGGTCTGCAACACCATCGGGGCGGGACCGGCGTAGATACCCATTGTTGTTTCTAATATTGTTTGAAAACTGCGTCGCGCACCGGGTTGATTTGATTTCAAAGCAGGGGCCTGCTGCGTCTTCGATCCGTTCAATCAGCACAGCCGTTGCCACATCGCCAAAAATGAAATGGCAATCGCGGTCGCGCCACTCCAGATGGGCTGAACAAATCTCGGGATTCACGACCAAGGCTGACCGGATCGAGCCCGACCGCACCATGTCCGCTGCCGCCTGAATGCCGAAGGTGGCTGATGAACAGGCCACATTCATGTCGAAAGCGAAACCTTTGATTCCCAACAGATCCTGAATTTCGATGGCAACGGCAGGGTATGCGCGTTCTAGATTCGATGCTGCACATATCACCGCATCCACATCGGCTGCTGTTTTGCCTGCTGCGGCCAGTGCCTTTTGCGCGGCGTCCAGCGCCATTTCGGCCATCAGGCTGGGTTCTTCATCTGACCGTTGACGCAAAAGCGGGTGCATCACATGCGGGTCCAGAATGCCCGTCTTGTCGATCACATAGCGCTGTTCAATGCCAGAGGCTTTGAAGATGAACTCTTCCGACGAATGATCCTTTGCCGTGACCGTGCCTGCAGCGATAGCGTCGGCATGTTCGGCATTGTAGATGTCGGCGTATGCGTTGAAGGCGGTCACTAATTCGGCATTAGTGATGATTTGATCCGGCGTAAAAATGCCGCTACCTGTAATGGCGGGAATGTACATGGTTAACCCTTTTTTGACTGTGCAGATAAGGTCAAAGAACCTGCGCCGGGTCAAGGGAGCGCCCATATTTAAGGCACCTTCTTACAGATAGATACTTGAATTAAACTGCGAGGTAGCGACATTCCCCCCCCCAACGCTCGGCTTGGGGGCGGAATGATCGGACCCTTTATCACCTTGCCTTCTTTGCTGCCACGCGGTGACCTTGATGGTCTTGCTCACCAAAAGGGAACGGATAAATCGTCGCGGACGCATGACTATATGCGGTTGTATGAATTCCTGTTCAAGCGGTTCCGAGATCATGATTTCTGCTTAATGGAACTGGGCGTAGGCCTGCCGCGCATCAATCCGGCATCGCTGCGGTCGTGGCGGTAGTATTTCACCAAGGCGCGGATCGCGGGCGTGGACAATGACCCAAGGGTCGAGAAATTTTCAGGAGATGATTTCAAGATCCGGATCGGGGACGCATCAAGCGCCGCCTTCCTGACCGAGCTGTCAGAGACCAACAGCCGTCCATCGTACTTGATGATGCCAGCCACAAATGGTCGCATCAGATCATCGCTTTCAAGACAATGTTCCCGCTGCTGCCCCCCCCCCCCGGTGGTTTGTATGTGATCGAAGATATTTCCACGTCCTTCCCGATGCCGATCAAATATGACGTCTACGCCGACCACCCTGAATCTTGCTGGACCTTCATATCGCGTTTGCAAGCAGCATTGGCGGGCTGCCAGACAGAATGGCCCGCGCTAAGCGCAGAGGAATCCGAGCTGGTCTCGTGGATCGACGCAGTGTTTCTGACCCGCTGCACGGTGATCTTTGTGAAACGCGAGGCGCAGCGCCCCAAGGAGATCGAGCGGGTGGCGGAGTTGAGAAGACGGCAGGGGTAGTGTGAGGTTGAGCTAAGCCCGGGTCGATCAATTCAGACCGACCTTCTGACACCTACTCAGTCTCGCTCGACGAAGCCGACGGCACCGATTGTTGTGTTGCGAAATCGGTCGCGGTGCATCAGCGTACCATTCACCAAATACAGATTTGTCACCATATATGTCTGCCACTGGTTGTTTTCGCCCAGCAAACGGATGCGCGACTGTTGCAGCGGACCTTCGACGTATTGAAATATGTCGGGGTTCGCGTTCGTGCCGATGTTCTTTACCACCAGATCGACGGCGGCGTATTC